>NZ_JAHQVH010000028.1:0-77294 GCF_019052435.1 Bacteroides sp. MSK.20.12 | reverse complement strand
GTATCCGAAAATCCGTCATAGTAATATGAAAATGGACGTCGGGTGCTTAGCCTACATTCAAAATACAGTCGGCAACATATTCAGCGGTCAGGTGGTAGGTGAAACGGCCAAGACACTTTCCGAACGTTTCGGTAAGATTTTACAGAAACGGCAGTCTATATCCATCAACCGTCAGGATGTTTCCACATCCATTAATACCCAGCTGGATTCTCTGATTCCTGCATCCAAGATTTCCAACCTATCACAGGGTACGTTTGTCGGTTCCGTGTCGGATAATTTCGGTGAGAAAATAGACCAGAAGATTTTCCATGCGGAAATTATCGTGGACCATGCCAAAGTAAGTGCGGAAGAAAAGGCTTATAAAAAAATCCCGGTTATCAACACGTTCAAGGACAGTGAAGGGAATGACATCATGCTCCAGCAGATACAGCGTAATTATGACCAGATAAAGGCGGATGCCCAGGCTATCATCAACGATGAAATGGAACGTATAAAGAACGACCCGGAACTATGTGAACGGCTGGGAATAGAAAGTGTAGAAGAGGAGAGAAGAAAAGCTGAATAGATACAGAATGACAAATAAATCCTGAATCAATTTGATTTTCAGGGAACATTCCTTATCTTTGAACTTGAAATAGAACATAACGGCGGATTACGGGATGTTTTCCGTCGATTATATACATAAGTCGCAAGATGCCCAAAGCTGGAATCTGGTAAATTTCAAAAATTGTAAAGGCTATTGCGTGAGGCTTATGCTATACCCTATAGCGTGAGCCCATGCGTATCTTTACAATGGGTTTACCAGACCCTCAGCTTTGGATTCTGCATGGGTTTCATGCTTTTTTAATAAGCTGAGGTATGGCAAAAGTACAGATTATTATGCCCGTCACATTGGACGGTTTCCTGCCGGACAAAAATGAGAAACTGATGGTATGGCTCAATACAGACCGGAACGGCTTCCCTTATTGGGAAGAGCGGGCTACATTCAACATGTATCCGCATTACGGCATGCTTGACTTGATGGATGCAAAAGAGAGACGAGACAATAACTGTACCTTCTTTATGAAAGTACAGGACGAAAAAAGTGCCGAATATGCTGGTGGAGTATTTCTCTTCCGACTCGCAGATGAACTGGTCATTTACCTGCTTCCAATATCATACAAAAGTGGGAAAAACATAACTGGAAAGATTCAATTCGGACAATGGACTTTACGTGAGTCCAAAACATTCCGAAACAATGTATGCAGACTGGTATACAGCCTTAAAGAATAAAGATTACTTCAGATCAAGTTTCTTCATTTTCTTGTACAGGGCTGTACGACTGCAACCGAGTTCCGCTGCTGTCTTGCTGACATTACCATGATTTTTATCAAGCAGATTTCGTATCCTTTCCTTTTCCTGAATGATACGAATATCCGGATTGTCACTACAATCTACATTGTCCAGTCCCAAGTCACAGACATCCAATAATGCATTATCCGCAACAATTACCGCACGTTTGATCTTTGCGTTCAATTCCCGCACATTACCCGGCCAGTCATATCCCAACATACATGCTTTTGCTTCTTCGGTAAATCCCTCATTCTTGACACGTATTCTGCCGGAATGTTCTTTCCTGAAAAATTCGGCAAGCGGAAGAATATCATCTTTACAATCTTTTAATGGCGGTTGAACAATTTCGAGTTCTGCAAGGCGATAATACAAATCCTCACGAAAACGACCTTCCTGCACAGCCTTTTCCATATCCTCATTGGTGGCAGATACGATACGCACGTCAATATGCTTGACTTTATCACTTCCAACAGGATTAAACTCCTTTTCCTGAAGAACCCGAAGGAGAAGAATCTGCATGGAATACGGCATATTACCGACTTCATCCAGAAATAAGGTTCCTCCATTGGCCGTTTCAAAATATCCCTTCCTATCAGCAACTGCTCCGGTAAAGGCACCCTTGACCGCACCAAAAAATTCAGAAGCCTGTAAATCGTTAGGTATACTTCCACAATTGACAGCAACGAAAGGTTTATCACGTCTGTCACTATAACGGTGGATCATCTGGGCTATCACTTCCTTACCGCTTCCGCTCGGACCGAGTATCAGAACTGAAAGTTCAGAAGATGCCACACGACGAGCCAGTGAAGCGGCTTTTCTGGCAGCTTCACTGGTACGTTCAACAAAAGAACGCTCTTTACGTACAATAACTGGCTGCTTAAGCATACTATGTACTAATTCTATCAGTAGCTCTTGATGAACAGGCTTTTGCAAATAATCCTTAGCACCGAGTTTGATAGCACGGACTGCATCCGTGATACAGGCATAATCTGTCATGACAATAAATGGAACTTCCATCTTAGAACGCATCATCCATTCCAGAAGACTAATACCATCACCTTCCGGCAGACGTACGTCTCCCAATACAAGATTGATTTCGTTTTTCTTCAGAATACTACGTGCACCGGGTTCATCTATAGCTGTCAATACTTCGTAACCGGCCTTCTGCAGCCATTTTTCAATCATTCCGCAAAGTATCATATTGTCTTCAACTATCAGAATTTTCATATCTTTTCAGTTCATTTTCTGTTTCATTAATTAATTTTTCAATCCACTCTATAATCTGGATAGCATTTTCACAAATAACATCATCACTAATATCCATATCGTGTAACTTTTCTTGAAAATCACGCAACAACTGTTCCTTTTCAAGCATTTCCCATACAGGCATCATTCGATGTATTGTTTTTCTCATGGATTCACGATTGGTTGTCTTTATGGCTGTTTTAAGTTCCTCAATTTCTTTTCTTGATTCCATGATAACAAGAGACATCATATGTTCATGATCATCTGTACTATCCAACAAGCAGGAAAAGTCAAAATCTCCAGTTTGAGAAACTTTTATTTGAGACATAATGGTTGATAAAAAAGTAAGTAATGCATGGATGTTGAACGGCTTATGAATGCAACCCGCAAATCCTTCTTTTTCATAGATTCCGGAATTTCCGTCACCACGGGCAGTCATGACTGCAACAGGAATGGTTCTTGAATTTCCTATGTCTGAATTTCTAAGTAGTTTTAATAGAGCGAACCCATCGATATCCGGCATTTGTACATCAGTAAGTATCATATCATAATCTGATTGTCTAATAGCTGTTACTACATCCCGTACATTCATACAGGTCGTACAAGTTATACCATTACGCCCAAGCATGTCTTCCACTATTTTTAGCAATATAGGATCATCATCCACAACAAGTACATTTTTCGGCAAAATGGTTATAGACTCACTATAAGAATTACATTCGTCCACAAGCTCATCCGTTTCTGGTAAAAGAAATTCAAGTTTGAACACGCTCCCCTTACCAAGCTTACTTTCTACATTTATTGTTCCATCAAGGACTTTAACTAGTCCCTTAGTCAGAAAAAGACCTAAACCGAAACCTTCTGAATTAACATTCTGCGCAGCACGTTCAAAGGGAGAAAATATTTTTTTAAGCGTCTCTTCATCCATTCCAATACCTGTATCCCTTATTTCAATCAACAGTTTCCCTTCTAAATATTCAGTATGGAAACAGACATTTCCTTTGGATGTAAACTTGATGGCGTTTGTAAGCAGATTGTCTAGTACTTGTTCAAGTTTGTCCGCGTCTCCTTTTACAGTTACATTTGAACCATTATGTTCCGAATATAGAATCAGACCTTTTGAAACCGATTTACGGGAGAATTCATCTGAAATGCGCAGCAAAAAACGATTTAGATGAAAAGGTGCATCATTACGTAAGCTACCGACGTCATTAATCCGGTAAGCATCCATCAGGTCGTTAACTAAATGTAGGACGTGTTGGCAAGAATGACGGATGTCATCTAAATAGATTTCGCGCTTTTTCTTTTCTCGCGTTTCCGAAACCAAATCGGCACAGTTATGTATATTACCAAGTGGGCCTCGTACATCATGAGAAATAGTTAAAATAATTTGCTTGCGCATTTCAAGTAAATCTACATTCTCTTTAATAACCTGTTTTAATTTTCGTTTAATCGTTTCTTCTTTATTAAAATCCGAACGTATAATAAAAAAGGAGAGCAATAATAAAATAATAGCTATGATTATAATTATAGAGAATAAGCGAAAAGCCGTTTTTTGAGCATTTATAATTTCTTTATTATATTCAATAAAATTCTTTTGAATATCATCATCTAAAACACATAAAAGCTCGCTTAATTGATTATTTATCAATTTATTTTTCATGATTAAACTATCTGATTCCATCTCTATCTGAATCAGATAATTTTTATGATCTATATTTGTTTTTTTCTTTAATTCTGAATATTCTATCACATAATATGGTTCTTGAATTGTTTCGGTTTTTCCAAAAAATCCAGCTAAACCTTTCTTCTTTCTCGTTACTGTTCGTGTTTTTAAACTCTTTTTAGGAATTTGGGATTCAAAAAATAAACTGTCTGACTTCTCTTTGGACTTAATAGTTCTCATGATATGCAAAAGAGAATATTCTTTTTGCTCTAACATATTACATAAAGAATCAACTTGCTCAATCTGGATAAAACCATTACAATGTATTTTTATATCTTGTAAAATACTATCTGTAAACAAACGATTCCTTTGATATTCTAAATAGTCTCTATAATTCCATGTAAATACAGACTCACTTAAAGATGATAATTTATTGACATATAAAGGTAAAACAAATATTTTGTTATGAACTAAATTTATTTGATATTGCTTATTATTTATGTCCTCTAGCTTAATCTTCTGATATATAAAAATTAAAGATATACATGCTATAATAAAAAAAACAATAATGTATCCAAATATAACTCTTCCATATAATTTTGAATCATTGATTTTCATATTTATAATATGTGTTTAATTTTCTGTATCGTAAATCAGCACAAATTATTCGTTTTTCTACATTTATGAGTATCAGCAAACCGTATCTCATAAAATATTATTATAGATGAGTTTCCTTTAAAAAGTACATTCTTTCAAATTTACCCCCTCTCAGAGGCATTTGTAAGGCGTTAAAATCTATAAAATACTTTTTGTAGTAGATAAATCAGTAATCTTCCAAGTCATGAATACTTGCAATATTCATAGAAAGGTATCTCTCTCCTGTATCAGGCAATAATACTACAATCCTTTTACCTTTATAATTGCAGTTTTGAGCTACTTGTACTGCAACAGAAACAGCTGCTCCTGAAGAAATACCAACAAGAAGTCCTTCTTTCCTTGCCAAATCTCGCATCATTTTAAAAGCATCATTATCATTTATCTGAATTATTTTATCAATATAACTCCTCTCTATAATTTCAGGTATAAATCCTGCACCAATGCCTTGTATCTTATGCGGACCAGCTACTCCTCCAGACAAAACAGGTGAACCTTTTGGCTCTACTGCTATTATTTCTATTTCAGGACTCTTCTCTTTTAATCTTTTACCAATACCGGTAATACTTCCTCCTGTTCCGACACAAGAGATAAAGACATCAAACTTTCCTGCATCTTCAATAATCTCATTTGCTGTTGTCATATAGTGAATATCAGGGTTGGCGGGATTTTTGAATTGCTGTAATATGACAGATCCTTTTATTTGAGAATTTAATTCTTCTGCTTTTGCTATCGCACCTTTCATACCTTCACTTCCCGGTGTCAAAACCAACTCACTGCCGAATGCTTTGAGAAGTTTCCTTCTTTCTATACTCATAGTTTCCGGCATAGTAAGAATGACTTTATATCCTTTTAGGGCTGCAATCCAAGCCATACCGATTCCGGTATTCCCGCTTGTAGGTTCAATGATTGTACCATCTTTTTTTAATTTTCCGGAAGTTTCCGCTGCTTCAATCATAGCATAGGCTGCCCTGTCCTTTACACTGCCTCCCGGATTGAAATATTCCACTTTGGCTATGATTTCCGTTCCGTATTCATCTTTATATATATTAGAAAGCCGCACCAATGGAGTCTTACCTATAAGCTGCAGCAAATTGTCCTTTATATTGCTCATATTTATCAGATTATTTTTTCTGTACTCTTTTTCCGTATGGTTCCACATCTTCTGTTACCCAGAGATTACCCCCGATAACAGCCCCCCTGCCGATTGTTATACGCCCCAATATGGTAGCATTTGAATATACCGTCACATTATCCTCCAATATGGGGTGGCGTGGTATTCCCTTTATCGGATTTCCGTTTTCGTCAGTCGGGAAACTTTTTGCACCGAGTGTGACACCCTGATACAGTGTGACGTGATTCCCGATGATACAAGTCTGCCCTATCACGATACCGGTTCCATGATCTATATTGAAATATTCTCCTATCTCAGCCCCCGGATGAATATCTATCCCTGTCTCAAAATGGGCAAGCTCACTGATAATTCTCGGTATGAGCGGTATCTCCATTTTATATAGTTCGTGGGCAATCCTGTGGTTTGAAATGGCTCTGATGGCAGGATAGCAGGATATTATCTCCCCGATACAGGTCGCTGCCGGATCTCCGTCAAAGGCTGCATGAATGTCCGTTGCCAGCACCCTTCTCATTTCGGGAAGGCTCCGTATGAACCTCTCGGCATACTTTCTTGCCGTCTGGCAGCAGGGAGTTCCCTTTATCCTTTCCTTCATGTTCTCATTTCCGAAGAGCATACCCGCCTGTATCTGCTGCGTCAGGATATAGCTCAGCTTCTCCAGTGTCACCCCAAGATGAAATGTGAGTGTCTGGCTGTTTACCGTATGATTTCCATAATATCCCGGAAACAGGACTGCACGGCAAAGTTCTATTATCTCATGTATGGCTTTACCTGAAGGTATCGGGTCTCCTTCTTCATATTTGATGAAAAGTTCAGGGAATGATGAATGATCCGCCAACTTTTCAACAACTTCTCCGATGTATGTAATATGTTCCATGTGATTATATATATTTAAATCGTAAATATACGTTGATTAAACCTATAATAAAAAGGATAGGTCATATCCTTTTTATTGTCTGCACTGTCTTTAAAATCCCAAAGCCTTGATCATCTTATGGTTCAGGTGTCTGTTCTTGCCCTTGAACGGATAACAGTGTATATGTATGGCAGGATTGAAGTTCATTTCAATGATCGCATAGTTATCCGGTGTGGCAGGAGCATGAATATCCTGTATCATCATATCCAGTCCGGTAATCTTCACGTTCAGAGCTTTTGCAGCTTCCACAGCAATAGCCTTGTACGAATCGTCTATATCGTCTGTAAAATCTATGCTGTCTCCTCCCGTACTGATATTGGAGTTCTCACGAAGATAGACCACTTCCCTCTCTTTGGGTACAGTGTTGAAATCCATTCCCTGCTGCTTCAGAAACATTTCTTCCTCACGCCCCTTTCTGATTTTCTCCAAAGGGGTGCGATATCCTTTACCTCTGAGCGGATCTTCATTCTTCATGTCTATCAGTTGTCCGATATTCAGAACACCGTCACCCGTCACATTTGCCGGAACACGGTGAAGGATACCTACCACTTCATCATTGATGATGAATATCCTGAATTCCCTTCCCGGTATGAACTTCTCTATAAGCACCGTGTTGTCATGCTCAAAGGCTATCTGCAAGGCTGCCTTGAAGTCCGTTTCATCATAGTTGTGCTTCAGTATGGTTATACCCAATCCGAAATTGGTGGACTTAGGCTTGATTACCACAGGTTTCCCTGCATACAGGCGGTAGTCTGCCATACCTGCCTCCGGTGACGTGTATTCATAACCGCCCGGCACGCTTATTCCGGCACGTTCCAGCACCTTCTTCGTTACCACCTTATTTTCCATCATCAGTACAGACACGTATGAGTCCAGAGAGGTCTTGGTTGCCTGCATCACATATTCTTCCTTTTTACCGTCAAACAGACGTATGAAATTTTCCTTACGGTCAAGTATTTCAAAACCTATCCCTTTAAGTATTGCAGCCTTCAGCAGAAGCTGTGTGGACATTTCCATATCCTCCAGTCCATGAAATCTGTAACCTCCGCTTATGGTGGTTTCCCTATACTGTCTTGCCTTTTCCAGATGGAACGGTACAAACCCCACCCTGTTTATGCTCTCATACAGTACCATGCCTATACGCTTCTCAGGATTCTGTACAAGGTACAGATTATGCTGCATCTCCTGACGGTAGATTTCATCGTCAAGCACCCCATATTCTGAGAGAATTCTCTCCATATCTTCTAAAATAGAAGTAGCTTTCTGCTGTACAGTGGTCGAGCAGCATTTCAACTCCTTCTTTTCGTCTCTTCCATAGCATGAAGCCATATCCTGATTACGTGTTGCCCTTTGCAGTTCTTCCTCCGTAAGACTTCCGTTCTCCTCCTTCAGCAGAGAATAGACAAGCAGAAGGTGAGAAAAATAAATGGCACTTGCACATACCCCCGATTTTGTAAACGGGTCAAGATCCACAATTCGTACCTCAATGTAAGAAGGAGAACCATTATCCTTTTCCAGAAACTTGATACGGACCGGAAGATAAAGCTCGTGAGGTCCGTCAATACGGTTTTCCCTTATCAGTTTGTCAATAGACATATTATAGGCTTCAAGTGAGGAATAATCGATGAAGAACTCCTCACGGTTACGATACCCTAATGGACTTGTCCTCAGACTGAGGCTTACCCCACACTTCATGGGCTGCTTTTCTCCCGTTTTAAGCGAAATCACATTCAGGGTTTCTTCTGCAAGCGGAGATTCACCGTACAGCCAGATAAAAAGCCAGCGGTATTTGAGAAAGTTCCTTACCACACGAAAATATACCGTTTCCCTGACCTCCTCCATAGAGCTACCGCAAACACCGCTTTTTAGCAGAACGTCCATCAGTTTTTCCGAAAAAGAGAAATTGAAGTGTATTCCCGAAATAAGCTGCCTTTCCTTTCCGTAGGTTCCGGCAAGTTTCTGACGGTAATACTCCTTGTCCTTAAACTCTCCCGAATAATGTGCAATGGGTATCTCCTGATTCTCCTTCAATACAGGAGGAAGGCTCTGAGGCCAGAGAAGCTCATCGCCGATATTCTCCGTAACCACATCGTGCAGCGTTTCCATAAATCCCAAAGCCTCTCCTACACTTGGCAGCGGCGGAGTTATCATTTCCACCTGACTCTCTGAAAAGTCGGTGGTTATATAAGGGTGCTTCCCCTTGTCGCCAAATACTGCCGGGTGTGGAGTCAGGGCAAGCGTACCGTCCTGATTGACCCTGACATTTTCCTTTTCAAGTCCGAAACACCCCTCTCTAAGCAGATGGCTGTTCTGTTTAAGTATAAAGCAAAAATCCTGTGTATTCATATACTGCTATATTGTATGTTTGATTCTTCAAGTTCCTTTTCCCTTTTTCTATATAATAGATAAAGTACAATGCCCTTTATCACGCTAGTAAGCGATATGCTCCACCAGACACCATCTATTCCCATTCCCATACTTTTGCCAAGCAGAAGGGCAAGAGGTATCCTCATTGTGGTGAACACGATGCTCACGGTTGCAGGATATTTGGTAAGCCCCTGTCCGGTATAAGCCCCCGAAGTGAGAATTTCAAGTGTGGCAAACAGCTGTGAGAAGCCGACTATACGCAGATAGGCACTGCCTATTTCTATGGTGGCAGCCTCCTTCACGAAAAATGACAGTATGGTTTCCGGGAAAGCTAAAAATATGAATGTGGCAGGTATGGAAATACAATATCCAAGCCTGATGCTTGTACGATAGCATTTCCTAATCATATCCGTATTCCTTTCCCCGTAATATTGCCCTATCAGTATGGAGGTTGCCTGCATAAGACCGTTCATAAGAAGAAACGAAAGCGACTCTATCTGAAGACCCAGCTTCTGTGCGGCTATTGCATCTGTTCCCCATATACTTACTATACGCCCGATGGCTATACCGATAAGCGAGAACAAAATACGCTGCATGGCAGGTGCTGTGCCTATTCCAAGTATTTTCCTGAGAAACTTGCGGGGTACCGCTTTTATACTCAAGGTAAGTTCAAGCCTATGTCTGAGAAGATATATCGCATACATCATGGCACCCCACTGTGAAAATGCCGTAGCCCATGCCGCACCTTCCACTCCCAGTCCGAAATAAAATATAAACAGAGGGTCAAGAATGATATTGACGATATTCCCATAAAGTACCGCCCTGAACGAGAACTGTGTCTTTCCGTGTGCGTCTATAATGGCGGTAAACAAAAGGTTCATAAACATGATAAGAACAGTGATACTGCTTATCCTCAGATAGTTCTGAGCCATCGTGTTTACTTCCGGTCTTTCGATATTGAAAAGGGATATAAGAGGCTCTGCCAGCATAAAGACGAACAGGGCATAGAATATCCCCAACACGAATGTACTGCGTATTCCGCATGATATGAAGTGTTGTATTCTGTCCTTCTTTTCAGCCCCTATACTGTGTGAAACCGATACCATGGTACCAATGGTTATCACGCTTATCAAAGACCAACCCAACTTGATATAAAATCCGGCTGTTCCAACAGCAGCCACTTCTCCGCTTCCCAATTTCCCGACCCAAAACATATCTGTAATATCGTATGAAATCTGAAGACAGGATGATAATATGATAGGGATTGCTATTCTCAATAGTGATTTTCTTTTTTCTCTTTTTGCTGATGTCTGTTCCATATTTCTAATTTTATATCGTAAAAATACGATACATTATACCAATAAAAAAACTCTTAATCAAATCATAAGAGTTCGGAAAACAGTTTCTTTGCCAAAAGCAGGTTCTCACGATTAATACGATAGCAAACCTTCGGTGGAGCTATCTCACCGTCTATCAGACCTACATCTTTCAGCACCTTCAAATGCTGTGATATGGTAGATTGTGCGATTGGCAGTTCCGTTGTCAAGTCCCCACAATAACAACATGCATTGTGGTTAGCCAACAACCTTACGATTGCTATTCGTGCCGGGTGGCTCAGAGCTTTTGCAAAACGGGCTGCCAAAATATCTTTTTCCTCAAATTCTTCAGCTTTACTAAATGCCATAATATTTTCATTGTTTTATATCGCAAATATACGATATGTTTTTTATCAACTAACCCCCTGATATGAATTTTATGTTTTTTTAATGTACAGACGCACGAAGCCCCCGGAGAGTTACCCCGCCGGAGGCTTTTTATCAGAAGAATTTTCTTGTATTGTTTGCAATCCGTACAAGGCTCAACATTACAGGCACTTCTACCAGAACACCTACCACTGTTGCAAGTGCAGCTCCGGACTGAATACCGAACAGCGATATGGCGACAGCAACGGCAAGTTCAAAGAAATTACTTGCGCCAATCATACCTGCCGGAGCAGCTACGTTATGTGGCAGTCCTGAAGCCTTTGACCAGCCGTATGCAAGCAAGAATATAAAGAATGTCTGTATAATCAGGGGTACTGCAATCAATAGAATATGCAGTGGGTTTACAAGGATTGTTTCACCTTGAAACGAAAACAGAATTATCAATGTGAGCAATAGTCCGATTATAGTAGCATTGTCGAACTTCTTTATAAATACATTATTAAAATAGTCTTCTCCCTTTTTCGATATTACAGTACGGCGTGTAATTACACCACCTGCAAGAGGTATGACCACAAACAAAATTACAGAAAGTGTAAGCGTGTCCCAAGGAATGGTTATTCCGCCAACACCGAGAAGAAAAGCCACTATCGGAGCAAAAGTCACCAGAATAAGCAAGTCATTCACTGCTACCTGTACCAGCGTATAGGCAGCATCGCCTTTAGTAAGATAGCTCCATACAAATACCATAGCTGTACAGGGTGCAGCACCCAACAGTACGGCTCCGGCTAGATATTCACCAGCCAGTGCTTCCGGTATCCACTGTTTGAATATAACAAAGAAGAATATCCATGCTATGCCGAACATCGTAAACGGTTTTATCAGCCAGTTTACAATACAAGTGATAAACACTCCTTTAGGTTTCTTTCCAACATTCTTAATACTCTGAAAATCCACCTTCATCATCATGGGATAAATCATCAGCCATATAAGAATGGCTACCGGTATGGATACATTCGCATATTCAAACTTACCGAGTGTTTCGGGTATGGCAGGAAACCATTGTCCTATTGCTATTCCTACTACAATGCAGATAGCCACCCACACTGTTAGGTATCGTTCAAAAAAACCTATTCCTTTTTTCTCTTTTTCCATATCCTTATTTTTTAGCAGTTGCCACCGCAAGAGCATTTTGGCAATACTTCTTTTCTGATTTCAGTAATGTAGAAACGGGCAAAGGCATTTCTGATTTCGTCACGCACACGGCGAAACTCCGAGTCAATAAACTCCAGTGTACCTGTTGCGTGTGAAGGATCGTCAAAGCCGATATGAAGACGTTTTCCTACTTTTCCTATGAATGTAGGACAGCTTTCATTTGCATCTCCGCATACAGTTATTACATAATCCCATTCCTGATTGATATAGGTGTTTACATGTGTCGGAATATGTGAACTGATGTCTATTCCTACCTCTTTCATCATTTCCATAGCCTTGGAGTTTACCTGAACGGCTGGTTCCGTTCCGCCGGAATATACCTCTAAATTTTTGTCAAATGACTGCAAAAATCCGTGAGCCATCTGGCTGCGGCAACTGTTTCCTGTACAAAGTATCAATACTTTCATTTCAAATAGTTTTTTAATTTGTTGATTTATATTTTACATTCTATACTCATAAGCAGGTAGTTTTCACGTTTCCCACTTTTTGCCTTCCAACTTTGGTAGTTTGGAGATATTCTGACTTGTTTAATCGGAGCATATTCAAAACCTCCTATAATGGTATGTCCTTCCTTAACTGTATTTTGGTTTTCTTCGGTTGCGTCCAATAAGTCGAATCTTCCATACAGATGTATTTTTGAATTTATTTTTATGGTAGTGTAAACCGAATATCCGTTTACATCTGTTTCCGGTGAAAATTTATAGTTGAAAGCACGGTTATATTCTGCACCGAAAGAAAACCTGCTGTGGCTGTACCCCGCAAAGGCTGCAATTGAATACTGATCTTTCTGATTTCCAGAAACCGACTTCATATACTCCGGTGTATTGTATATGTCGCCATACAGTCTGAACATAAATCCTTTTACCGGTTTTAAAGTTAGTCCGGCTCCGTATTTGTAATTGTTGTCCATATTCTTAAACTTACGCCCCTCTCCGTTTGTCAGAGCCATATCAGCAGATATGACAGGTGAAAATTCATATCCTGCTACAATTCCTATATCTTCACAAAAGGCTATTCCATATTCTTCCTGAAAAGATTTAAAGATATACCTATGTCCCCAGAAATTTTCCTGTTCCGAGAACTGCTTCAGATTTACCAGTCCGGCAGACACAAAAAATCCCTTCCCTTTCCAGTCTATCTGTGCGTTCTTCAAATATCCGTTGAATTTGGTATTTCCGTTTTCATCTGCCATTGTTTCCACATTCATAAGAATTTTTGCAGAAAAACCTTTTGTAAAAAATCCTTCATATCCTACAAAAGCACGGTCAAGGTTGAATCCGCTATTCTCGTTGCAGTGTCCGACCCCTGCCTTGTAGTTGGCAAAGAGGGTTAGTATGGGTTTGCCGGAAAATAATTTTTCATCATTTTGTGCAAAAGTCGGTTGAATGAAAATGGCGGCCATCATAATTGATGAACACCATTTTATAATACTTCTCATATTCATTTTTTTATAAAATGTAATTAAACAGATAACCGGATAGTATAATGAAGAAAGCAACTGTGCCAAAAAAGATACCAATCAGTTTCCATGTCATTACTTTTTTGAGTAAGGTTGCTTCCGGTAATGATAGCCCGACAACGGCCATCATAAAGGCAATGGCTGTTCCCATAGGGATACCTTTTGCTACAAATACCTCGATAACCGGAACGATACCTGCGGCATTGGCATACATCGGTACGGCAAGAATTACGGAAAGAGGAACTGCATACCAGTTGTCTTTCGACATATATTGCTCAAAGAAACCTTCCGGTACAAAGCCGTGCATAAAAGCACCTATACCTATACCTATAAGGATATAGACAAGTACGCCGCTTACTATCTTCCACGAATCACGGATAATGGTTGGCAGTCTTTTTATAAAGGTTGTATGGTCTTTTTCCCATTCCTCGCTTTGTACTGAAGAATTGGCTTGTATTTGCTTTACCCAGTCGCTGAGATAGGGTGCAAGCTTCATTTTTCCGAGGACGAAACCGCCGATAACTCCAAGCAATATACCACTAATCACATAAATCAGAGTAACCTTCAGTCCGAAAGAACCTAAGAACATGGCAACGGCAACCTCATTCACCAATGGTGAGGTTATCAGAAAAGCAAAGGTTACTCCCAACGGAATACCTCCCTTTACAAACCCGATGAACAACGGAATGGAGGAACAAGAACAGAACGGGGTTATTGCTCCGAAAATCGAAGCCAACAGGTACTGAAGTCCGTACATTTTGTGTGTTACCAGATAATTTCTCAAACGCTCTATCGGGAAATAGGCATTAATAATTCCCATTAGTACGCTGATGAAAAACAAGAGGATTAAAATCTTTATAGTGTCATAAAAAAAGAAGTTTACGGCCACTCCTATCGGAGTGTCGGCACTCAGTCCGAACAGTCCGTAAACAAGCCAGTCTGCAAAATCCTGTATCATATTTTAATTGTTTTTATTCGTCTAAATACGAACATTGTTCCAGTTAAAAAAGCGGCAGATACAACCGTTATGGCATCTGCCGCTCATCGTTAAATAACTCTGTTTATCAGATACCAAGAAGTTTCTTTACATCACTTTCTGTCGGCACCTGCCCTTTCATCTTCACTACTTCGTCAATGACAACGGCAGGTGTAGTCATGATGTTGTAGTTCATCATTTCCATGATGTCGTCCACCTTGGTCAGTTTTGCATCGATGTTGTTTTCTTTCAATACCTTCTCAATTACATTATAGGTTGATTTACATTTGGCACAACCCGGACCTAATACTTTAATTTCCATATTCGTAAATATTTTATTTGTTATCAAATCTGTTTTACAGATACATTATCCAGCAATAATAGATGCCGATGATGATGAATACCACACCTACAATAAGGTTCATCCATTTCTGCACCTTCTGCATCTTACCGTAGAAACTTCCCATCTGCTGTACACTGAAAGCAAGAATCCATGCAACGGCAAGTACAGGCAGGGCTGTGGCAATAGCGAATACCACCGGCAGCAGATAACCGGCTGTAGCCGTTGCAGACATCGGTATAAGCATACCGAAATAGAAAACTCCGCTTGTCGGACAGAAAGCCAGGGCAAAGAGTATTCCAATCATCAGGGCACCCCATCCGCCTTTCCTGGCGAGACCTTCCGCATTTCCGTTAAACCCGAATTTCGGAAGATTAAGTTTGTCACCAAAGAGCATGAACAGGCCTATTACAAGCAGAAGCGGACCAAGAACGAGTTCACCCCATGTCCCGATAGTCTTCTGAATACCGAACATGCTGGAACCTTCTTTAAGAATCATAATCAGTACCACTCCGAGCAGGGTGTATGAAAGGACACGTCCCAACGTATAAAGCAGACCGTTCCGGAAAATGCGTTTCCTGTTTTCAATGTCTTTTCCGATAAATCCGATGGCCGCTATATTTGTTGCAAGCGGACAAGGTGATAGTGCGGTCAGCAGTCCTAGTAAGAATGCCGTAAGAACGGGAGTAGAGCTGTTATCCAGCAATGTCTGTAACCAATCCATAGCCCTATATATTATTTCAACATTTCATTTACAGATTTCACTACACCTGCCTTGAATACATCCGGTGACTTACGGGCGTTTCCGAAAGCAAATTCTGTCATGTTCTCGTATGTCTCCTGTCCGTTCTTATACTTAACGATAAACAATGATGACCAGGTTACTTCATACTTTTCAGCTATCTTCTCATTTTCTTTCTTGCTGATATCTATTACCTTAAAAACGACCTCACCTTTTTTGATCTGCTCGGCAAAACTTTCTTCCATCGCAGCTTTTGTGTTGCTTTCGATAGCCATACAGGTTGCGCAACGCTGCTTTCCATGAAAATACAATACTTCTACATGGTCTTTTACTGTCACTTCTTTTTGAGTCTGTGCTTCAGTTCCGTTCTTTGCGTTCATGTTGCAAGAGATAAAGGCGAAACATACAGCAATTAAGAATAAAATCTTTTTCGGGTCAGTAGCTTTTTAGTGGGGATATGCATATAAGTTCGCAATGCGGAATAAGAAAAACTTCTTGTCAACAACTCCCCTGAGATTCGCTCTAAAGAGTTTGATTTTAGCATTGAATGATTCAGCAAGTGCATTTGAGGAACGGTTGTTGTAGAAGTTGAGTATCTCATCATAATGCTCATAGAAGGTGGCTGCGATGACATTAAAGGAGCGGAATCCCGCTTCTTCGACTTTGTTGTACCAGCGTGCCATGGACAGGCGTGCGGCATCCTTGATTGTGTTTTTGGCAAAGATCATCCGCAGGGAATGGCACAGTCCGTATGCCGTTTTGATGTCCGGGTATTCTTCAAACAGTATCGCAGCCCTTTGCTTTTGCCTGTCGGTCCATTTGTCGGCAGACTTGAACAGGAGATAACGCGAGCGTATAAGCAGTTCCTTGCGGGTGTCTCCATTGGGATAGCGGTACGGGATATACTCCTTACCGTTTTGTCTGGCTTCCTCCATCTCATCATTAGCCTGCTGCATGGCATCCCAACGGTGTTTGATGCGCAGCTCCTGTACGGCATCACAAGCCAGTTTCTGGATATGGAAGCGGTCGATGACCCGGCTGGCTTTAGGGAATGCCGTACGCACGATCTTGCGCATGGAGTCCGACAAGTCAAGCGTGACCTCCTCGACAGCATTGCGATGCTCCTCGTCAATCCGTTGCAGGACAGCGATTACGTCCTCCGCTTTTGTACCTGCAACGACGGCAACCAAGGATTGCTCCCGCGTGCGGACCTCACGGTTGGTTACAAACGTGTACAGCTCACCATTGGATAGCGAGGATTCGTCGATAGCCAGACAAGGGCCGATATTCTCCGGGAACAGCAGCCATTTATCTGCATGTTCCAACTGCTCCCACTGCCGGAAACCGCTCAGCACTTCCTTGTATTGCTTCTCAAACGTATGCCCGTCGATGTGATAGAACTCCTCAAGCGTATGGCAGGTCACGGGGGACGTCTCCATACGTTTCTTTTAAAAAAGCTCCAAATTCCTTGGAGTAACGAGTCCCTTTGGCTACAATGTCAAGGTCTATCGGGATGCTGAAACTCTTGCCCGTGCGCGTGTCTGTCCACCGCCTGCGACGGATCTTCAGAATCACTTTGTGGTCACGTATCGGGAAATCCGTCACGCTTACCGCTTCCATAAAACCTTTGGATTCAAAGTGTACGTCCTTGCTTAGCTCCGGATGCATCTTCTCGTCCAGACTGATGTGGATTTCCGTAGAAGTCTGCGATATACCGACTATGGAGAAGTAATCCAATATCTGTGTGGGCAGTACAATACTGGCCAACATGCTCAAATAATCGTTTTCCATGCTGTAAAGTAAAGAACTATTCAATTAGATTACAAATTTATCCCCACTAAAAATCTACTGACCCTCTTTTTCATGTCTTTCTATTTTTATTGTTAGTTATTCGCAAAACTACGAACTTTCTTGTCAAAAAAAAGAGCTTACTTACAGCAGCCCTCTTTCTTGCATATAGGTTGGCCAAGAAAATCTGCAAACATCTTTTTTGCTGTTTCCCAGTTTTCCTTGTTGATACAGTATTTTACTTTCGGTGTTTCTGTCTCCCCTTGGATAAGTCCGGCTTCTTTCAACTCCTTCAGATGCTGAGATACCGTAGCCTTTGCAATGGGAAGTTCCTCATGAATATCACCGAAAAAGCAACATTCCTGAGATGCCAGGAACTGGAGTATGGCTATACGTGCCGGATGTCCCATCGCTTTTGCAAAACGGGCTAACTTCTCCTGCTCCTCTGTATACTTCTTTTTTATCATTTCTATCCCTCTTTCTGTTTGTTGTTCGCAAAAGTACGAATATATTTCAATAAATCAAATGAATTATCATATTTTAATCTTTTAAACACTTGTTATCCCTTCCATCAAATATAAATCCCAATCCTGATTTGCCAGCCGCATTTATTCCTTTTTTCAGGAGAATTTTCCTTATGGCTTACGCCATGAAAATTCACCTGAAAAAGAATGCGGCGGCAAACGGATTAGAATTAAAGAAAAGATTACAGGGATTAACTGCGACCGACGTGACGCATAGCCGTAAATCAAAGGCGGCTATCCTTATATTCCATATATGGCCTCATAAATACTGTGAAAATGCATCTTCCCAAATAACAAAACATAGTCTGCTTATCAAATCCCGAAATAAGACAGGGATTTCAACTCCCTCCGATCTGCATAGTCCGGTGGCTTTGCTATGCTTTTATTCCAACTCTTCCTACTTCTTTTCATTCTTTTTTCTACTGTTTCTACATTCTTTCCTATCTCAGGTATGACATCTGATGACATCTGATGACATCTAATGACATCTATTTATAAATCAATCATTTATTCAATTTATCACTTTACATTTGGACTGTGAAACAAATCAAGTAATCACTCAAAACAAAAGATTATGGCACAAGAAAACAGTCCTGACAAGGAAAAAAGGCAAGGCCGGACAAAGAAACCGGAAAAGCCTTATGTGGAACAAATTGACGAGCTTTTGCTGGTACATAACAAGAACGACCCCAAGGAGGGTTTGGGAGTGGTCAGCAAGGCAGACGAGAAAGGTAATTATCAGACGGTTACACCGGAGGAGAAGAATGAGAACTCATTCCTGAAATTCGACAAGAATTCGAGTATTCTCGAAAACTTTATCAAGAATTTTTGGAGCCAGCTGAAGGAGCCTACGCATTTCAGGCTTATCCGTATGACCTTCAATGATTACAAGCAGAACAAACAGGCTCTCAAGGATTTGGCCGAAGGTAAGAATACAGACGCGGTAAAGGAGTTTCTGAAACGCTATGAAATCGTACCGAAGGCAAACAATCAGAAAAACAGTCAAACAAAAGAGGAGGAAACAACAATGGCAAAGAAGCAGGAACAGACAACGCAGGCTCAGCCTGAACAGGTATCACAGGTGGAAGCTGCCGCACAGGGGCGCGAACAGCAGGAACCGCAACGCCAGCAGACACCCACGTACCGCTACAACGAGAATATGATTAACTGGGAGGAACTGGGTAAGTTCGGCATATCCAAGGAAATGCTGGAGCAGTCCGGACAGCTTGACGGCATGCTGAAAGGATACAAGACCAACAGGACAATGCCGCTGACACTCAACATTCCTGGGGTACTGACTGCCAAGCTGGACGCACGCCTTTCATTCATATCCAACGGCGGGCAGGTCATGCTGGGCATCCACGGTATCAGAAAGGAACCGGAACTGGACCGTCCTTATTTCGGACATATCTTCACGGAAGAGGACAAGAAGAACCTGCGTGAAAGTGGAAACATGGGACGCGTGGCTGACCTTAACCTGCGTGGTAACACAACTGAGCCGTGTTTGATTTCCATCGACAAGAATACCAACGAACTGGTAGCCGTCCGACAGGAGCATGTCTATATCCCGAATGAAATCAAAGGGGTAACCCTGACTCCGGACGAAATTCAGAAACTGAAAAACGGAGAACAGATATTCGTAGAGGGAATGAAATCCAATCAGGGTAAAGAGTTTAATGCCAATCTGCAATACAGTGCAGAAAGAAGAGGCATCGAATTTATCTTCCCGAAAGACCAGGCCTTCAATCAGCAGACGCTCGGCGGGGTACCGCTTTCCCCCATGCAGCTCAAAGCGTTGAATGAAGGACATACCATCCTTGTAGAGGATATGAAGCGAAAGAACGGCGAACTGTTTTCCTCCTTCGTTACCATGGATAAGGTAACAGGCGGGCTCCAATATACACGCCACAATCCGGAAACGGGAGAAATCTACATACCGAAGGAAATCTGTTCGGTACAGCTCACACCGGAAGATAAGGAAGCGTTACGCAAAGGGCAGCCCATCTATCTTGAGAACATGATCAACCGTAAAGGTGAGGAATTCTCGTCATTCGTCAAGCTGGACCTGGCAAGTGGAAGACCACAGTATTCCAGAACTCCGGACGGTTTCAACGAACGACAGGCACCTACCATCCCGGCTGAGGTTTACGGACACCTGCTTTCGGCACAGGAAAGAGCAAATCTTCAGGACGGAAAGGCCATCCTTGTAACGGGTATGAAAGGTCCCAACGGCAAACCGTTTGATTCCTATCTGAAAGTAAACGCAAACACCGGACAGCTGCAATATTTCCAGGAAAATCCGGATGTGCGCCGCAATACCTCACAGCGTGCTTCACAGACTGACAATACCCAGCAGCAGGAACAGAAGAAGGGAGCAAAACAGGCTGTCTGACCTGAACGGGATTCAAATCATTCAAATCATCAATTACTAAAAAAGGAAAGAACATGAACAAGACCAATCATCATATCTACAAGGCTGAACAAATCGACTGGGAGAAACTGGAATCGGTAGGTATCAGCAGATCGCAAATTGAAAAGGACGGAAACATGGACCTGCTCCTTCAGGGAGAGGAAACCAATGTCATGTCCATTAAAATCAAGACTCCTGTATTTTCACTTACAATGGATGCCACACTCAGTCTGATTGAAGACGAGAATGGAAATCCGGTCATCAGCATAAACGGTATCAACCCTTCAGGTGAATAAATAAGAATCCATAATGTATCATCTCTCTTTCCATACGGACTTACCGTATGGAAAGATATAAAAAACAGAATTTATCATGATTGCCATATTAACAGACAAACCAAGTGTAGGAAAAGAAATCGGAAGAATCATCGGTGCAACCAGAGTAAGAAACGGATATGTGGAAGGAAACGGCTACATGGTTACGTGGACTTTCGGGAACATGCTGTCACTGGCCATGCCGAAGGACTACGGAACCCAGAAGCTGGAACGGAATGACTTTCCTTTCATCCCGTCCGAATTTGAGCTGATGGTACGTCATACACGCACCGAGAACGGATGGATACCGGACATTGATGCCGTGCTCCAGCTTAAAGTAATCGAGAGAGTGTTTCAGGCATGTGACACCATCATTGCGGCTACCGATGCCAGCCGTGACGGGGAAATGACATTCCGCTATGTATATCAATACCTGAACTGTACACAGCCCTGTTTCCGTCTGTGGATTTCATCTCTTACCGACGAGTCTGTGCGTAAAGGCATGGAAAACCTGAAGCCGGACAGTTGCTACAACAGCCTGTTCCTTGCTGCCGACAGCCGCAACAAGGCGGACTGGATTCTCGGAATCAACGCCAGCTATGCCATGTGCAAGGCGACGGGCCTCGGCAACAATTCCCTTGGACGGGTGCAGACACCGGTACTGGCTGCCATCAGCAGACGCTACCGTGAAAGGGAAAACCATATTTCATCGGACAGCTGGCCCATCTACATCAGCCTGCAAAAGGACGGCATCCTCTTCAAGATGCGCCGCACACAGGATCTTCCCGACAAAGAATCCGCAACAATGTTTTTCCAGGACTGCAAACTGGCACATCAGGCACAGATCACAGGTATCAGTCACAGCGTTAAGGAAATACTTCCACCGGATCTGCTTGACCTGACACAACTTCAGAAGGAAGCGAACATCCGCTATGGTTATACCGCATCAGAGGTGTATGACATCGCACAGTCCCTTTATGAAAAGAAACTGATTTCCTACCCAAGGACTTCCAGCCGTTATCTGACGGAGGATGTGTTTGACTCGCTTTCACCAATCATGGCACGTCTGCTATCATGGGAGCTGTTCCCTGCCGCTAAAGGAACTGGAGGTATTGACATATCCAGTTTGTCCCGCCACGTAATAAGTGCAGAAAAAGCCAATGTACATCATGCCATCATCATTACAGGTATCCGTCCCGGAAATATGTCCGAAAAGGAAATGCAGGTTTACAGACTTGTAGCCGGAAGGATGCTCGAAGCATTCATGGCTCCATGCCGCATAGAAACGACAAATGTTGAAGCGGTCTGTGCCGCACAGCATTTCAAGGTCGAACAAACAAGAATCATTGAAGCCGGCTGGCATGATGTGTTCATGTGTTCCGACATGATCCCGACATCGGGGTATTCCGTCAAAGAACTCCCAAAAATGGAGAAAGGTGATACCCTGAATGTATGCGGATGCAACATGGTACACAAGAAACAGCTGCCGGTAAATCCGTTCACGGATGCAGAACTGGTGGAATACATGGAACAGAACGGACTGGGTACGGTATCCTCACGTACCAATATCATCCGTACACTGGTTAACCGTAAGTATATCCGTTATTCAGGGAAATATATCGTTCCGACCCCGAAAGGCATGTTCACCTACGAAACCATCCGTGGAAAGAAAATTGCGGACACTTCACTCACCGCAGACTGGGAAAAACAGCTGGCCGGACTTGAAAGCGGAATGATAACCGGACAGGACTTCCTGAACAGGATCAGGACTCTCGCCAAGGAAATGACTGATGACATTTTCAACACCTATTCCACAAAAGAAGAATAACATCTATACCTAATCAACCAAGAGAATGCAGGCCGGAAGGTCTGCATTTTTTGTATCCGTACAGAAAAGATTCTGTTTTTCCGCTTTTAAGCGGCAAAGGTCTTGGATTGCCTGCCTTTTGCCGCAAGGCTGCCCTGAAGGGCTTGGCTGGACAGGAAAAAATCATCCTCGCTACGCTCCGGTATTTTTTCCTGCCAGGCCTTGCGCAAAAAGGCAATCCAAGAGGCCGGAGGCCTATAAAATCGGGAAAACACATCCCGATGGGATTATTCATTCATAAAATTAAGGATTATGAAACTACAGATTATCAGAAAGATTGGCAGACATGCAACAGCGATATTCCTGATTACCGGAATATGTCTGCTGACAAGCAAAGGGATTGTCCCCACCGGGATGATTACGCTGCTGTTGCTTGCAGGAGGATTCTTCGGTTTCCTGTTCAGGATACTGGTCATTATTTTCAAGATTCTTATTCTTCTGTTCATTGTAGGATTATTTGTCGCATAACCCAAAATATAAATATACATATATGGAAACAGTTGCTATAACTTCACAAGCTCCTGTCATGCCGACTGCATGGCCACAAGGCGAACATATCAGACCGGTCAAAAGACGTCTGCCCAATACAGTTGATGAACCTAAAAACATCGGCTACTATCTGGAATCGCTACGTGATATTTCCAGCAATCCGGACAGAGAGAATATTCTGAAAGAATTCTTCAAGGAAACTTATGTATAACCATAAAATTTTTCAATTATGTTTTTTCAATCAATTTATCAGATGATTACAGCAGGTACGGATCTGAATATCAATATCCGTAAAGTGGATAACAGCCTGAGTGTGGCAGTCATGCCAAGGCGGAACAGCCTGAAAGAGGATACACGGCAAAACATGGTGCCATTGGTCGTGAACGGAACACCGGCAGAACTGGATATGGGCTTCCTGCAGACCATACTCCAACCGATACAGAAGGTACAGGGACTGCTTGTCAATGCGGAAAATTTCGAGAAACAGGCAGAAAAGGCTACATCACAGGCCAAATCATCCAAAACTCCAACAGTACCGGCTGAATCAAAG
This sequence comes from Bacteroides sp. MSK.20.12, assembly GCF_019052435.1. Classification (NCBI taxonomy): domain Bacteria; kingdom Pseudomonadati; phylum Bacteroidota; class Bacteroidia; order Bacteroidales; family Bacteroidaceae; genus Bacteroides; species Bacteroides sp. MSK.20.12. The sequence goes on along the minus strand of NZ_JAHQVH010000028.1, from coordinate 53,608 downwards.
GAAGCCAGGGAAAAACGTGAAAAGATGGAAAAGCTCCTCAAGAAGGCTGATGATGCAACTGCCGCAAAAAGGTTCTCCGAAGCAATGACATGGCTGAAACAGGCACGAGTGCTGGCTCCTTCAGAAAAACAGAAGGAGATTGACGAAAAGATGCAGGAAGTACAGAAACAGGCCAGCGAAGGAAGTCTGTTCGGTATGGCAGAGGAACCGGAGCCGGTAATTCCCCAACCACAAGGCAATATGAACGGTCAGTCACAGCCCGGTATGCAAACAAGCATATTCCCAGAACAGCAGACCCATACTATGAATCCTGAACCTGTCATGCAATCTGCTCCACAACAGATTCCACAGGGAATGCCTCAACCGGTATATGGAATGAACGGAGCATATATCCAACCTGCTCCAAACCGCCCCGTAATGCAAGGAACAGGTATGCCACAAGGAGCTACAATGCAGCCCTATCCGCAGCAGCCGGCTTACCAGCCTGAGACGGCTCCTTATCCACAACAACAGGTACGGCAGCCGACAAACGACCATATACCGAACAGAACAGCACAGGTACAGAACGGAAACGGACGGGAATACCAAACTGCACCGGCAGCCCATGATACATTCTGCTTCGATCCGGAAGACGAGAATGACAGGGAACTTCTAAGAGAGGACCCGTATGCGGAATATCCGGATTTTCCGGCTGAGTACCGTATGAAGGACGAGGCACAGGTAGAAATGGTATACTGCTGATTATAAAAATAAATGATTTGTAAAACCAATAAACAATAAACAATATGGCACTGGAAATTAAAGGAATGAAAAGAGTATTCAAGATGAAGAAGAACAGTCAGGAAATCGTACTGGATGATCCGAACGTAAACATGTCTCCGGCTGAAGTAATGGATTTCTATTCAATGAACTATCCGGAACTGACCACCGCGACCGTACATGGGCCTGAAATCGAGGACGACCGGGCGGTATATGAATTCAAGACAACCATCGGAGTGAAAGGGTAAGGACATGAAAAAAGGACAACGTAAAAATAAGAAACCATGTACACAACTTACGGAACGGGCTTTGGAAAATTTAGCCAGACTTATCATATCGGAACTCGAAAATACGGACATAAGCCGGGGCATCAGGAGCAGAAAGAAAAGAAAACTCCCTCCCGCAGAAAGCCTCATGGTTTTCTGAACACAAGAATACCTTCCATCGCCCCCGATCTGTATGTGGAGAATGACAGGGATGTAACGGTAAATGTCACCACCAAAGAGAATCTTGATTTCCTGTACCGTTCAGCCATGAAGTATGCGCAGCTCCTGGATGTGGAGCTGCCATACCATCCTACAGGCAGGACTTCCATAAGAGAAAAAATATGCCTGCTATATAATGCGCTGGATTCCATAGTATCTCATCATGTAAATCTGGAACTTGTCGGTGACAGGCTCCAGTTCTGTATCTATCATTTCCATGAATGGCCTGATTACACCCTGTTCCTGATACCGATAGATTTTACAGAAAAACTGAAAGGTGAAATCAAAAGGATCACACTGGAGTTCATCAGAAGGTTCATCAAGTATCACAGGATGATGGATATAACCGATACCCCTTATTTTGAGATGTCGGAAGTCTGTATCGATTATGTGGACTTTGAACAGCTCGATGAGGAAGAGAAAAAGGATTTGTACAGAAAGGAAAAGCTTTTCAGGTCATATGAGAAAGGGAGAATCCACAGGAAACTGTGCCGGATGCACTCCAAGGCTTTCTGCAGGAATCTGGAAGAACATATCCGCAACTGTAATCCTTCCAGCAATAAGGAAAAAAGACTTTTGGAACTGATTACTGAAGGGATGTTCCTGATTGCAAAAGACAGTCCTCATATCTTGAATTATGATTATGACTATGCAAGCGAAAAGGAAAGGGATTTCGAACCGCCACCGCTCGAATATCAGATTCTACTTACCTATTCCATTACGGATACGGTTACCAAAGACATGGAAAGCTGTTTCAGTACTGACTGTCAGGAAACATATAACCAGACTCCCGTATCATTTACCTTCATCACACCGGAAACTGAAAAACTGTTCAGACCAGAGAATTATCCGGAACGGTTCTCAAAATGGTTTGAGAAATTTGTAGAACATGTTACCTATAATTTATAAACATCATGAATGAACTGACCCAGAACATACAGAAAATGATGGTGCCGAAAGCTGCTATCATAGCCTACAAATATGAAGACAGAAGAAATTCTGACACCAGGTACTTCATAGAATTGCGTCCCATCGGGAAAAGCGGACAGATGGGGGCAGGTATCCCCGTCACATACGAATTCATGAATACCCTGCTGGAATCCTATACGGAGGAAATGAGCGGGATACCGGCAGGCAGAGTCCCCGAAAACATGCTGGCCTGCAATCCAAGAAAAGGACAGGAAGAATATATCTGGTACAATCCGCCCGGAAAAAGACAGATGTTCTTTCACAAGGATCTCAATATACAGGACGGCATGTTCAATCTGCCGGGAATTGTCTACCATGTAAAAAACGGAAGCATGGACGTATTCGCCTTCAAGGGAAAACGTCCGGTGGAGACGACTCCGCTGTTCCGTGCCCCGTTCTTCAACGTGACCGGATCAAGTGTCTGCCTTGGCAGCAGTTCTTTGGAAAAGCCACAAAACCCGACTTTCCTTTCCCTGCTGGAATACTGGGAAAAACGGTTCTGGCTGACTGAATTCTCCCATCTGGGAGGAAATGTGAATCCTACCGTTTCAAATCTTGTCATCGTTACCGAGAACATAAGAAACAATCCGTTCGACATGAACGAACTCAAGCCCATGAATAAAAAACTTAAAGACATACTTCCATGAAAAAGATACATTTTACCGACCGCTACCTGCTCAATCCGCGTCATCCGGTAACGGTATTCGTCATCGGAGCAGGAGGTACCGGCTCACAAGTGATAACCAATCTGGCACGCATGAGCATGGCACTTCAGGCATTGGGCCATCCCGGACTACATGTCACCGTATTCGATCCCGACACAGTAAGCCAGGCCAATATAGGACGCCAGCTTTTCAGTGAAACAGAACTGGGACTGAACAAAGCCGTATCACTAGTCACACGCATCAACCGTTTCTTCGGATACGCATGGACTGCCGAACCGCAATGTTTTCCTACCAGGAATTTTTCTGAAGACAGCACAGCAAATATCATCATTACCTGTACGGACAATATACGCTCACGTCTTACGCTTTGGAAGTTCCTGAAGAAAGTCCGCAAAGAAAACTTCAGTGACCATTCGGCTCCCATATACTGGATGGATTTCGGGAACAGCCAGACAAAAGGACAGGTCATCATCGGGACGGTACGTGAGAAAGTTCTCCAACCTTCTTCACAGGAATATATTCCCATGCCTAAAATGAATGTCATCACCGAGGAAGTGGACTATGCAAAAATCAAGGAAAAAGAATCGGGACCAAGCTGTTCTCTGGCGGAAGCCCTGGAAAAACAGGATTTGTTCATTAACTCCACACTGGCACATATCGGATGTGACATATTATGGAGAATGTTCAAGGAAGGAAAGACACTGTATCGCGGTGCCTATGTCAATCTGGAGACATTGAAAGTGACCGCAATCCCAGTATAATGCATAAGTGACCGTATCATCTTTCCATCAGAATACGGTCACTTATTCTATTTGCTACTTATTATTTACTACGTTCTTACCTCGCTGGAGCAGGAAACTCTGTATCTCTGAGGCGAGATAGAATGATTTCCCGTTCTTTTCAACCGAGTAATATTTAATCTTGCCCTCTTGCCTGTAACGTGCCAGAGTTCTTTGTGACACACCAAGGAGTTCTGCCAGATCCACATTATCAAGCAGTTTATCCCCATTCATACATTCTTTCAGACGGTTCATCTGATCCAGTTTCTTTTCAATGCGGGCAAATCCCTCTACCATGGTTCCTATCAGTCTTTCGAGTATCTCATTATCTATATATGACATAATTCCAATATTATAAGTGAATAAATCGATACTCTTTTCGTGCGCACTCAAGAGTATATACTTATAGTAGTGAAAATAGTATGCCTAAATCTGAGATAAAGATTAATAAGTTTGCTAACCGTTGATAATCAGGTGCATAAAATTCTTTACTTAATATTTAGTGTAAACTAAAAGTGTAAACTATATAATAAAGAATTGGAAACCGGTTAACACAGCCACCAACAATGACATCTGATGCTACCTGACGACACCTAATGACAACATTTTGTATCATATAAATATTCAAAATACATTTGTACAAACTCAACTTTTTTGGATATGGAAATCATTGGAATTGAAACAGCTACATATGAAAAGACATTAAAGGAAATTGAAAACTTCCTTGATACCATTGATAAATTGATTACAGCTTCTTCACAGAAAACAATAGGGGAATGGTTGGATAACCAAGAAGTTTGCCTGATCCTCAAAATTTCTCCCAGAACATTACAGAATCTTAGAGATACAGACCAAATCTCTTATTCTCAAATTGGAAAAAAGATTTATTATAAAAAAGAAGATATTCAGAAGTTCATTGAAAAACACAACAGAAAATTATGAGCAAAGTAATTACCCAAGATAATGAGCAAGTTATTCAGATATACAATAGGTTAAAAGATACACTAACAAGACTCGAAGATATTCTGAAGAACAACAACCCAACACTTAATGGGCATAGATATATGAATGATGCAGAATTGGCAAATTACCTTAAAGTATCAAGACGCACTTTACAAGAATATAGAAATAATGGAATCTTATCCTATTATCAGATTGGAGGTAAAATTTTATATCGGGAATCTGATATAGAAGAACTTCTTAAGAAAAACAGACAGGAAGCATTCCGTTAAACATTTCTTGGAATTTTCGTTGATTTTCAAAGCAAAAATCCGTATCTTTGCAGTACTGACAAAGAGTTGTATATCAGTGCAGAACAAAGAAGTTCAATCGAGGTGAAATAGGTGGACTAAATGATAAACAGCAAGATAAGTAACTGATTATTAGCGATAAAAAATATAAGGTTCCGCCCCCAGGCGGATCACGAAACATAAAATTAATCCCTTGATAATCAGTCGTTATCAAGGGATTTTTATTTTAATATTCTTCACATATACTTATTCTACAAGCATAGAGCGACACGGTAATTCGATTATAAAAGTAGTACCTATCCCCAGTTGGGAATCGACTAATATCCGCCCGTTCATCTTCTCGACGATCAGTTTGCAGATAGGTAAGCCCAGACCGGCCCCTTGAGCAAAGGAATCCAATTTCTCAAACCTTTCGAATATCTTTTCAAGCATATTCTGCGGGATGCCCCGACCGGTATCTTTAACACCGATTCTGACAGATTGGTGGTCTACCTCATAGAAGACTTCCACATGTCCGGTGGTAGTGTTCTTTAAGGCATTCGAAAGGAAATTACTCAAGATCTGTTTGATACGCAATTTGTCCAGTTCTACCAGAGAATCATGTGCCGGATAGTTGGTCAGAAGTTCAACGCCGGATGGTACTTGATGAGCATACTCCGCTACACTCTCGTCAAGAAGCTCGGTAAGGTTAACCCAGTCCGGACGCAATTCCAGATAACCGGATTCTATTTTAGAAAGATCAATTACATCATTAATCAGATTTAATAATAGTTTGTTGTTATGTCCAATCAGAGAATTATATAGTTCCTTTTCCGCTGCATTTTCCGTACTAGTCAACAGGCTTGAAAAGCCGACAATAGCATTTAAAGGAGTACGGATTTCATGACTCATATTAGCCAGGAAAGCAGACTTTAACCGATCGGACGCTTCAGCTTTATCACGTGCCTTGACAAGCATTTCTTCTGTCCTTTTCAGTTCTGTGATATCATAATTGATGCTGATAATTTCGATAATCCGGTCCTGCGGGGCATATTTCTTTACTAACAGATTGACATGCGTCCATGTGTATGTGCCATCCTCCCTAAGAACACGCATCTCTTTGCTAAGTTTGGTAGTAAGTCCCTTTCGTGCGTCGTCCAAAAACCGAATCAACAAGGCACGGTCATCAGGGTGGAAATGCCGGTATGTGCCAAAGATGTCGGACAACGGAGTTTCATCCGCTTCACCCACATTTCTGTACCAGCTTTTTTGGGCATAGCCGTGTCCACTCAAAATATTGAAATGAGCATAACCGACCTTGGCATAATCACCGACCAATTCAAAAAACTCCTCAAACTCCTGAATCTTATTATAGGCTACCGTTGTTTCTGTCTTATCCGCATTAATCAATAGATAGTTTATTGGCTGATGCTCACTATTATATAATGTAGTCACTTTAGTCATCAGATCAATCGTACCCTGTTTTTGGGTATTCTGATAATACGATCCGACCTTCGAGAAGTCATAACGGAAAGTAAAGTCGGCGTCTTCATTTTTCTTCAGCCGTTCTTTCATTTCTTTCGGAAAAATAGGATTATCAAAAATATTGATACCCAATACATCTTCTTTCTTCTCTATATGAAACATTTCTAATTCCTTATCGTTCAGATCCACCAATACCCCATCCATATCGTATAATTCGATACCAATAGGCAAATACTTGAAAATGTTAGATAAGAGACGCTCACTGTATTGCAAAGCTTGGTAAGCAGATGCCATATCAGGACCATCTTGCACTTCGGATATACCATAGATGACTTCGTTTCCGTCTTCATCCGTTTCTTGAAAGCATACCTTGCTACGTACCCAAACAGATCCTTTCACCGTATCAAGCAAATACACCACCTCCGGCCATTGATACACACCAAAGGAATGAAAAGTTGCAGAATGTTGCTCCTCTTTCTGAATACGTTTATTGAAATCGTCAAAACTGATAACTCCGGTCTGATCCAGACCTAATAACTCTACTATAAAGTCAGAACATTCATAATTCGCAGTTGATAAATTGGCTTTCCACCATCCCATATTAGCGTTAGCCATCAACTGCGAGAAAAAGGTAAAATCTTGTAGTCTATTCATAACGCTATTTATCATTTTATTATTTTTCGGGCGCAAAAATACAGATTGGTAACAAATCTAACTTTCAGAAAGACACTTTTTTAGCATATTATAAGAAGATTATTTGTGATTAAACTAAAAAATTTCCGGTTAAAACTTTCTCTAAAAGAGATTATTTCAACCGGAAATTTTACAATCGTCAAGTTCCTTATTTTACTTTTTCAAGGACTGATAAACAGCTTTTGCCATCACTTTAGCCCCTTCTTCATTCGGATGGATCTTATCCGGAAACAATTGGGGCATTCCGTCCATTGCTGCGTGAAGATCGATGACAGACAAGTTATTTTTCTTGGCAACCTTCTTTATCATCGGAATGATTTGTTTAGAGATGATATCATCGTTGATATTATCACCGGTCTGATAGGCTTTAGAAGGATAACAAAGATAAATCTTCGGTTGAGCTGGCAACGCTTTGAAAGCATCGACCATTGTTTGCAGATCTTTCGTGAAGTCGGCCTTATATTTCCAGTTGAATGATTTACTGTCATTCGTACCCAACTTGATAACAACGATATTAGGATTGAAAGCCAGCGCATCCTGATAAGCCTTTTCATTCATATAAGGATGATCGCCCTTGTTCAGCAGAGTGCGGGCACTGACTCCGAAATTCTTTACCCAATAAGCCTCTCCCAACATACGACTCAACACAGCCGGATAACTGTCACGATCACGATTCTTGATACGTGCTCCATGCGTAATACTATTTCCAATGCAAGCTACACGGATAGCATCTTTATGAGGTACTTTGAAACTACGGAGCCAAGACGTCAGTTCGTCCAACATTTCATTCTTATAGAGGAAACCCTCGCGAATTCCCCATCCATGTCCACCGGAAGGATAAATATGAAGCACTGAAGGAACATTGTTCTTGTTCAGCGCCAAATAATAATTAACTCCGTTAGCAGGCGGAACGACTTTATCATCATCACTATATACGATAAAAGCACGTGGTGTATCTTTCGTCACTTGCTTTTCATTAGAATATTCAAGTTCCAATTCAGCAGAAGCATCTTTTCCCAAAAGGTTGTCGTGAGAGCCCCTATGGGTATAAGATTTATCCATCGTAATCACAGGATAGAAAAGAATCTGAAAGTTCGGACGAAGTTCGGGCTTAGCATGAGTGGCAATGGTAGAAGCCAGATGTCCACCGGCAGAAGAGCCCATGATACCAATGTCATTCGGGTTCAAATTCCAGACATCGGCACTGTCACGTACCAATTTCATTGCTGCTTCAGCATCCGAAATGGGTAATGTACGATCACCGTTCGGCATCCGATATTTTAGCACAATCAATGCAATACCTTGTTTATTAAAGTAGGGAGCCCAATCACACCCTTCGTGTTCGAATGCCAAATGCGAATATCCACCTCCCGGACACGCAACCACAGCACGCCCCGTTGCCAGTTCCGGCGCAGGAAGGAATACGCGAAGTGAAGGTTGTTCAATATCAAAAGGTTTCGGAGCATTTTGCGCCACCACTCGTGAACCAGCAAAAAAGAGAAGCAGCAAGATAAAAATAGTAGAAAATTTCTGTTTCATAGTATCTATGTACTTTGATTAATGAATAATTAGATGCGCGAAGATAGTAATTTTGCGTATCTTTGCACCCCATTTTGATTAGAAAAATTATATGCAAGGAATAAAGAATCTGACACAAGGCCCTATCAATCGTCAACTGTTTAATCTGGCAATGCCGATCATGGCAACGTCGTTTATCCAAATGGCATATAGCCTCACAGATATGGCGTGGGTAGGACGACTGGGAAGTGAAGCCGTAGCCGCCATCGGTTCTGTCGGAATCCTGACCTGGATGTCCGGTTCTATCTCCTTATTAAATAAGGTGGGATCTGAAGTGAGTGTCGGACAATCCATCGGTGCGCAAAGCCAGGAAGATGCCCGCAGTTTCGCGTCTCATAACATCACGATTGCTTTGATTATTTCCATCTGTTGGGGCACACTCCTTTTTATATTTGCAGAACCTATCATACGCATCTATGAACTCGAGGATCATATTACGGCCAATGCCATCCAATACCTGCGGATTGTCTCTACCGGATTACCTTTTGTCTTCCTCTCCGCCGCCTTCACCGGAATTTATAATGCGGCAGGGCGCAGTAAAGTCCCGTTCTTTATCAGCGGCACAGGATTGATACTGAACATCATCCTGGACCCGCTCTTTATATTCGGTTTCGGGCTGGGAACCAATGGTGCGGCATACGCTACCTGGATTGCGGAAGCAAGTGTTTTCCTGATTTTCGTCTATCAGTTGCGTTGCCGGGATGCCCTGCTTGGCGGTTTCCCTTTCTTCACGCGGCTAAAGAAAAAATATACACGGAGAATCTTTAAACTGGGATTGCCCGTAGCTACTTTGAATACGCTATTTGCTTTCGTCAATATGTTCCTTTGCCGCACCGCCTCGGAACAGGGAGGACACATCGGACTGATGACTTTCACCACCGGAGGGCAAATTGAAGCAATCACCTGGAATACCTCACAGGGATTCTCCACCGCTCTAAGTGCCTTCATCGCCCAAAACTACGCCGCCGGACGAGTGGAACGGGTACTTAGAGCCTGGTATACGACTTTATGGATGACGGGAATCTTCGGTACATTCTGCACATTACTATTCGTTTTCTTCGGGAATGAAGTTTTTGCCATATTCGTCCCCGAACAAGCAGCCTACGAAGCCGGAGGTGTATTCCTCCGTATCGACGGATATTCGCAGCTTTTTATGATGCTCGAAATCACCATGCAGGGAGTATTCTACGGCATCGGACGCACCATCCCTCCTGCCATTATCAGCATCAGTTGCAACTATATGCGTATTCCGCTTGCCATCCTGTTTGTACGGATGGGTATGGGAGTGGAAGGAATCTGGTGGGCAGTCTGCATCACCACGGTTGCCAAAGGGTTAATTCTTTTGAGTTGGTTCATTATTATTAAAAAGAAGTGTTTGAGTATTCCTTCAACGATAAAAGGATAATTATCATTTCCCTTTATTAACAAACAAAGGGGCTCTTCCGAGTTATTTTAACTTAAAAAGTACACGCTTGCCAAATAATATGTATCTTTGCATTGTTATTAATAATGCGAAGTGATTCGTATAAAAACATTTTTTATAAACCAATTAAAAAACATCAACATTATGAACAAGATGAAATTTATGGTTCTCTTCATGAGTATTGCCATGATATTTGGTAGCTGTGGAAGTATGAACAACACTGGTAAAGGTGCTGCTATCGGTGGTGGTTCGGGCGCTGCACTAGGTGCGATCCTGGGAGGTGTTATCGGTAAAGGTAAAGGTGCTGCTATCGGTGCTGCTATTGGTACGGCAGTAGGTGCAGGTACAGGTGCTCTTATCGGTAAGAAGATGGACAAAGCAGCAGCAGAAGCAAAACAAATTGAAGGCGCACAAGTAGAACAGATAACAGACAACAACGGATTGCAAGCCGTGAAAGTAACATTCGACTCGGGTATTCTTTTCACTACCGGTAATGCAAATCTAAGTGCTGCTGCTAAATCTGCTTTAAGCAAGTTTGCCAACAATGTGCTCAACCAGAACCGGGATATGGACGTGTCTATCTACGGATATACCGACAACCAGGGCTGGAAGAACAGTACTGCTGCACAAAGCCAGCAAAAGAACCTGAACTTATCACAAGAACGTGCGCAAAGCGTGTCCAGTTACTTGTTGAGTTGCGGTGTTTCCACCAATCAAATCAAGAGTGTACAAGGAATGGGTGAAAGCGATCCCGTTGCAAGCAATGACACTGCTGCCGGTCGCGAACAAAACCGTCGTGTAGAAGTATACATGTACGCAAGTGAACAAATGATTAGAGATGCACAAGCAGCTACTCATTAAAAAATTACTGCGCTATACGCGCAACCTGCTGATTTTCTTCTTTGCATCAACACTACTGGCCGTGATTATTTATCGTTTCATGCCGGTTTATGTAACTCCGTTGATGGTTATCCGAAGCGTTCAGCAAGTTTTTTCAGGAGATAAACCCACGTGGAAGCACACGTGGGTTTCTTTTGATAAGATATCTCCCAACCTGCCGATGGCGGTCATAGCCTCCGAAGACAACCGTTTTGCCGAACACAACGGGTTCGACCTCGTAGAAATCAAGAAAGCGATGAAAGAAAACGAAACACGCAAACGGAAACGGGGAGCAAGCACCATCAGTCAGCAGACAGCCAAGAATGTATTCTTATGGCCGCAATCGTCGTGGGTACGCAAAGGGCTCGAAGTCTACTTTACGTTTCTCATCGAACTCTTCTGGTCGAAAGAGCGAATCATGGAAGTCTATCTCAACTCTATAGAAATGGGAAATGGCATCTACGGCGCACAAGCAACCGCAAAAAATAAGTTCGGAACAACAGCCGACAAGCTGACCCGGGGACAATGTGCACTCATCGCCGCCACCCTCCCCAACCCAATACGATTTAACTCGGCGAAACCTTCGTCATACATACTAAAACGACAAAGTCAGATATTACGGCTGATGAATCTGGTTCCTAAATTCCCACCGGAAGAGAAGGCCGTTGAAAAGAAAAAAAGCAAAAAAAAGAAAAGCAAATAACAAGAAAGAATTTATAACCTAGTTTAATTTACGATTAGACGAATAGGTGATTTACGATTAGACAATTTACGATGTACGATTGAAATAACTTTTGGAATTATAAGTACTTATCTTTGCATAAGTATCTCCTCATTCACAATTCAAATTTCAATCGTACATCGTAAATCGTTTAATCGTAAATAAAATTAGGTTATAAAAAAGGAAGGAGCAATGAGAATCTATCTCTTTGCTCCTTCTGCTAATAAGCTTGTTTGTATGCGCTATCCTCATTTATACAAAATCTTTCAATTCCTGTTGTAAACGTTGACGTGTGAAGAATATGCGGCTCTTCACTGTGCCTAATGGTAATCCTAATTTCTCTGCGATTTCGCGGTATTTAAAACCAGATACGTGCATAGAGAAAGGAATCTTATACTCCCGGGGGAGTGCGTTGACGATACGGTGCATTTCTTTCAGGTCGTAAGCACCTTCTGTACTCTCAAATCCTGAATCTTGTGGCAGATTTAAGTGATAATAATTATCGGTTGTGTCAACAAAAGTTTGATCGCGTACTACTTTACGGTAGTTATTTATAAAGATGTTACGCATGATAGTGTACATCCATCCTTTGAAATTTGTGTCCGGAACATATTTTTCTTCATTATCTAATGCTTTTAAAGATGTTTCCTGCAATAAGTCATTTGCTTCTTCACGGTTGGCCGTCAATTTATAAGCAAAACGAAGCAACTCTTCCTGTACTCCAATTAAATCTTTTCTGAAACTTAAACTTTTCATACTTTAATGGTTTTATGGTTAATATTTCGTTTTTCTCGATGTTTGCAAGTTTAAAGGTATTTTGCTTATCAAGCAGGGTAGGATCCGTTATTTTTTAGGGTGAAATTCTATCAATTGACAGATTTTGGGTGCTTTCTGACAGTTTTTAGGTGGTATTAGCGAAATTTACCCCCTACTACTTGGTTAAAAGAACCAAATAGATTACTTTTGATTTTATATTATTAAATAAAACAAAAAGCTATGACCATACTTATTATTGTAGGGATTATTGTATTGCTGGGCATCTTCTTTGCTTCCATGTACAACTCATTAGTGAAATTGAGAAACAATCGTGAAAATGCGTTCGCCGACATCGATGTACAGTTGAAACAACGCCATGATCTCATTCCCCAACTGGTAGACACCGTGAAAGGATATGCCGCACACGAAAAGGAAACGCTCGACCGGGTGATTCAGGCACGTAACGGTGCAGTGGGCGCAAAAACGATTGATGATAAGATAGCTGCCGAAAACCAGTTAAGCTCTGCTCTTGCAGGATTGAAAATCACTCTCGAGGCTTATCCCGATTTGAAAGCTAATCAGAATTTCCTGCAATTACAGGAAGAAATTGCTGATGTAGAGAATAAACTGGCTGCTGTCCGCCGTTACTTCAACTCGGCAACCAAAGAATATAATAACGCCGTACAGACATTCCCATCGAATATAGTAGCAGGAATGACCGGATTCCAAAGAGAAATCATGTTCGACCTAGGGAAGAATGAACGTGCGAATCTGGATCAAGCACCTAAAATAAGTTTCTAAACTCATTATTCACACCGTCCACTCAATTACAAAAGTTGAACACGCATGCAATACGTCGGAATCCAAACACAGCAGAGCCGGAATAATCTGCGCTCTGCGTTTCTACTGTTCCTGTTTCCCTGTCTCGTGGCAGCACTCCTCTATTTATCCTGCTACCTGTTGGTTCTTTTTGGATACGGAAAGAGTATGGAAATAGAAATAATGCCAATGGTCAATCATTTCTTTCTCTCTTCGTTGCCATACACCATGGGAATCGTAATCATCTGGTTTCTGATTGCCTACTGGGCCAACACAAGCATTATCAATTCTGCCACCGGTTCCAAACCGCTGGATCGTATAGAGAATAAACGCGTTTACAACCTGGTGGAAAACCTATGTATGTCGCAAGGCATGAAGATGCCGAAAATCAATATCATCTATGACAGTTCTCTGAATGCATTTGCAAGCGGCATCAATGAACGTACATACACTGTTACCCTCTCGGAAGGTATCATCAAAAAACTGAATGATGAAGAACTGGAAGCAGTGATTGCGCATGAGCTAAGTCATATCCGCAACCGTGACGTGCGCTTGCTGATAATATCCATCGTCTTTGTCGGTATCTTCTCCATGCTGACAGAAATCACATTATATACCATCACGCACATACGTGTACGCAGCAACAGCAAAGGTAGTGGCGGTATTTTTCTTTTCATTCTACTCGCTTTAGTGATAGCCGCCATCGGTTATCTTTTCTCAAGCCTGATGCGTTTTGCCATTTCACGCAAACGCGAATACATGGCAGACGCGGGATCGGCAGAAATGACAAAGAATCCGTTGGCACTGGCCAGCGCTCTCCGCAAAATATCGGCAGATCCTGCCATCGAGGCAGTAGAAAGGAAAGACGTGGCGCAATTATTTATACAGAATCCTAAAAAGAAATCGAAAAGTATATTCAGCGGAATCAACGGATTGTTTGCCACTCATCCTCCCATTGAAAAACGAATTGAAATACTGGAACAGTTCTAAAAGCCTGTTCTAATTTTCTTCCCAAGCGTTTTTATTCAAAAGTTGATTATGCCCTTAATTGGTCTAAACTTATAAATAACAGGGATTTCTGTTTAATTTTCATTAAAGGAAACAGAACTATCCCTGTCTTTTTCTTATATTTGGTTGTTATACATATATACATCAACCTAAATACAACTGATATGAGAACGAAGAAACAAATCTTTATGCTGTTACTAGCCTTGCTAGTGGGCATCCCTACCCTTTCGGCTCAAAGTAAAAAGGAAAAGAAAGAACAGAAGAAAGAAGCCGTAAAGAAGCTGATTGAATCTGAAAACTACAAGATAGATGTCAACACCGCCATGCCGATGCGCGGACGCTCCATCCCTTTGACATCTTCCTACTCACTGGAAATCAGAAACGATTCGGTCATTTCTTATCTGCCTTATTATGGACGGGCTTACAGCATCCCCTATGGCGGAGGCGACGGGCTAAATTTTAAAGCTGTGCTCAAAGAATACAGTATGGAAATGGATAAGAAAGGAAATGCCGTCATCGAGTTTATCGCACGCAATCCCGAAGACAGGTATGAATACAGAGTCAAAGTATTCCCCAATGGTTCGGCAAGCATTGATGTCAATATGCAAAACCGTCAGTCCATTAGTTTTCAGGGGGAGCTGTATATAAAGGAAGAAAAGTAAGAAACAAAAAGCAAGTAAGAAGAACGGACTGAATAATTTTGTATTATTAGGCGTGGATTGCACGGATTACACGGTTGTTAGAATGATGATTACCATACAGCAACCGTGTAATCCGTGCCTAATTTTATAATATAAACTATTAATTCTTAGCTATCCGATAGAAACAATATGAACACATTCACTCGGGCAATATCTTTTTTATTCTTCCGGCTCTTCCCCACCTTTTAATATAGGCAGGCAAATGTGATATTTCACAGCTAAGATGCGAGTCAGAAATACGGCTGATCCGCCAATCAACTGACAAGCGTAGGACTCCATACCTGCGAGATCGCAAATCCAATATGCAATACCGCCTACGACGCAAGCCATTGCGTAAATCTCCTTTCGGAAGATAAGAGGTATTTCATTGATAAATACGTCACGAATCACCCCACCGGCTGCTCCCGTAATGCTACCCATGATAATCGCCACCCAAAAAGGATACCCCAGAGCAATGCTCTTGCCTACACCTACC
This sequence comes from Bacteroides sp. MSK.20.12, assembly GCF_019052435.1. Taxonomy (NCBI): domain Bacteria; kingdom Pseudomonadati; phylum Bacteroidota; class Bacteroidia; order Bacteroidales; family Bacteroidaceae; genus Bacteroides; species Bacteroides sp. MSK.20.12. The sequence continues at coordinate 38,184 of NZ_JAHQVH010000028.1, read as the reverse complement.
ACGGTAAACAGTGCCAGACCGATGGTATCGAAAATGAAGAAAGTATTATTGAGCCGGATGAGCCAGCGTCCGAAACAGATGACCCATAACAAAGCCAGTCCTGTACAAATCAGATAGATAGGGTCAGTCATCCATCCCGGTGTCACGTCGAGCAGTACATCACGGATGGTACCGCCGCCGATAGCCGTAGCAAGTCCTACCACATAAGCGCCGAACCAGTCGAAACGTTTCGCCGAAGCTAGCCGGATACCACTAATAGCAAAGGCAAATGTGCCTATAAAATCAAGAATTTGAACGAATGTGGGCATATATTTGTTATTTTGTATGCAAAGTAACGAATAAATTCCGTAAGAAAATGTACTTTTGCTTCACGAATTAAACCGAATTAGGTAGAAACAATATGAAAATAACAATTGTTGCGGGGGCACGCCCCAATTTTATGAAGATAGCTCCCATTACACGCGCTATTGAAGCCGCACGGGCGCTGGGTAAAAGTATCTCTTACCGACTGGTTTATACAGGAAGGAAAGACGATACGAGTCTGGATGCTTCTCTCTTTTCGGATCTCGACATGAAAGCTCCTGATGTATATCTGGGAGTGGAAAGCAGTAATCCAACGAGTTTGACAGCCGGAATCATGGTAGCCTTTGAACAAGAACTGACGGAAAATCCGGCACACGTAGTCCTTGTGGTAGACGACTTGACCGCAACCATGAGTTGTGCCATCGTTGCCAAGAAACAAGGCATCAAGGTAGCGCATCTCGTAGCCGGAACCCGTTCTTTCGATATGAAAATGCCGAAAGAAGTCAACCGCATGATTACAGACGGACTATCCGACTATCTGTTCACAGCCGGCATGGTTGCCAACCGCAACCTAAACCAGACGGGAACGGAAAGCGAAAACGTATATTATGTAGGCAACATTCTGATTGATGCCATCCGCTATAACCGGAACCGCTTGCTCAAACCGATATGGTTCTCCGTCCTGGGACTGCAAGAAGGAAATTATCTCCTATTTACTCTCAACCGTCGTGTATTACTCGGCAATAAGGAGAATCTGCGTCAGTTGATGAAAACAATCATCGACAAGTCCGCCGGTATGCCTATCGTTGCACCGCTACATACCTACGTACGTAATGCCATTAAAGAGTTGGACATCGAAGCTCCGAATCTCCATATCATGCCACCGCAGAACTACCTATTCTTCGGTTATCTGATAAACAAGGCGAAAGGAATCATAACAGATTCGGGAAACGTAGCCGAAGAAGCGACCTTCCTGGGTATTCCTTGTATCACACTCAACACGTATGCCGAACATCCGGAAACGTGGCGCATGGGCACCAACGAACTTGTCGGAGAAGATCCTGCCCTGCTTGCCAAAACCATGGATACACTGATGCACGGTGAATGGAAACGTGGCGAACTTCCCGAACGTTGGGACGGACGTACCGCAGAGCGTATTGTACAGATACTTACGAGCAAATAATATTTACCCGGCATGTTCCATTCCGTTTCCCGGCATGGGACTGTTAGTTTCAAGCAATGAAACTAATAGTTTCACACCGAGAAACAAAGTGTTTCACACCGAGAAACCAACAGTTTCATGCCGGGAAACAAAAAGTTTCAAGGGTCGAAACAAAAAGTGCCCTACAACGGGAGCAAAGGTTTCAAATACCGAAACCGGGAGAACGAAATGCGGAAACGGCCTTATCAAAAGGATTAACAGCGGGATGTTCTTTGAATTATCGGACGATATATGCTTGTAAACAACAAAAAACGATGAGTAAAAAAAGTTATATATTCTGTTATCCTTAGAGTTATTTGTTAACTTTGCAGCCCTACTACAAACGTTATGATACAACGATATAACAAAATACTTATACTGTTCTTACTCGTATTGGTAGCTTCCAATGCTTTTGCGCAGCAAATTAAAGGGGTAGTCACTGATTCGGTTACCCACGAGCCATTGATGTATATCTCTGTTTACTATCAGGAGAAGAGAGATATGGGAACCATCACCAATATTGACGGAGAATACAGTCTTGACACCCGCAGAAACGGAGGAACACTGGTGTTCTCCGCTGTAGGTTATATCAGTAAAACGGTTCGGGTTGGTTCCAACAATCAGACAGTGAACGTTAAGTTAGCTCCGGATAATGTGCTCCTGAACGAGGTTGTCGTGAAACCTCAAAAGGAGAAATATTCCCGCAAGAACAATCCGGCAGTGGAATTCATGAAGAAGGTAATCGAACACAAAAAGGCACAAGTCCTCGAAGTGAACGAGTACTATCAGTACGACAAGTACGAGAAGATGAAAATGTCTATCAACGACCTCACACCGGAAAAGCTTGAAAAAGGTATCTACAAAAAATATTCATTCTTAAGAGACCAAGTGGAAGTGTCGGAAACAACCAATAAGTTGATTCTCCCTATTTCCGTACAGGAAACGTCCTCGCAAACCATCTACCGCAAAAATCCCGAAAACAAGAAAACGATTATCAAAGGAAAGAACTCTAATGGTATAGAAGAATTTTTCTCTACGGGAGATATGCTCGGCACCGTATTGAAAGACGTATTTGCCGACATCAATATCTACGATGATGATATCCGGTTGCTTCAGCAGCGTTTCGTCAGTCCGATCGGTAACAATGCCATCTCATTTTATAAATATTATCTGATGGATACATTGATGGTAAACAAACGCGAATGTGTCCACCTTACTTTTGTTCCGCAAAACTCGCAGGACTTCGGATTCACCGGCCATCTGTATGTATTGAACGATTCTACATACGCCGTTCAGAAATGCACGATGAACCTGCCTAAAAAGACCGGAGTCAACTTTGTCAACCGCATGGACATCACGCAACAGTATGAGCAACTGCCCAACGGCAACTGGGTATTGGCGGATGATGACATGACCGTAGACCTTTCCTGGAATTCCAACAAAACAGCAGGTGGATTGCAGGTGGAACGAACCACGAAATATAGTAATTATAAATTCGATCCTATCGAACAACGACTGTTCCGGTTGAAAGGCAGCGTGATAAAAGAAGCGGATATGCTCTCGAAAAGCGATGAGTACTGGGCGAGTGTCCGTCAAGTACCATTGACAAAGAAAGAAAGTTCGATGGATGTATTCGTCAACCGTCTCGAACAGATTCCGGGATTCAAATACATCATCTTCGGAGCGAAAGCACTGATTGAGAACTTTGTAGAGACAGGAAGCAAAGAGCATCCGAGCAAAGTGGACATCGGCCCTATCAACACCATGATTTCGAGCAATTACATTGATGGTACGCGTTTCCGGTTGAGCGGTATGACTACGGCTCATTTCGACAAGCACTGGTTCTTGAGCGGATACGGAGCGTACGGTCTGAAAGACGAACGCTGGAAATATAGCGGAACGGTGACTTATTCGTTCAACAAACGCGATTATGTGGTTTGGGAGTTCCCGAAACATTATCTTTCGGCAACGTACAGTTATGACGTAATGTCTCCGATGGACAAATTCCTGTTTACGGATAAAGATAATATCTTCCTGTCGGTCAAGACAACGACAGTAGACCAAATGTCGTATATGCGCGACGCCACCATTAATTATGAACTCGAAACGCTGACCGGATTCGGAGTGAAAGCCATGCTGCGCCACCGTAACGACGAGCCTACCGGCAAACTGGAATACCTGCGCAATGATGCCGCACAAACCCGTGTGCACGATGTCACAACTTCCGAAGCAAGTCTGACGCTGCGCTATGCGCCGGGCGAATCATTTGTTAATTCCAAGCAACGCCGCGTGCCTGTGTCGCTGGACGCTCCTATCTTTACGCTCACTCATGCTATGGGTTTCAAAGGCGTATTGGGTGGGGATTACAACTTTAACCGTACGGAAGCAAGTGTGTGGAAACGTTTCTGGCTCCCGGCTTCCTGGGGAAAGATTGATTGCAGCGTGAAAGCAGGTGCAGAATGGAACACAGTTCCTTTCCCGTTGTTAATCCTGCCGGAAGCCAACTTGTCCTACATCACCCAGCGCGAAACGTTCAACTTGATTAATAACATGGAATTCCTGAACGACCGTTACGCTTCCATGTCATTATCCTACGACATGAATGGAAAACTCTTCAACCGTATTCCTCTTATCAAGAACCTGAAATGGAGGGAAATGTTCCGTGTACGTGCTTTGTGGGGAACATTGACGGACAAGAACAATCCATTCAAGAGCAACAATCCCGATTTGTTCCGTTTCCCGACACGCGACGGTAAATTCACCAGTTTCGTGATGGACCCGAAAGTGCCGTATGTCGAAGCAAGTGTAGGTATCTACAACATTTTCAAGTTGCTGCACGTTGAGTATGTACATCGTTTCACTTATCGTGATAATCCGGGTATCAACAAAAACGGTATCCGCTTCATGGTATTAATGGTATTCTAAAAAATTATGCAACCACTAGCAGAACGGTTACGGCCAAAGACTTTGGATGATTATATCGGTCAGAAACATTTAGTTGGACCGGGGGCTATCTTGCGGAAAATGATTGACGCAGGACGCATCTCTTCGTTTATTCTCTGGGGACCTCCCGGAGTGGGTAAAACAACCCTTGCGCAAATCATTGCCAACAAACTGGAAACACCTTTCTATACGTTAAGTGCCGTGACTTCCGGTGTGAAGGATGTGCGCGAAGTGATAGAACGTGCCAAGAGCAACCGCTTCTTTTCACAGTCTAGCCCGATTCTGTTTATCGATGAAATCCATCGGTTCAGCAAGTCGCAGCAGGATTCTCTGTTGGGAGCGGTAGAGAACGGAACAGTCACACTGATTGGCGCAACAACGGAGAATCCGTCGTTTGAGGTCATCCGCCCTCTCCTGTCCCGCTGCCAGCTTTATGTGCTCAAATCTTTGGAGAAAGAAGATTTATTGGAACTTCTGCAACGTGCCATCACCACGGATGCCGTATTGAAAGAGCGCAAAATTGAATTGAAAGAAACAACAGCCATGTTGCGCTTCTCCGGTGGAGACGCCCGCAAGCTGCTTAATATATTGGAACTCGTTGTACAATCGGAAACGGAAGAGACTGTCGTCATCACCGATGAAATGGTGACCGAACGGTTGCAACAAAATCCGCTGGCATACGACAAGGATGGGGAGATGCATTATGACATTATCTCCGCTTTCATCAAATCTATTCGTGGCAGTGATCCCGATGGAGCGATCTACTGGCTTGCCCGTATGGTGGAAGGAGGCGAAGATCCTGCTTTCATTGCCCGCCGACTGGTGATTTCGGCTGCCGAGGACATTGGTTTGGCAAACCCGAACGCACTGCTTCTCGCTAACGCCTGCTTTGAAACATTGATGAAAATCGGCTGGCCCGAAGGACGGATTCCTTTGGCTGAAACAACGATTTATCTGGCTACCAGTCCGAAGAGTAATTCGGCATACAGCGCGATCAATGACGCACTGGAGTTAGTCCGTTCAACCGGCAATCTGCCTGTCCCCTTGCATCTGCGCAATGCTCCGACCAAACTGATGAAGCAACTGGGCTACGGACAGGAATATAAATATGCACACAGCTATGAAGGTAACTTTGTCAAACAGCAATTCCTCCCGGACGAACTGAAAGACAAACGGATATGGCAGCCGCAAAACAATCCGGCAGAGCAGAAGCATGCCGAACGGATGATACAGTTGTGGGGAGACAAATTCAAGAAATGATATTTTCAGGCATAGATTACACGGATTACGCAGATGCTTCATGCAAAGCATATTTTAAGAAAACGTGAAATCCGTGTAATTCGCGCCTATAATATCAATATGTTGTTAAGAAAACACGTATAACTTATTATTAATATTGAAATTGAAATGAAGATTGTAGTTTTAGACGGCTTTGCCGCCAATCCCGGAGATTTATCTTGGGAAGGTATGAAAGTTCTTGGAGAATGTACAATTTATGATCGTACAGCTCCGGAAGAGGTATTAGAACGTGCAGCCGGTGCAGAAGCAATTCTGACTAACAAGGTAATCATCAATGCAGACCACATGGCTGCACTGCCCGAACTGAAATATATCGGTGTATTGGCTACCGGATACAACGTGGTAGACACAGCTGCTGCCAAAGAACGGGGAATCGTCGTTACTAATATTCCTTCATACAGCACCGCTTCCGTTGCTCAAATGGTATTTTCGCATATCCTGAACATCACTCAACAAGTGCAACACCACTCCGAAGAAGTGCACAAAGGCCGTTGGACAAACAACAAGGATTTCTGTTTTTGGGACACTCCGTTGATGGAACTTCGGGATAAGAAAATCGGTCTGGTAGGACTGGGAAACACCGGATATACCACAGCGCGTGTTGCTATCGGATTCGGTATGCAAGTGTACGCATTGACTTCTAAATCCCACTTCCAATTGCCACCGGAAATCAAGAAGATGGATATGGATCAATTGTTCAGCGAGTGCGATATTATCAGTTTGCACTGCCCGCTTACGCCGGAGACACGCGAAATGGTGAATGCACGCCGTCTTGCTATGATGAAGCCGACAGCTATCTTAATCAATACCGGTCGCGGACCGCTTATCAACGAACAAGATCTTGCAGATGCTTTGAACAGCGGTAAGATTTATGCAGCCGGCTTAGATGTGCTTTCTACCGAACCGCCTTGTGCCGACAATCCATTGTTGACAGCAAAGAACTGCTACATCACTCCGCACATTGCCTGGGCAACCATAGAGGCTCGCGAACGTCTGATGAATATTGCAATCAGCAATCTTCAGGCTTACATTTCCGGCAAACCGGAGAATGTAGTCAATAAATAATTAACATTAGTGTAATTCATAATGCCCGAAGTGTTTAGGCACACACGTTAAGTATAAAATATATAAAAAGCTCCCCTTATTTTATCTCTCTACCATGACTTAGAGTGATGTTAAATAAGGGGAGTTTATTTGTTCCGACTAGAATCTCTATTTCGAAATTCTATATGGACAAAGTATGAGTGTATGGACAAAGTTATTAGTACACAGACAAAAGACTAATATACAAATGATATATTAGTATGAGTGTCCTCCTTCATCCATTTCTTTCTCGGTAATCTTATGCCGGTCGATACTACGCCAAGCGTAGAAAATATAAGCAATCACAAACGGAACAAGAATGGAAACATAAGCCATTGTCTTCAGTGTAAATTCACTGGAGCAGCTATTGGCTAATGTCAATGAGCTTTGCAGGTCGGTGTATGACGGATAATAGGCAGTGTTGTTGTACCCTGTTACCAGTAGCAAAGATAAAACAGTCAGCACCGTACCGATTCCTGCAAACCAGATACCTTTATCAAAAGTCTTTTTAAGCAATGTCTTTCCGATACCGAAAAGAACCAATACCACCCCAATCAGGAATAAAGCCAGCACTACCGGCATCTCGATAAAGTTTGTGAGATACTTGTATGGCTGCATATAAATCTCCTGTGTTTCCGGGTTAACGGCAAAGCCTTCGGATACCAGTGTACGAATGACAAACGACAAAAAGAATACAAGGAACAAGACTGTGTTATTGCGTACTGCACGACGACATTTGTCGGTCAGTTCTTTGTCATCAATATTATTAATGAAATAGAGTGCTCCCAATACACGAGCAAGGAAGAAGACAGCCAATCCGAGAATTACATTCCAGATATTCGTCAACGCATCCAATCCGTGCCAGCCATTTCCCCAATGACTGATTACCGGCATAATAGTGTCTGTCATATTGGCCTTATTAATATAGAAATCAGAACCGGTGAAGAAAGTAGCCACCGCCCCGCCAAGTAACACAGGACCCACTACCCCATTAATCACCAAGAAAGTCTGATATGTCTTTTTACCTAACAGATTTCCTGCCTTACTCTGAAACTCATAACTGACAGCCTGCAATACAAAACTGAAAAGTATAATCATCCAAAGCCAATAAGCACCACCGAAACTGGTACTGTAGAACAACGGGAAAGAAGCAAAGAAAGCTCCTCCAAACGTCACCAACGTAGTAAACGTAAACTCCCACTTACGCCCGGTAGAATTCACCATCATCTTACGATGCTCTTCGGTTTTACCCAGACAGAACAATAATGAATTACCTCCCTGCACAAACAATAAGAACACGAGTATGGCTCCCAGCAAGGAAACGACAAGCCACCAATATTGTTGCAAAAATATATACATAAGTTTCAAGTATTAAGTAATAAGTATTAAGTATTATGCGTCCGGTCCTTTCTTGATAGCTTTCACCATAATTCCGACACCTGCAATCAGCATCACTGTAAACAGGAGCAGGAAGATAAAGAACGTAGTTTGCACGGAGCTTACATCCAGTTTGGAGATAGCAGCCATCGTAGGCAACATATCGCGGATAGCCCACGGCTGACGACCACATTCGGCAACCACCCATCCGGCTTGTCCGGCGATGTAACCCAAAGGAATTGTCAGCAAAGCAATCCAGTGCATCCAGCGCATCTTACTCAAATCCTTTTTATAGATAAAGAAAAGAACGACTATAAAGAACAGGATGAAATATCCGCCCAAGATTACCATTATACGGAATGCGTAGAAGTTGAGAGGAACATTCGGAACCAGTTGGTTCACGTCTTTGATATATCCGTAGCCAAAATAGGGAATATTTTCCTGCAATACATTATATGCAATCTTCGCATCTTCCTCGTGTCCGGCACTCTTTGCAGCACGATAGGCAGCCAATGCGCCGATAGCCGTTTTACCACGTTCTATCTTCTCGGCAGCAGAGAGAGCCTTCGGTCCGTCTTTCAACTGATACCCACCTTCGATGATATTCGTAATGCCCGGAACGTAGCCGTCCACATTACGTTCGGCAAGGAAAGAAAGCATACTCGGGATTTCAAAACGGAAGAGGAAAGGATCTTTCCCATCGTTGTAAGTCTTCTTTTCAGGATTCAATACTCCTATTCCGACCAGACCGACATTCGTTCCGCCTTCATACAGACCTTCCACTGCTGCCAGTTTCATCGGTTGTGTCTGGGCAATCTGATAACCGGAACCGTCACCCGTCCAAACAGAAAGCAACGATGCTACCAATCCGAAGATTGCACCAATCTTGATGCTGGCCAGTGCAAACTCACGATTTCGTTTCTTCAGCAAGTACCAACAACTGATACCGACCACAAAAATAGCACCCAACACCCAGCCGGACAATACCGTGTGGAAGAACTTATTGACTGCTACAGGCGAGGTAGCCACCGCCCAAAAATCAACCATCTCATTACGGACAGTGTCAGGATTGAATTCCATGCCTACCGGATGCTGCATCCATGCGTTGGCAACGAGAATCCACCACGCGGAAATCGTAGCTCCCAATCCTGTCAGCCAGGTGGAAGCCAAGTGGAAACGTTTACTTACTTTTCCCCATCCGAAGAACATAACCGCGATAAACGTAGCTTCCATAAAGAATGCCAGAATACCTTCAATAGCCAACGGAGCACCGAAGATATCCCCTACAAACCACGAATAATTGCTCCAGTTCGTACCGAATTCAAACTCCAGAATCAACCCCGTTGCCACACCGATGGCAAAGTTAATACCGAAAAGTTTCATCCAAAACTGGGCAGTCTTTTTCCAAAATTCGTTGCCTGTTTTATAATACAGCGTCTCCATGATTCCCATCACCACTGCCAGTCCAAGTGTGAGGGGAACAAAAATCCAGTGGTACATGGCTGTCATCGCAAATTGGGCTCTCGACCAATCGATCAGCGAGGTGTCAATACTTTCAATCATAATCCTATGTAGTTTAAGAGTTAAAAATCAGTAGATTTATCGGGGATGGCACGTTCTATCAGTTCATTTCCCACGTATGTACCTTTGTCGGCATCCGTTGGGTGGTCGCCGAGGAAATCAGGGAAAAAGAACATTTTGAGGATGAAGAACATGACGAATAATTTCAGCAAAATAATAACCCATAGGGTACGTCCTAAGGTCATACTACGGAAACCATCCAAATAGAAGTTCCAGATCGTAAGCAGTGTATTCTTCATATGTTTACGTTATAATTTGTAATGAGTACAAATATACATTTTTTATAATTAAAACAAACAAGTAGTCAAAAAAGTTGCAAGATTTGTCGTGTTTTTCTTCAAAAACCTACCTATCGACAGAAAAAAATCATTTAACGGCGAAATAACGTCATCCGTCTATCGTTTTTGCGGCATATATAATATGTACGTACCTTCGCTAACAGTAAATCAATAGAAGTATGAATATGATAAATGTAAGAAGATTGACAGTGATGACATTTCTTGGAGCAGGTATGCTGTCCGGCATATCTGCCCAGGTTTCTCCGCTGCAAGTCGATACGCTGAAAGAAACGAAAATCCCGGATCAATGGGACTTGCAGTCATGCATCGACTATGCAAAGGAACAGAACATTACAATTCGTAAGAACCGGATCACTGCGGTCAGCACGCAGATTGATGTGAAGACAGCTAAAGCTGCCATGTTCCCCAGTCTTTCGTTTTCTACCAGCCAACAGGTGGTGAATCGTCCGTACCAAGAGACAAGTAGCCGGGTGAGCGGTAGCGAGATTATCAGTAGCAACAGCAAAACGAGCTACAACGGTAATTATGGACTGAATGCTTCGTGGACTCTATATAATGGTAATAAACGGTTGAAAACCATCCAACAGGAGAAGTTGAATAATCAGATGGCCGAGCTGGATGTGGCGACTTCCGAAAATAATATTCAGGAGTCCATCGCCCAAGTATATATCCAGATTCTTTATGCAGCCGAATCTGTGAAAGTAAACGAAAACACCCTGCAAGTTTCCATTGCACAGCGCGACCGAGGACAGGAACTTCTGAATGCCGGAAGTATTGCCAAAAGCGACCTCGCGCAACTGGAAGCACAGGTGAGCACCGACCGATACCAACTTGTCACAGCGCAAGCCACTCTTGAAGATTACAAATTACAACTGAAACAACTGCTCGAACTGGATGGGGAGAATGAAATGAACATCTACCTCCCTGCCCTGTCCGACGAAAATGTGCTGGCTCCGCTGCCTACCAAAAGAGATGTGTACATCAGCGCATTGAGCTTTCGTCCGGAGATTGAAGCGAGCAAACTGAATGTAGAAGCTTCCGAACTGGGTATCAATATCGCCAAATCAAGCTATTTCCCCACCATCAGCCTTAGCGCAGGAATCGGAACCAACCATACCAGCGGCAGCGACTTTACCTTCGGAGAACAAGTGAAGAACGGATGGAACAACTCTATCGGACTGTCTGTCAGTGTGCCTATCTTCAATAACCGTCAAACGAAAAGTGCTGTACAAAAAGCTAAATTGCAGTACGAAACGAGCATATTATCCTTGCTTGACGAACAAAAGGCACTGTACAAAACCATTGAAAGCCTTTGGCTGGATGCCAACAGCGCGCAACAGCGTTATGCTGCCGCAAACGAAAAGCTGAAAAGTACACAAATCAGCTATGAGTTGATTAGCGAACAGTTTAATCTGGGAATGAAGAATACCGTAGAACTCCTTACTGAAAAGAATAATTTGCTGCAAGCACAACAGGAACAGCTTCAGGCTAAATATATGGCTATACTGAATACACAGTTGCTGAAATTCTATCAGGGAGATCAATTAGCTTTATAAAGAGTATAAAATCAGCATTATAAATAAGTAAAAGCATAATAAACGAATGAAAACGAAAAAGATTATTCTAATCGCCGTAGTAGTCGTTGTGGTTGTAGGAGCAGGAATATGGCTCTTTGCCGGTTCACCCGCCAAACACAAAGTGACGTACGCCACCGCTACTGTCAGTAAAGGCGATATTTCAAATTCGGTGACTGCTACCGGAACGATCGAACCGGTGACGGAAGTAGAAGTCGGTACGCAGGTGTCCGGTATCATCGACAAGATTCACGTAGATTACAACTCGGTAGTAACCAAAGGACAGCTGATTGCTGAAATGGACCGCATCACATTGCAAAGTGAACTGGCCTCACAGCAGGCAACTTACGATGGTGCGAAAGCCGAATATGAATATCAGAAGAAAAATTATGAACGCAGCAAAGGCTTGCACGAAAAGTCATTGATTAGTGATACGGACTTCGAACAGGCGCTCTACAATTATCAGAAAGCGAAAAGCAGCTATGACAGCAGCAAGGCATCGCTCGCGAAAGCGGAACGTAACCTGTCTTACGCTACCATTACTTCACCGATTGACGGAGTTGTTATCAGCCGTGATGTAGAAGCAGGACAAACCGTTGCTTCCGGATTCGAAACTCCGACCCTGTTCACCATTGCTGCCGACCTGACACAGATGCAGGTAGTAGCCGATGTGGATGAAGCAGATATAGGCGGTGTAGTGGAAGGTCAGCGTGCCAGCTTCACGGTAGATGCTTATCCGAATGATGTATTCGAAGGTGTGGTTACACAGATTCGTTTGGGCGACGCAAGCAGTACGAGCAGCACGAGCAGCACTACCACCGTAGTTACCTACGAGGTAGTCATCTCTGCCCCCAACCCCGACTTGAAACTAAAACCGCGTTTGACGGCTAATGTAACGATCTATATTCTTGATAAAAAAGATGTACTGTCTGTTCCGAACAAAGCCTTGCGATTCACACCGGAAAAACCGTTAATCGGCAATAATGATATAGTGAAAGATTGCGAAGGCGAACACAAACTTTGGACTCGCGAAGGAACTACATTCACCGCTCATCCGGTAGAAGTGGGAATCAGCAACGGCATATCCACCGAAATTATCAGTGGTATTCCTGAAGGGACAAAGGTGGTAACAGAAGCTACTATAGGTGTAATGCCCGGTGAAAACATGGGACCTGAAGGAAATATGGAAAATGGCGGAGAAAGAAGTCCGTTCATGCCGGGCCCTCCGGGAAGTAAGAAGAAAAAATAATTATTCAATGTGCCAATAACGAATTGGCGCATTAGCACATTATTTACGATGAAAAAAGTAATTGAAATACAAAATATCAAACGTAACTTTCAGGTAGGCGACGAGACCGTTCACGCATTGCGGGGCGTTTCGTTCAATATCAATGAAGGGGAGTTTGTCACCATCATGGGTACTTCCGGTTCGGGAAAATCCACGCTGCTTAATATATTAGGCTGCCTGGACACCCCGACAAGCGGAGAGTATCTGCTCGACGATATTCCCGTACGTACGATGAGCAAGCCTCAACGTGCGGTACTAAGAAACCGGAAGATTGGATTCGTGTTCCAAAGCTACAACCTGTTGCCTAAAACAACGGCTGTGGAAAATGTGGAACTACCGCTGATGTATAACTCTGCCGTCAGTGCTTCCGAACGTCGTCGTCGCGCTATCGAGTCTTTACAGGCCGTAGGATTGGGGGATCGTTTGGAACACAAATCCAACCAGATGTCCGGCGGACAGATGCAACGGGTAGCCATTGCACGTGCGTTGGTCAACAACCCGGCAGTGATTCTTGCCGACGAAGCGACCGGAAACCTCGATAGCCGTACCTCTTTTGAGATACTCGTACTGTTTCAGAAACTTCATGCAGAGGGACGTACGATTATCTTTGTGACACATAATCCCGAACTTTCGCAATATAGCAGCCGGAATATCCGTCTGCGTGACGGGCAGGTTATTGAGGATACTGCCAATCCGAAAATTCTGTCTGCCGCCGAAGCACTGGCGGCATTGCCAAAGAACGACGAGGATTAATTAATGTGATAAGGAGTAATGAAGTTATAAGAAGCAATTCATGTGATAAGGAACAATGAAGTTATAAGATGATATGCTTAGAGCATCACGCCAACATTTTACAGTCTCATAACTTTATAACCTTATAATAGCCTTATACCTTCAGAACCCCATTAATAACTCCATAACTTTATAAACATGAATGGAACTAATTTATTTAAGATAGCTCTCCGGGCATTGGCGAACAATAAGCTGCGTGCTTTTCTAACCATGCTCGGTATCATTATCGGTGTTGCTTCCGTCATCACGATGCTGGCTATCGGACAAGGTTCGAAGAAAAGCATCCAGCAGCAGATTTCCGAGATGGGATCGAACATGATTATGATTCATCCGGGAGCCGATATGCGTGGAGGTGTCCGGCAGGACCCGTCTGCGATGCAGACTTTGAAACTTGCCGACTACGAGGCCTTGCGCGATGAGACAAGTTTCCTGTCTGCCATCAGTCCCAATGTTTCGTCATCGGGACAGCTTATTGCCGGTAACAACAACTATCCGGCTTCGGTAAACGGTGTCGGAACAGAATATCTCGATATTCGCCAACTGACTGTTGAGAATGGAGAGATGTTCACAGAAGCCGACATACAGAGTTCAGCCAAAGTGTGCGTGATCGGAAAGACCATAGTAGACAATCTTTTTCCGGACGGAAGTGATCCGGTAGGTAAGATTATCCGTTTCAGCAAGATACCTTTCCGTGTGGTAGGTGTGCTCAAAGCAAAAGGGTACAACTCTATGGGACAAGACCAGGATGCCGTAGTGCTTGCACCATATACCACCGTAATGAAACGTCTGCTTGCCGTTACGTATTTGCAGGGAGTATTTGCCTCTGCCCTCACCGAGGATATGACGGACTATGCAACTGACGAAATCAGTACAATCCTCCGCCGCAACCATAAACTGAAGGCTTCGGATGATGATGACTTCACCATCCGTACCCAACAGGAATTGAGTACAATGCTCAACTCAACCACCGATTTGATGACAACCCTGCTGGCTTGTATCGCAGGTATTTCATTGGTAGTAGGTGGTATCGGGATTATGAATATCATGTATGTATCCGTTACGGAGCGTACCCGTGAAATCGGTCTGCGTATGTCTGTCGGCGCACGCGGGGTCGACATTCTAAGTCAATTCCTCATCGAAGCCATCATGATTAGTATCACGGGAGGTATCATCGGAGTGATTATCGGCTGCGGAGCCAGCTGGATTGTCAAGAGCGTAGCGCATTGGCCTATCTATATCCAGCCGTGGAGCGTATTCCTCTCCTTCGCAGTATGTACAGTTACAGGAGTCTTCTTCGGATGGTATCCGGCTAAGAAAGCAGCAGATTTAGATCCGATAGAAGCCATCAGATACGAATAAAATGGATAATTACCAATAAAAGAATTATCTTTGTCTTTATGAAACAAACCTTTACATCCGCACGTCGTCCCCTAGAAGTACTGATACATATTATCAGCTGGGGGATTATGTTCGGTTTCCCGTTCTTCTTCGTCGAACGTGGGAACGGGAACATTAATTGGATGGCTTATACACGCCACCTTGCCGTACCACTCTCTTTCATGATTGTGTTCTACGTGAATTATTTCATTCTTGTGCCGCGCTATCTTTTCCAGAGTCAGGCCAAAAGATATGTGGTCTACAATATTATCTTTTTATGTGCCATCGGTGTGTTGCTTCATCTCTGGCAAAGTCTGACGTTCGATCCGTCATTCGCTCCCAAATCAAAAAGACCAGGGATGCCTCCGGGATGGTTGTTTTTCCTTAGGGATATGTTGAGTCTCGTATTCACTATCGGACTAAGTGCCGCTATCCGCATGAGTGCCCGATGGACACAGAATGAAGCTGCCCGAAAAGAGGCGGAACGGAACCGTGCGGAAGCAGAACTGAAGAACCTGCGGAACCAACTGAACCCTCACTTTCTGCTGAATACGCTGAATAATATCTATGCACTGATTGCATTTGATTCGGACAAGGCGCAACAGGCAGTTCAGGAGTTGAGCAAACTGCTTCGCTATGTGTTATATGATAACCAGCAGACATACGTTCCTCTCTGTAAGGAGGTCGATTTTATCCGCAATTACATCGAACTGATGCGCATCCGTCTGTCCGCCAACGTGCAGATGATTACTAAATTCGATATTCAGCCCGACAGTCAGACGCTCATTGCCCCGCTTATCTTTATCTCTTTGATAGAGAACGCTTTCAAACATGGCATCTCTCCTACTGAATCGAGTTTCATCAGTATTCATATTTTGGAGAATGACAACGAAGTGGTGTGTGAAATCCGCAATAGTAATCATCCTAAGACAGTGGAGGATAAGAGTGGATCGGGCGTGGGATTGGAACAAGTCAGCCGTCGGTTGGAGATACTTTATCCCGGAGCTTATACGTGGTTGAAAGGCGTCTCAAAAGACGAAAAGGTATACGAATCGAGATTGAGTATCAAGATTAGAGAGTAGAAAGAAAAACGTTCAGTATAAAACGTTAAGTACCAATGTTTAGTATAAAGCGTCAAGTACAAGATTTTGGATATAAAACTTTAGATATAAAATAGTATGATGTTACGTTGCGCAATCGTTGACGATGAGCCTTTAGCTCTTAGCTTGTTAGAGAGCTATGTGAATAAGACTCCGTTCCTGCAACTTGCAGGAAAGTATTCCAGTGCGGTTCAGGCGATGAAAGAATTGCCGGGCGAAGAGGTCGACCTCCTGTTTCTGGACATTCAGATGCCGGAACTTAACGGTCTGGAGTTCTCGAAGATGGTAGATCCGCATACGCGCATTGTATTTACCACTGCTTTCGGACAGTATGCTATCGACGGTTATCGTGTCAACGCACTCGATTACCTGCTGAAACCAATCTCATACGTTGATTTCCTGCAAGCTGCCAACAAAGCTCTCCAATGGTTCGAACTCGTGCAGAAACCGGAAGAGATAGACAGTATCTTTGTGAAAAGTGACTACAAACTAGTACAAGTGGACTTGAAGAAAATCATGTATATCGAAGGACTGAAAGATTACATCAAAATATATACGGAAGACGCTCCCAAACCTATCCTGTCACTGATGAGTATGAAAGCCATGGAAGAACTCTTGCCATCCAGTCGTTTCATACGTGTGCACCGCTCCTTCATCGTACAGAAAGATAAAATACGTGTGATTGACCGCGGACGTATCGTGTTTGACAAGACATATATTCCTATCAGCGATAGTTACAAGCAAGTTTTTCAGACTTTTCTTGACGAAAGGAGCTGATTATTCATTATTTTATCGGTAAAAAAGTGATTTTTGTCGATTATAGTTTGCCAAAATCCGTTTTATATCTACCTTTGCAAAGAACAGAAAGGGATTGTGAAATTCCAAGAATAGAATAGTTTAGTTAAGTCTAGTTTAGTTTTTGTGTTGATAGCTCCCTCGTCGGCGGACGAACTAGGGAGCTATTTTTATATATTACAGGAATATTATTGCACAAAATATACATATTTTCCATAACTTTGCAGCGATAAAGTCTCACACAAATGGAATATAGCGTAGAAGAACTAAAAAATGCATTAATTGAGAGATGCGAAAAAGAGGGTATTCTATATGCAACGGTGGCAATGGATAGACGTACCAAAGAGATGATTCTTCCTGATACTTTAGAAGGAGCCCTGAAACATCCGGAATACTTTGTATGTACCTGCAGGAGAGTGAAAGATCAATATATAGTGGAGGAGATTACCAAAGTGTAATCCTCCTCCAATCTTTTATTCTTATTTTTCTTTTTTTATTCGCCCAATTCTCCCAGCAAATCGTAGGAAGGAGCAAAGAAAAGCGTTCCTGTTACAGCTGTGCTGAAGTCAAGCAAACGATCGGTATTCCCTACCGGATTGCCGATGAACATACTTTCCAACATCTGCCGGGTCGTACTGAACGTACTTGCATAACCGATGAAGTATGTGCCATATTCTCCCTTAGACGTATTGGCAAACGGCATGTTGGCACGTACAATTTTCAGGTCATCACCAATATTAGTGACGGCATTATGCGCATTTTGAGGTTTCTCCTCGTCAGACAGCTCGACATCGTTAAACTTACGACGACCGATCACTTTCTCCTGTTCTTCCACAGGCAGAGCGTTCCATGCAACCATATCGTGAATGTACTTCTGTACAAAAACATAACTTCCTCCTGCAAAATCAGCATCCTCCTCTCCTACCACCGCAAAATGATAAGGATTCTCATCAACTGCCGGATTCTCTGTTCCGTCTACAAAGCCGATAATAGCCTTGCCGTCCATATATCTGAAACCGTGAGTTTCATCGACAGGTTCAACTACGCCCTGGAGCTTCTCGTCAATGATGGAAGCAAACTCAAAACACAACCCCATCTGTTTTGCACGGATATGAAACAAGATGTCGCCCGGAGTAGAGACTGCCGTGTGCTTTCCGCCTTTGATCTCTTCAAAAGTGTTCAGTTCTTTCGGCTTTCCCTTTTCCGGGAAAAGACGGCCCCAGGCATCGGCGCCAAAGCCCATCGTACAACTGAACATCAGTTCGGGGAAACGATTACGCATGCTGCGAATCATGCCCGAGAAATTAGCGCATACATCTTTTACTTTATCAAGAGTTTCGGGAGTATCTTTTAGAGTATAAACAATAAAAATGACATTTTCACCTTGTTTCCCGGCTACGTCCTGCGGGATATTACCTCCAAATGAATTTTGATAAGGATTCATATTTTTCTTTTTTCTGTTAGTTTCGTCAACGAAACAGTTCTAATTCATTTTTTATTACTATCGTCAATATATGCGGCAGCCGCTTTATCCACAAATAGCTCTACATTCTGCGCGTGATGAGCTATATAGGCTGCGGGGCCAGTGTCTCCCGAATTACAGATTTCTTCTACTACGTCGACTTTATTTTTTCCGGTAATCAGGAAAATGACATAGCGGGCATTCTGAATGGGGTATCCCGTCATTGCGATGCGCTTCTGCCCGTTACGGGGATGGGCGCTGACTACATAAATAGAGTTTGAAGTCAGCAAATCTTCTTGTCCGGGAAAGATGGAAGACGTGTGTCCGTCGTCTCCGGCCCCCAACAGTACAATATCAAATTCGGGCCAGCCACGCTTTTGCGGCACTTGCTGCCGGACTAACTCCGAATAGCGAACCGCTTCTTTCGCAGGCTTCGCCTCTCCACGAATACGGAATACATTTTCATACAAAATAGGAGTCAAACCCAAAAGAAGGTTGCGCATCATTCCGTAATTACTGTCCGAATCATCGGGAGGCACACAACGTTCATCCACCCAATAAATCCGCATACGATCCCACGGGGTAATATCCATGTATTCATTCGCCCATAAATCGAACATCAGAGCAGGTGTGTTGCCACCGCTGACTGCGATATTGAACACTCTGTCCGGCTCTTCATTCATGATTTCCACCAAGCGGAGTATCAATGCTCGTGAAGTTTCAATAGATGAAGGAAAAACTGATAGTTTCATAATTCACAATATTGATCTGTATTCGTCAAATTCTTACAAGGATTCGTCCAGTCGGCCCCATGTTCGTGCATCATCGCTTCGCTTTCCAAAGGTCCCCACGTACCTGCGGGATAACCGTAAAGAGGTGCGTCGGGGTTGTCTTTCCAATAACGGAGTACCGGATCGAAAAATTTCCATGAGGCTTCTACTGCGTCACTTCGAGTAAATAAAGTCGGATCACCCTGGATGCAGTCGTCTATCAGACGGGCATAAGCGTCGCCACTGGGTACGCCGCCCAACTGCGCATAACTGAAATCCATCGTCACCTGACGCACTTCAAAACCTGCGCCGGGGACTTTCATTCCGATTTTGAGCACTATTCCTTCATTCGGTTGCAAACGAAGAATCAATTTATTAGCCCGCGGACAGTTGCCACCGGCACAATGAAACATCTGATGAGGTGTCTCACGGAAATGAACGACGATTTCCGTTACTTTCGTCGGCATTTGTTTACCTGTACGAATGTAGAACGGAACGCCACTCCAGCGCCAGTTGCTAATGCCCAGTTTCATGGCAATATAAGTATCCGTGCGCGAATCGGGAGCCACTCCTTTTTCTTCACGGTATCCTTTTTTATTGCCGGAGGCTGTATATTGTCCACGAACGATATGTTCGTTCAAATCCACTTCATTCAACGGGGTGAGAGATTCGTAGACCTTCACCACTTCGTTACGGAAATTGTCGGCATTGAAAACAGCGGGCGGTTCCATAGCCGTAAGGGCTACGAGCTGAATCAGGTGATTTTGCACCATATCCCGCAGTGCACCTGCCGTTTCATAGAATCCGCCACGTTGTTCGATACCCAGATTTTCTACGGCTGTGATTTCTACGTAGTCGATATAGTTACGGTTCCAGAGAGGTTCGAAGATACCGTTGGCAAAACGGAAAGCCAGTACATTCTGGGCTGTTTCCTTACCGAGAAAATGGTCGATACGGTAAATTTGATGCTCATTGAAAACAGAAGCATACGTTTTATTCAGTTCACGTGCCGATTCGAGATCATAACCGAAAGGTTTCTCGACGATGATACGTGAATGGGGGGTGTTGAGTCCCGCAGCTTTCAGGTACAAGGGCACTACTCCGTACAATGACGGCGGAGTGGCTAGGTAGAACAGCAGGTTGTCCGGGTCTACCTCACCGGTCAAGTCGACCAGACGTTGGCGGAGTTGCGGGTAACCTTCTTCTTTTGCCGGGTCCATCGGTAAATAGTAGAGATGGGAGACAAACGAAGCCATCAGAGCTGTGTCCTGTTCTTCGGACTTTACGAACTGTTGCAGTTCTTCTAAGATATAGGAACGGTAGTTATCGTCAGAGTAGACCGTACGCCCGATACCCAATATAGAATACTCTCCGGTCAACCGCTTTTCACGGTAGAGGGAGTAAAGGGCGGGCATCAGCTTACGCTTGGTCAGATCACCCGACGCACCGAAAATTATCATTGCAAATTTATCCATTTTTCAAGAGTTGTTTTAATTTCTGTTTTGAGATGGTAAATGATAATTTTGCGGAGTGCCCTGAAAGGGCTTAATTATATAGCGTAGGGCAACGCCCTACGTAAAAACGGCAATCTGAATTTGCGCCCTGAAAGGGCATAATTGTATACAGTTCCGCCCTTTCAGGGCTTGTGGCTGGTGTGTTTTTTTCGTAGGGCGTTGCCCTACGCTATATAATTAAGCCCTTTCAGGGCACCCCAATAAATATATAATTGTAAGGCTTTCAGCCTAACCGATAAATTCTCATTTAACCGATAAATTCCCATTAAACCGCTAAATTCCCATTTATCATTTCAAATTCCCATTTATCATTTCAAAACTGTTTTCTATTTAAACATTATATGTACCCGATTTCGTATCTCCTCCGTGACCTGTCCAGTTCTCGTGGAAGAACTGTCCACGCAACTCGTCTTTGCGCTCGAAAGTGTGCGCGCCGAAATAATCGCGTTGTGCCTGCACAAGATTGGCGGGCAGATCGGCAGATGTGAGCGAATAGAAATAGTTCAGCGCAGAAGAGAAAGCAGGAACAGGAAGTTCTTCTTTCATGGCTTCCGCCACCAGATTCTTCCATCCGGGAAGCAATGTTTTCATTTCTTCTTTAAAATAAGGAGCCAACAACAAGTGTTTAGGCTTGTCGGTGGCTTCGAAGGCGGCAGCAATGTCGTTCAGGAATATACTGCGGATGATGCATCCTCCACGCCACATACGGGCAATGGAAGCCAGGTCGAGATGCCAGTCGAAAGCGTCGGAAGCACGTTGCAACACGGCGAATCCCTGGGCATAAGAGACGAGTTTGGAAGCATAAAGAGCAGAAAATATATTCTTTACGAGTTCCACCTTATTATATATAGGTTGTGTATGTTGACACTGATATTGTCTGGAAGCCTGATGACGCAAGTCTTTCTGTGCAGAAAGACTTCGTTCGAATACCGCCGTGGCGATCAATCCCAATGGCATGCCGAGTTCCATAGCGTTGATGACCGACCATTTGCCGGTTCCTTTCTGTCCGGCCGCATCCAAGATTTTATCAATCAGATACCCTCCGGATTTGTCTTTATGCCGCAGGATGTTGGCGGTGATTTCGATCAGGTAGCTGCGTAGTTTGCCTTCGTTCCAACGGGCAAAGACATCAGCCATTTCCTCATTGGTCAGATCCAGCAACTTTTTCATCACCCAATAGGCTTCGGCGATCAACTGCATATCACCGTATTCGATACCGTTATGAATCATCTTCACAAAATGACCCGATCCGGCAGGGCCTACCCATTGGCAACAGGGAGTTCCGTCCGGTGCTTTTGCCGCAATGCTTTGAAGGATCGGTTTCACTTCCGGCCATGCTTTCTCCGAACCGCCGGGCATGATAGAAGCTCCATTCAAGGCTCCTTCTTCACCGCCTGACACTCCGCTACCGACGAAGAGAAATCCTTTCGACTCCGCCAGTTTGACGCGACGGTTGGTATCTTCGTAATTGGAGTTACCGCCATCAATAAGAATGTCTCCCGGTGAAAGCAACGGGAACAGCTGATCCATCAGTTCGTCAACCGGACTTCCGGCACGAACCATCATCATTATCTTACGGGGAATAGCTATCGAATCTACAAATGCTTTTATATCTGTGAATCCTTCGATGTTTTTACCTTTTGCACGACCATTCATAAAGCGATCTACCACTCCTTCCTCTACTCCGGGAACTGTACGGTTATATACCGATACATGCCACCCCTTACTCTCCATGTTTAAAGCAAGATTCTCGCCCATCACAGCCAAGCCGATAAGTCCGATATCTGTTTTATTCTGATTTGCCATAACTTATATATTTTGAATATTCTTTATCTTAGTAACAGTTGAAATGCACATTTGTTCGCAATATTTTAGATTAAAATATTATTTTTGTGGCCTACAAATAAAATCAAGGATGAAGAAGATCAAAATCGGTTTGTTGGCACGCATCGTAATTGCCATCATTTTGGGTATTGCCATCGGCACTTTTTTCCCGGCTCCGCTAGTGCGAATATTCGTTACTTTCAACGGCATTTTCAGCGAGTTTCTCAATTTCTCTATCCCGCTGATTATCGTCGGACTGGTAACGGTGGCTATTGCCGACATCGGAAAAGGTGCAGGAAAAATGCTGCTCGTGACGGCTCTGATTGCTTATTTCGCCACCCTGTTTTCGGGATTCCTCTCCTACTTCACAGGAGTCATCGTATTTCCGTCACTCATCGAACCGGGAGCGCCGCTTGAAGAAGTGAGCGAAGCACAAGGAATCCTCCCCTACTTCTCCGTCTCCATCACACCGCTGATGAACGTCATGACAGCCTTGGTATTGGCTTTCACCTTGGGCTTGGGACTGGCGTCACTGAACAGCGACGCATTGAAAAACGTGGCACGTGATTTTCAGGAAATTATCGTACGAATGATTAGCGCAGTCATTCTGCCTTTGCTGCCACTTTATATCTTTGGCATATTCCTCAACATGACACATTCGGGACAAGTATATTCCATCCTGATGGTGTTTATTAAAATTATCGGAGTCATCTTTGCTCTTCACATCTTCCTGTTAGTTTTTCAGTATTCCATCGCGGCACTGTTTGTACACAAAAACCCGTTTAAATTACTTAATAAAATGCTGCCGGCTTACTTCACGGCATTGGGCACACAGTCTTCGGCAGCCACCATCCCTGTAACGCTGGAACAAACCAAAAAGAACGGGGTATCTGCCGAAGTGGCCGGTTTCGTGATTCCGCTCTGCGCCACCATTCATCTGTCGGGCAGCACACTGAAAATCGTAGCCTGCGCACTGGCATTGATGATGATGCAGGGAATACCGTTCGACTTCCCCTTGTTTGCCGGATTTATCTTCATGCTGGGCATCACAATGATAGCCGCTCCGGGGGTTCCGGGCGGAGCTATCATGGCCTCTCTGGGAATTCTTCAATCCATGCTCGGCTTCGACGAATCGGCACAGGCTTTAATGATTGCGCTTTACATCGCAATGGACAGTTTCGGCACAGCCTGCAACGTGACGGGCGACGGAGCTATCGCTTTGATTATCGACAAAATAATGGGGAAAAACCGTGCTGAAAGACTGTGCTGAAAAATAATTGGGTAGTAGCTTGGCTGGCTCACAAAAAATGCCGACATTTGCACCCACATTTTCAATTATATTAAATAATAGCGTATGAAAAAAGCCCTAATTTCAGGCATCACCGGGCAGGATGGTTCTTATCTTGCCGAATTTCTATTGCAAAAAGGTTACGAAGTACACGGTATACTCCGTCGTTCTTCTTCGTTCAATACAGGACGTATTGAACATTTGTATTTTGACGAGTGGGTGCGCGACATGAAACAGAAACGTACGATCAATCTGCATTATGGGGATATGACAGATTCTAGTTCGTTAATTCGTATTATTCAACAGGTGCAACCGGATGAAATCTACAATCTCGCTGCTCAAAGCCACGTGAAGGTTTCATTCGACGTTCCGGAATACACGGCCGAAGCGGATGCTATCGGTACGTTGCGTATGCTCGAAGCGGTACGCATCCTGGGACTGGAAAAGAAAACCCGCATCTATCAGGCTTCTACTTCCGAATTGTTCGGTAAGGTGCAGGAAGTTCCACAAAAAGAGACAACTCCATTCTATCCCCGTTCTCCGTATGGGGTAGCCAAACAATATGGTTTCTGGATTACTAAAAACTACCGCGAAAGCTATGGTATGTTTGCCGTAAACGGAATCTTGTTCAATCACGAGAGTGAACGCCGTGGCGAGACATTCGTTACCCGTAAAATTTCGCTTGCTGCCGCACGTATCGCACAGGGCGAACAGGACAAACTGTATCTGGGTAATCTGGATGCACGTCGCGACTGGGGATATGCCAAGGATTACATCGAATGTATGTGGCTGATCCTGCAACATGACGTTCCCGAAGATTTCGTAATTGCTACCGGAGAAATGCACACAGTACGCGAATTCGCAACGCTGGCATTCAAGGAAGCAGGCATCGAACTTCGTTGGGAAGGTGAAGGCGTGAATGAGAAAGGTATCGACGTAGCTACCGGAAAGTCTTTGGTAGAGGTTGATCCTAAATATTTCCGTCCGTCAGAGGTGGAACAACTGCTGGGTGACCCGACTAAAGCAAAAACATTGTTAGGATGGGATCCATGCAAAACATCATTCGAAGAACTGGTAAGTATCATGGTTCGCCACGATATGGAAAAGGTGAAGCGGATGATTGCTACCAAACATTAAATGAATTTCATTTCACTACAGATTAACACAGATTTCCACAGAATTTTTTTATATCTATAATCTGTGTTAATCTGTGGTGAAAATAATAAAAGATAGAATGGAAAAGAATGCAAAGATATATGTAGCAGGACACCGCGGACTTGTGGGATCTGCTATCTGGAAGAATTTGCAGGATAAAGGATACACCAATCTGATAGGCCGCACGCACAAAGAGCTTGACTTACTGGATGGAATGGCGGTCCGTAAATTCTTCGATGAAGAACAGCCGGAATATGTATTCCTTGCCGCTGCCTTTGTGGGTGGTATCATGGCGAACAGCATCTACCGTGCCGATTTTATATACAAGAATCTGCAGATTCAACAGAACATTATCGGAGAGAGTTTCCGTCACAATGTGAAAAAGCTGCTCTTCCTCGGTAGTACGTGTATTTATCCACGCGATGCCGAACAGCCGATGAAGGAAGATGTATTGCTTACTTCACCGTTGGAATATACCAACGAGCCGTATGCAATCGCTAAAATTGCCGGACTGAAAATGTGCGAGAGCTTCAACCTGCAATATGGAACGAACTACATCGCCGTGATGCCGACAAACCTTTACGGACCGAATGATAATTTCGATTTGGAACGCAGCCATGTATTGCCTGCCATGATTCGCAAGATTCATTTGGCACACTGTCTGAAAGAAGGAAACTGGGAAGCTGTACGCAAGGATATGAACCAGCGTCCGGTGGAAGGTGTCAACGGCGACAGCTCAAAAGAGGACATTCTGGCTATTCTGAAAAAATACGGAATCAGCGAAACAGAGGTCACTCTCTGGGGCACAGGTACTCCTCTCCGCGAATTCCTCTGGAGCGAAGAAATGGCGGATGCCAGTGTCTTCGTTATGGAACATGTGGACTTTAAAGATACCTATAAAGAAGGTAGCAAAGATATCCGCAACTGCCATATCAACATCGGAACCGGTAAGGAAATCACCATCCGCCAACTGGCCGAACGGATCGTTGAAACAGTTGGCTATCAAGGTAAACTGACCTTCGACAGCAGCAAACCGGACGGCACAATGCGCAAGCTAACCGATCCTTCAAAACTGCATGCACTGGGCTGGCACCACAAAATTGAAATCGAGGAAGGCGTACAAAGAATGTACGAATGGTACTTGAAATAAGAAATGAAGTTACTGTAAATATGCTATTAGCTGAATGTTTTTTGCTAATAGCATATTTTTTTTAGCTATAATGATAATTAAATTAGCTATAATGATAATCAGTTTTGCTATAATGATAATCCAATTAGCTATAAGCATAATCTGTTGAGCTATGAGCATAATCTTTTTTATACTACGAGTCAATCTATTTTATTATAAGTTAATCCCTTTTGTGATAAGCCTTCATCCAACTAAGCATCATTTATTCAACCATAAGCACCATTCATTCAATTATAAGCCTCATCCATTGTATTTATAACGTATCGCCACACAAATTCCCCCACTACTCTCTCCTCCATTTCCAAAAAATTTTCACTCTTAATTCTTCATTCTTAATATAATTGCTATATTTGCACAATTTAATACCAAATGTGCAAAAAACAATGGAACAAAGTTTTATAGCCTATATTGAGAATAGTATCAAGAATAATTGGGACCTGGATGCCCTGACCGATTATAAAGGTGCAACTTTACAGTATAAAGACGTAGCTCGTAAAATCGAGAAACTCCATATCATCTTTGAAGAAAGCGGAATCCGCAAAGGAGACAAGATTGCCGTTTGTGGAAGAAACAGCTCTCACTGGGGAGTTACTTTCCTTGCCACACTGACGTATGGAGCCGTTATTGTACCTATTCTCCATGAATTTAAAGCAGATAACGTGCATAATATCGTCAACCACTCCGAAGCTAAATTACTGCTTGTAGGAGATATGGTATGGGAAAACCTGAACGAGTCGGCAATGCCGCTACTGGAAGGTATCCTGATGATGAACGACTTCACCCTATTAGTGTCACGCAGCGAACGACTCACGTATGCACGCGAACATCTGAACGAAATGTTCGGCAAAAAATATCCGAAGAATTTCCGTAAAGAGCATGTCGCTTATCACAAAGACGAACCGGAAGAACTGGCAGTTATCAATTATACTTCGGGAACAACGAGTTATTCCAAAGGAGTAATGCTCCCCTACCGCAGTCTGTGGTCGAATACCAAATTTGCTTTTGAAGTGTTGGAACTGGAAGCCGGAGATAAAATCGTTTCCATGCTTCCTATGGCACACATGTACGGATTGGCTTTTGAATTCCTTTATGAGTTCTCCGTAGGTTGCCACATCTACTTCCTCACCCGTATGCCAAGCCCTAAGATTATCTTCCAGGCTTTTGAAGAAGTGAAACCCAGTCTGATTGTTGCCGTACCACTCATCATCGAAAAGATAATCAAGAAAAGCGTACTTCCGAAGTTGGAAACTCCGGCGATGAAGATATTGCTGAAAGTGCCTATTATCAATGACAAGATAAAGGCAACAGTGCGCGAAGAGATGATTAAGGCATTTGGCGGAAACTTCAAGGCAGTCATCGTAGGAGGTGCAGCGTTCAATCAAGAAGTGGAACAATTCTTGAAAATGATTGATTTCCCTTATACGGTTGGATATGGAATGACGGAATGTGGCCCGATTATCTGCTACGAAGATTGGAGAAAGTTCAAACCGGGGTCTTGCGGAAAGGCTGTGCCACGGATGGATGTACGGGTATTGTCATCTGATCCCGAAAATATTGTTGGTGAAATTGTATGTAAGGGCCCGAATGTGATGCTGGGCTATTACAAAAACGAAGAAGCCACTCAAGAAGTCATCGACAAGGACGGTTGGTTGCATACCGGCGACTTGGCTTTGATGGATGAAGAAGGTAATGTTACAATCAAAGGACGCAGCAAGAACCTGTTATTGAGCTCCAGCGGACAGAATATCTATCCGGAAGAAATTGAAGATAAATTGAACAACCTGCCATACGTGGCTGAAAGCATTATCGTTCAGCAAAACGAGAAACTTGTCGGACTTGTTTATCCCGACTTTGACGATGCGTTCGCTCACGGCCTGAAGACTGAAGACATCGAACAAGTAATGGAAGAAAACCGCGTGACACTGAACACTATGTTACCGGCATACAGCCAAATATCCAAGATGAAAATCTATCCGGAAGAATTTGAAAAGACACCGAAGAAGAGCATCAAGCGTTATTTGTATCAGGAAGCAAAAGGCTGATAGATTATCAGCTGCATAGAGAAAGATATAACTTAAACCGAAAAAGAGAAAGGAATGAAGATAAAGAAAACAATACTTACGGCAGCTATACTAATGGCTGCCGTTTCTTTACCGGCACAGAACAAGAGTGCAGGGATCAATATATCCATCTGGAAAGATATATGCACGCAACCGCATGACAGTACACAGACGACCTATGTAAACATCGGCCTCCTGTCTACCATGAACCGTCTGAACGGTGTGGGTATCAACGCATTGGGAAGCGTGGTTCATGGTGACATGAACGGAGTACAAATCACCGGATTAGCCAACTTGGCAGGGGGTACTATGAGGGGCGTTCAACTGGCTGGTATCAGTAATATCAGCGGCGATAACACCGTAGGGCTTTCTGCTGCCGGATTGGTAAATATCACCGGCGACAAAGCACAGGGAGTAGTCATATCCGGGCTAACGAGCATCGGAGGAGACAACAACTCGGGGTTAATGATTAGTGGTTTCATGAATGTGACGGGCAATATGGCTTCGGGCTTACACTTTTCCGGAATAGCAAATATAACCGGACAGAGCTTCGGTGGTCTGATGGCTTCGGGACTTTTAAATGTAGTAGGCGAACACATGAACGGTTTGCAGATAGCAGGAATTGCCAATATAACCGCATCAAAGCTGAATGGAGTACAAGTAGCATTATGCAACTACGCAACGAAAGCGCGCGGACTTCAAATTGGTCTTGTCAATTACTACAAAGAAGATATGAAAGGTTTCCAACTTGGTTTGGTGAATGCAAATCCTGACACAAAAGTGCAAATGATGATATACGGTGGAAATGCAACGCCTGCCAATATCGGGGTACGATTCAAGAACCAGTTGTTTTATACCATATTGGGAGTGGGTTCCATGTATCAGGGATTGAATGATAAGTTTTCGGCCAGCGCATCCTATCGTGCCGGTCTGTCTTTCCCCCTTTACAAAGGGTTATCCATCAGCGGAGACCTCGGATACCAGCATATCGAGGCTTTTGATAACAAAGATGAGGTCATCCCGAAACGCCTGTACGCATTGCAGGCACGTGCAAATCTGGAATATCAATTTACCAGGAAGTTCGGCATCTTTGCAACAGGTGGATATGGGGTAACCAGATTCTATAATAAATCGAGCAATTACGATAAGGGAGCTATTATCGAAGCGGGTATTGTTCTTTTCTAAACTTATTCACCACAGAGGACGCAGAGGACACAGAGGTTTACTATTTTTTATTCACTATAGAGTAACACAGAGTCTCATGTATTTAGAATCGTATTTATCGCTCTGTTTTACTTGTAGAAAGAAAAAAACTCTGTGTCCTCTGCGTCCTCTGTGGTGAATAAATTCAGAAACGTGCAACTTTGAGCATACTGATTACTAATTATACCTTTTCTTTTATCAGACCGGTACGATAAGCAACGAGCAATTTCTTCAAATCCTGTATTTGAGTCACCAGTTCTTTTCCTTTATCGGTATCTTTCACCATCATCCGTTGCGAATTGAATTCCAGGACAAAGTTGGTAGATTTGATATCAAGTCCCTCTTCGATAGCTTTCTGGCGAGACTGGAAAGGTTCGTGCTGTACAAGCTGCATACCGTGAGAATGATAAACAAGCGTATATCCCGCAATTCCCGTTTCCGGCTGATAAGCTTTTGAGAATCCGCCATCAATAACGAAAAGCTTGCCATTAGCTTTCATTGGCTGTTCTCCCTGAATCGTTTTCACAGGCACATGACCGTTGATGATATGCGAGTGAGGACCGGAAGCTCCAAACTCTGCCAAAATCTGATCGCAGACATCTTCCCGGTTACGCAATGTATAATAATAACCTTTCTTCTCTTTATGCAATTCTTTATCCTCTACGAAATAACGCTCAAAAGTCGCCATCTTATCCTTATCGAACAAGGGAGCTTCCGGACCACACCACATATACCAAATGTAATCCATAGCAAATTCCTTATCCTCCTCCCCTTCTTCATCGAAGTACGCAGTACGAATCAGTTGATCGGCTTTATCCAGCAATTTACGCCCCCAATATTCCTTACCACGTATTTTGACATGCTTAAAGCTGCCATCCTCATTCAGAGGAACAGAAGCGTGATAAAGAAGATTCGAATTTGAAACCAGATACATTCCGCCATAGGTAAACAGGCAACGCATGTGTTTCTTCAGCTTTTCACTATTCATAAATGAATAATGAATCTTTTCTACCAATTCGCGTTCTTCTTCCGTCAACCGGTAAGGGTCGGCAGGATCTACGGTCGGGAAGTTGGTATCGCGCAAAGCGTATTCTTTTCCTTCGTATACAAAGACGCCACGCTCAAAATCAATCTTCTCCAGCAGTTTGCGGTTGGTCATCCCGAACTCCGGACGACGGTCGATGATTTCGGCTTCCAGCTTAAACTGGATAATGGTAATGGCTTTATGCATTTGAGTGATCAAGCGCAGAGTCTTCTCATTATAATGAGCGTCGGCAAAATTCATCTTCGGCATGAAGATGGTGCAAGGATCATCGGCATACGTATCCATTGCAAAAGTAGCCAATGGAAGCAGATTGATTCCGTATCCGTCTTCAAGCGTGCCCAGGTTGCCGTAGCGCATGGACATACGTATCACGTTGGCAATACAACTATCGTTACCGGAAGCTGCACCCATCCAGAGAATATCATGATTTCCCCATTGAATATCGAAGTTATGGTAATTGCACAACGTATCCATGATGATATGCGCGCCAGGGCCACGGTCGTAAATATCGCCTACGATATGAAGAGAGTCAATAGTCAGACGCTGAATCAGATTGCACATAGCGATAATGAAATCGTCGGCACGCTTGGTAGTGATAATCGTGCTGATAATTACATTGATATAAGCATGCTTGTTCGGCTCGATGGACGATTCGTGCAATAATTCCTGAATAATATAAGAGAACTCGGCAGGCAGCGATTTACGAACCTTCGAACGGGTATATTTGGAAGATACATTCTGACAGACCTTCACCAGTTGGTTCAGGGTAATCAGATACCAATCATCCAGGTCCTTTTCACGGGCTTTCACTAATTGAAGTTTCTCTTCGGGATAGTAAATCAACGTGCAGATTTCTTTCTTTTCAGCCTCGCGGAGAGTGTTGCCGAATATTTCATTTACTTTACGTTTTACCGCACCTGAAGCATTTTTCAGTACGTGCTGAAAAGCCTCGTATTCTCCATGAATGTCAGTCAGGAAATGCTCTGTCCCTTTAGGTAGATTTAAGATAGCCTCCAGATTGATTATTTCCGTACTAGCATCGGCAATCGTAGGAAAACTTCGGGAAAGCAGTTGCAGGTAACGGAGATCGCCCACAATGCTTTCAGGAGTTATGTTACTTTGAGCAGTCATTTTATTTACTATTTTACTATTTACAATTTACTAGTTACTAATTACGATTCAGCAATGTACCATTCTCAATTTAACAAGAACATCAACAACACTTGGGCGATAATTACCCGCAAGAACATACATAGCGGATAAACAGTCGCATAGGCTACGGATGGGTTGTCGCCGGGGATTGTATCGTTTACATAGTTCAGTGCCATCGGATTTGCCATACTTCCGCACAACATACCGGATACAGAACCGAAATCGATCTTCATCATCTTGAAGGCCACGAATCCAACCAACACTGTTGGAATGATAGTCAATCCGGCTCCCAAACCAATCCATAATAAGCCTTCCGGACGGAATACGGTATCGAAAAAGTGAGCTCCCGCATCCAGTCCCAGACAGGCAAGGTACATGGAAAGTCCCAAGGCACGCAACATCAGGTTCGCGCTACGGGTGGTATAGGTAATCATGTGTATCCGTGGTCCAAAAGTACCCAGAAGGATACCGACAATGATCGGTCCGCCCGCTAATCCCAACTTCACAGGAGTACTGACACCCGGAAAAGAGAAAGGAATAGCCCCCAGTGCCAAACCAAGCACGATACCGATAAATATAACAACCAGATTGGGTTCTTTCAGGCTTTTCACGGCATTTCCCAATACTTTCTCCACATTCTGGATAGCAGCAGCCTCGCCCACTACTGTCAGGCGGTCGCCCAACTGAAGTATCAATCCCGGAGTAGCAAGCAGTTGCACCCCCGACCGGTAAACACGGCTGATGTTAATACCGTAATGGTTTCTCAACCGGAGTGCACCGAGTTTCTTACCATTCAGTTCGGGACGGGTAACAACGATACGCTGCGAGATCAATTCGCTGTCAATCGCATTCCAGTCAATGTCCTCTTTATTCCAATCCGTATTTTCCTGTTCACCAAAAAGCACTGTCAGGGCCAAAGCGTCTTTTTCCGCAGTTATCACCAGCAGACGGTCGCCTTCTTTCAAAATCTTGTCTGAAGTCGGAATACTGACATGTCCGTCACGCCACAAACGGGATATGACAAACTTTGGGTAACTCATACGAGCTATATCCTTGATACTTTTATTGAAAATAGCAGGATTGTGTACTTGAAACGCTGCAATATAAGTTTTGTTCGCATCGTCTTTCTCTTTTATCTCCAAGTCTTCTTTGCGGACCAATACTTTGCGGATTAATAAAACGGCAAGGATTACGCCGACTACTCCCATCGGATAGGCCACCGCACATCCTAAAGCAGGCGTACTGCTGTTTATTCCCATCTGTTTCAGAGTTTGTTGCGCAGCTCCCAATGCCGGAGTGTTTGTCGTTGCTCCACAAAGGATGCCCACCATATCAGGAAGAGAGACACCCGTTGCATAACTAGCCACCACCGTCAACAACGTTCCCAGTAGAACTACTCCCAACGCCAACATATTCAACGTTACCCCTCCTTTACGGAAAGAGCTAAAAAAACCGGGACCGACTTGTAGCCCAAGGGAATAAACGAAAATGACCAGTCCGAAACTTTCTGCGTAGTTTAACATCTGCGGATCGACCGAAAGCCCGAGATGGCCGGCCAGGATACCCGCGAAAAAAACAAAAGTGACTCCCAGGGAAACTCCCCAGAAATGCACTCTTCCCAAGCCCAAACCAATGGCAGAAATCAGTGAAAGTACCACAACAGCCTGTAAGGCAGAATGTTCGATGAATAGACTATATAACCACTCCATGTATATAAAAACTAATAGGGCGCAAAGATAAAAACTATTTAGTCCGGTTCAAAACTTTTAAGCTTTCATTTCGCGCCCCAATTATACCCTGATTCATATATCCTGAAATCTTATTGATTACCCTTTCACACTGTTACCTGTTATTTTGTTCTTAATACCTATTATATTTCTATCTTAACAATCTTATCCTTTCTCTTTTTACCCGCATCTTGTTATCCTTCCAACGATGCTTTTTTACCTGTTTCTTCCTTTACGCTTACCTATTTCTTTATCTTTTTCTAATTTCTTTATCTCTCCTAATTTCTTAACCTTTTCTTATTTCTTCCTGCTTCACGCTTCATCTTGCTTCACGTCTCATCTTTTCCCTTGAAACTCCACAAAGTTATTTCGTCCGTCCAGATAACCGCTCAATCTGTTTCCACCGATATATACATCATCCAGGTATGAAACATCATTCGGTCCGTATGACATACGAATGGAAGTCTGTGCATAATTTTCCCAACTCCAACGGAAATTATATTCATATTGATCGACTGCTCCATTAGGATATTCCACCCGTATATAGTCGATTCCGGTACGGTCTAAAAAGAAGTCCAGTTCCTGACGGCAATAGTTACCGTCCATGTCGCGGTAGAAACTAACCCAGGTACGGCTACATAAATCAGCCGAACGGTTATAGTACCCTGCACCATTATTATCATCATCATAGAAACTATCTATTTCCACTTCGCAAGAGGTAAAACTTACCATCAATATAGCCATCAACGCCAAACCGAAGTATTTAAATGTGCTCGTTTTCATATTCCTTTATTTTTAATGGTTCTCTAATTATTATATATCATTTATCTTTCGATAGAACAAAAGTAGAGAATGAATTTTCCCCATGAAACTGAAAACTCCTACTTATCGGGAGGAAATTGCCTAAATCTAGGAGTAAATCCCTCCGGTGAAGTCTATTTCAAAGAATTCTTGTATCTTTGCCTCCCACTAACAACACATGAAATTATCCGTCGCATGAAGTCTATCAAATCACATATCACCCAATTATTGAAGTCCCTCAATGAGGGAGTATTCGAAAAAGAGCATACCATCGCACTGTCTTTACTATCCGCCATGGCAGGGGAAAGTATCTTTCTGCTGGGCCCTCCGGGAGTAGCTAAAAGTTTGGTAGCACGCAGGCTCAAACTGGCATTTAAAGACGCAGATGCTTTTGAGTATCTGATGTCCCGCTTCAGTACACCGGACGAAATATTCGGCCCCGTCTCCATTTCAAAATTGAAGGATGAAGATACGTACGAACGCATCACAAAAGGATACCTGCCGACAGCATCAATCGTCTTTCTGGATGAAATATGGAAGGCCGGCCCTGCTATCCAAAATTCCCTTTTGACGGTAATCAATGAAAAGATATACCGCAACGGACAATTTACGGTGCGTGTACCCCTGAAAGCATTAATTGCCGCTTCCAACGAACTGCCGGCAAAAGGTGAAGGACTGGAAGCCTTATACGACCGTTTCCTGATCCGTCAGTTTGTCGGATGTATCGAACAGGAATATGCGTTCGATCAGATGATTTCTTCTACACGGGAGATAGAACCTGAAATCCCGGAAAAACTCCAGGTGAACGATGAATTATACAACCAGATACAAGCTGAAAGCGAAAAAGTAGGTATTCACTATACTATCTTCGAGCTGATTCACAATATCAAACGAGAAATTGAACAATATAACACAGGACGGGATGAAAACACCCCTCCCATCTATGTATCCGACCGCCGCTGGAAGAAAATAGTAGGTCTGCTCCGCACATCAGCCTATCTAAATGAATCTCCGGGAATTCATTTCTCCGACTGCCTGTTGATGAGCGCCTGCCTATGGGATGAAATTTCGCAGCTCCCCATTATAGAAGAGATTGTAGAACAGTCGATAGCACGAGGCATCAACACCTATCTGTTAGGAGAAAAACGGCTGGAACAAAAACTGGACACACTGAAAGAAAACATGAAGTCCGAACACAGCCTGCGTGAACTTAGCGATCCGGGAATTCAGGTAGTAGACACCTTCTATCATCGCATAGAAGGTTATCACATTGCCGGAAATCTACTCATTTTTGCTTCCGATTACCAGTCTTTGAAGAAAGACAGCAACCGGCTATTTTATATCCAACAGGATAAATTCCGTCCGGTCAACAAAATCCTGAAAGCCTACGATTTTGTAAAGAACAGAAATATCGCGCAAAAGAATATCTATTCCCTCCGAAAAGGAAGACGGTCAGTTTTCGTCAACAATCAGGAATATCCGTTACTATGTTATGACAATTGTGATCCTTTGCCTGCACAACAGGATGGCAACACTCCGTTCGAATTTACATTGCAGGAAGTGATCGACTTGCTGCATCAAATGGAAGTGGAATATAAAACAATCTCCGAACGGGAAACAGCATATACAAAGGAGCATCTTTTCTTAAGCTCATCGCAAAAAAGCAAGATCAAACGAATTTTAGGAGAGACTGCACATATCATAGAGAATTACCGGAACGAACTCCGCATCATCGCTCATGCCCATGAACAAGAGAACAGAGAGTATTAGGCTCAAACACCTGCAAGACATTTATTATGAGAAATTACAGGGAATAGCCTACGATGTGTACGACGAACAACTGCACAACCTGATTATCCGTCCCGAAGAACTGGATGCGGATATTCACCGGTATTTTCGTCACACGCAACCCTCCCTGCAAGATTTCTACTCCCACTACGCGTCGCAATGGGAATACTTTCATGAAATGGATGAAGCATCCGACACCAAGTTTCTCCAATTCCTGAAAAACAGCGCCTACCCGTTCTCGATGAAATATCACCTGGTAGACCTCAACGTAAAATACTACCTCCAGCGTTTTGACGCAATCAGCCCGCGCTCTAAAGAATGGAAAGCGTTGCGGACTCTCTTCTTCGACAAATGGCACACACTGCTCTCGAACAACGAGTTCAACTATCAGATGGAACATATCGAGCGGCTTTGTGATGATTTCTACCGTCTTCAGCTATCACTTGCCAAAAACCTTCCGGTGCGTGGCGGCTCACGCCTCGTCTGGTTACTCCGCAACCATAAACAGATAGCAGAACAGATTTTAGAATACGAAGAAACGATCAAACGAAATCCCGTTATCCGTGAACTGGTAGAAATCTTGGGCAAGAAACACCAAAGCAGCCGGAAACGTTTCAAAATGACTGCCGGTATTCATCGGGAACAAATTATATCTCATGCCACCCGAAGCGATATTACAGGTATTTGCGAAGGAAACGACTTAAACAGCCTTCTTCCCTTGGAATATTGCTATCTGGCCGAAAAAAGTCTGCAACCCATTTTCTTTGAGCGTTTCATTGAGAAGAGATTGCAAGTCATCGACTATCAATCACACGAAAAGCAAACCATCAACGACAAGAAAACAATAGGGAACGAAGTTTCCGAAGAAGCCGAAGGTCCTTTCATTGTTTGTCTGGACACTTCCGGTTCCATGGCAGGCGAACGGGAAAGAATCGCGAAATCCACCCTACTTGCCATTGCCGAACTGACGGAAGTGCAACACCGAAAATGTTACGTCATCCTGTTTTCCGATGATATCGAGTGCATTGAAATCACAGATTTAGGCAGCAGTTTCGATCGCCTGGTCGATTTCTTATGCCAATCCTTTCATGGCGGAACTGATATGGAACCTGTTATTACACATGCTTTGCGAAAGATCAGCGAAGAAGGATATATGGAAGCGGACATTATTACCGTATCGGACTTTGAGATGCGTCCTGTCGATCAACTACTATCCCGAACCATCGAACACGCAAAAGCGAAACAGACAAAAATGTACGCTATTTCTTTAGGTGGCAAGAGTGCCGAGACCAGCTATCTGAAATTATGTGATAAATATTGGGAATATAGCATTCAAAACGCCGAAAGTCTTAATAAAAATAGAATTGAAGAATCAAATATTTAATCAATGTTATAAAACATCTCTTTTTTCTTGTTTTATTTGCAAAGTTGACAGAAGTCCGTATATTTGTACTGTGTTTTTCATAGTATTAGATTTAAGGTTAACAAAAAGATTGGCTGTCTGGGATAGATAGCCTTTTTTTATGTCCTTTTCTTACGTCAAATATACCGTCACTATCCCATCCGGATGTTTACCCTATCCCATGAAGATACCGTCACTATAATAAGCGGATAGCGTCAATATGTTTCAAGTTCCCATTCCATCGATAAAAATTAAAAGCTTTCGAAAAAAAATTCTTCCGTTTAACATTTGAAACATAGCAGGTTATCTCATTTTACAAAAAACAGGTAAAAAAAATCTTGCTAAAAGATTTGCGTAGTCCAAAAGTTCCCCCTATATTTGCACCGCATTTGAGAGAGAATGCGGGTTCAAGGAAGTTTGGGTGAGTGGCTGAAACCACCAGTTTGCTAAACTGACGTACTCGTAAGGGTACCGGGGGTTCGAATCCCCCAGCTTCCGCAAAAAATCTCAAAATAAAAAAGAGCTAAGTTTTAAAGACTTGGCTCTTTTTAATCTATCAAACTCCGGTGGGTTCGTCTAACGGTTAGGACACATGCCTCTCACGCATGTAATACGAGTTCGATTCTCGTACCCACTACTATCTGATTATCGGCCTCTTACCAACAAGTAAGGAGCTTTTTTATTGCCTTATATTTATCTCAAAATATCGTTTTTAAGCGATATAAAGAGGTATTTTCGGCTCAGTCTGAAACCTTGGGGGATTGCGTTAAAATTCTTATTTTTGCATCATGA
>NZ_JAHQVH010000116.1:0-408 GCF_019052435.1 Bacteroides sp. MSK.20.12 | reverse complement strand
CTATCCGCCAACAGATTTCTCCTGATGGCACGATCAACATTCAGAAAATAGGTCCTGTCAACCTGAACGGACTGACTATCTCTGAAGCCAATGACTATCTCAAAAAAACATTAAACAAGATATATAATGGTCTTAATAATACGAATGACCCCACTTCTGACATCCGTTTGACTTTGGGCAGCATCCGTACTATTCAGATTAATGTAATGGGTGAAGTAGTCCAGCCGGGTACTTACTCTCTATCATCCTTTTCTACTGTGTTCCATGCACTTTACCGTGCAGGTGGAGTCAGCGACATAGGTAGCCTTCGCAATGTGCAGCTGGTACGTAACGGCAAAAACATCGCCACGATCGACGTCTACCAATTTATCATGAAAGGCCACATTCAGGATGACATTCGTCTGCAGG
>NZ_JAHQVH010000115.1:0-411 GCF_019052435.1 Bacteroides sp. MSK.20.12 | reverse complement strand
CAGATGCAGGTAGGAAAATATGCGAATGTCTGCTCTATATACTTTCAATAAGCACTGATAATATATTGTAAAGCTGTGTCTAGTCTGGTATTCAACTTGGTCTTTAGTTTAGGATCTAGCTTGAGAATTTATAGCATAAATAGTCAAAATACTATGAGAAATACCTTGAAAGTTTATGAGAAATGCACTGTTTTCAGTATAAAACGCTGGTAATACTATGAGAAATGCCGTTTTTATTTTATTTCTCATAGTGTTATATTGATGATTTACAGTTGATTATTGTACAACCTATGAGAATATGAGAAATGAAAATGAGAAATCATTTCTAGTGGCGCTGCGTCGCTGAATATCCTGTATTCTGCTGGTCATGCCCAATTAACCATTCCAATTAATCCATCCCCTTTAATAATC
>NZ_JAHQVH010000114.1:0-411 GCF_019052435.1 Bacteroides sp. MSK.20.12 | reverse complement strand
TTTTCAAATGACCAGTTTCGTAACCGTGTCGGCAAAACATTCGGAGTGATGGAACTACAACCCGGTCAGGTGAACTGGGGAGTGTATAATCCACACCCCCTACCCGGCGCTGTGCGTATGTGGGTGTATCACGTTTTTGCAGGTGGTGGGAAGTTTGTGTGCAATTACCGTTTCCGTCAACCTCTGAAAGGCAGTGAACAATATCATTACGGCATGATAATGACTGATGGGGTGACTCTTTCTCCGGGCGGTGAAGAATATGTACGTATTGCGCAGGAGATGAAAAAGCTTCGTGCCGCCTACGATAAGAAAAGCCGTATGCCCAAACAGCTGGCTTCCCGACGCATTGGACTGCTTTTCGATATGAACAACTATTGGGAAATGGAGTTCCAGCGTCAGACAGACCAGTGG
>NZ_JAHQVH010000113.1:0-429 GCF_019052435.1 Bacteroides sp. MSK.20.12 | reverse complement strand
CTTCGTTGAATCCGGTCATTTCATTAAATTCCGGAGAGAGCGAATAATTGGTGCCGATATTGAATCCGCTGGTGAGATCGTCCATCGTGACGGGGCTGACACCAGTCACGAAGCAACGTTTGATAGTGGAGTCCGTGCCTGCTTTCACCGTATCGAAGAAGCTGCGCAGATAACCGGTTCCGTGTGTCTCGCTCTTGTAATCTTCCAGACAGGCAGGCTCTGATAAGATTTTATTTGTAAAGTGGTCGTATTCATCAATGAACAGATAAATCTGTTGATTGGTCTTGACACATTCTTTATATAGATAATCCAGTTGCTCTACGGCTCCCTTTTTCTTATTCATTTCTTCCTTTATCCCTTCGGGAAGATATTGCGCGTAGACATCGCAGAAGAAATTGAATTCTGTGTTGCAATGTGCGTCCAATGATT
>NZ_JAHQVH010000112.1:0-429 GCF_019052435.1 Bacteroides sp. MSK.20.12 | reverse complement strand
CTTCGTTGAATCCGGTCATTTCATTAAATTCCGGAGAGAGCGAATAATTGGTGCCAATATTGAATCCGCTGGTGAGATCGTCCATTGTGACGGGGCTGACACCTGTCACGAAGCAACGTTTGATCGTAGAATAAGTGCCTGCTTTCACCGTATCGAAGAAGCTGCGCAGATAACCGGTTCCGTGTGTTTCGCTTTTATAATCTTCGAGACAGGAAGGTTCTGATAGGATTTTGTTTGTAAAATGGTCGTATTCATCAATGAACAGATAAATCTGCTGATTGGTTTTGACACATTCTTTATATAGATAGTCCAGTTGCTCTACGGCTCCTTTTTTCTTATTCATTTCTTCCTTTATCCCTTCGGGAAGATATTGGGCGTAGACATCGCAGAAGAAATTGAATTCTGTGTTGCAATGTGCGTCCAATGATT
>NZ_JAHQVH010000027.1:0-80093 GCF_019052435.1 Bacteroides sp. MSK.20.12 | reverse complement strand
GTTATCTGGCCTGTTCCGGTTCTCGTGGGAGGGTTTGGGATAGTCGGGGAATTCGTCCTGACCAACTTGTATTGCGCGTGTTGAAAAATATTATAGCTTTTTCCATCTTTTGGGCATGTATCATGACTTTTAGTGGAATCTCTATCTATTCTCCTTTTTTCTTTGTTGCATATTTCTCTTTTCTCTTTGTTATCTTAAGTATTTATCGCATTATCATCCGTCATTTTCTGATAGTTTATTGTGCTAAGGGCAAGCATAGACGTTATGCTGTTTTTATAGGTGGAGGCAATAATATGCAGGTGTTGTATGAGGAGATGGAAAGTTCTCTGGCGTCTTCTCTATATGAAGTCGTGGGTTATTTTGATATAAAACCGAATGAAGCCCTTTCTTCGCAATGTTCTTATTTGGGTAATCCTGACGGTTTTTCAGATTTTATGTCTGCACACCCGGGAATCAAGCATGTCTTTTGTTCTCTGTCGATGGAGGAGGGACGTTATAATTTTTCTATTATGAATCATTGTGAAAACCATTTGCTTTATTTTCATGGTGTTCCTAATGTATGTAAAGGTTTTCCTCGTCGTATTTGGCACAGTATGGTTGGCAATATGCCTATCTTGAATCTGCGTTATGAGCCTTTGGGTAAAATGGAAAATCGGATATTGAAGCGGATATTTGATGTTGTTTTCTCCGGTCTTTTTCTGGTTACAGTTTTTCCCTTTGTTTATCTCATAGTGGGAAGTATTATAAAGTTGACTTCTCCCGGTCCTGTATTCTTTAAGCAAATGCGTACAGGTTTGAATGGTGTGGATTTTGTGTGTTACAAATTCCGTTCTATGAAAGTGAATGATGAAGCTGACAGCAAACAGGCTACGGCTGATGATCCCCGTAAAACTAAATTTGGGAACTTCCTTCGCCGTTCTAATATTGACGAACTTCCTCAGTTTATCAATGTCTTTAAGGGTGATATGTCGATAGTAGGTCCCCGTCCTCACATGTTGTCCCATACGGAGACTTATGCCCGGTTGATTGATAAATATATGGTGCGGCATTTTATAAAACCTGGGGTAACCGGTTGGGCTCAAACACATGGTTTCCGTGGTGAAACGAGAGAACTTTCACAGATGGAGGAACGTGTAAAAGCTGATATCTGGTATATGGAACATTGGACAATGCTGCTTGATATATATATCATTTATAAAACTGTGGCGAATGTGATTGTAGGGGAGAAGAATGCGTATTAGCATGGAATTAATTTTGGAATGAGTGATTTTTACAATGACTTTTATTTCGCTATCAAACGGCTGATGTCTTTACAAAATATCCTTTATTATTAATATAAACAATAATATTATGAAAATTGTTGCTCTTCTGACTGGGCGTGGAAATAATACGCTCAAAGATAAAAATGTGTTACCCGTTTTGGGAAAACCTTTGTTGTACTATCCTGCAATGGCTGCTAAAACTTGCAGTTTAATAACAGACTTTTATGTAAGTAGTGACGATGAAAAAATATTGGATGCGGCAGCGTCTTGTGGATATAAAAAAATTGTTCGTCCGGCTGAATTAGCTTTACCTACATCCCAGCATGTAGATGCAATAAATCATGCACTCAAAGAAATGGATAAAGTGGGAGTGCATCCTGATATTCTTGTTGTTTTGTTAGCAAATTCTGGAATTGTAAAGCGAGAGTGGATTGAAGAATCAATTCAATATATCATTCGGGATAATACTCTATCTGCTGCTGTGCCTGTTTTACTGGAAATGGATCACCACCCTTACCGGTCTAAAAGTTTGAGAGAAGATGGTTGCTTGGGTACATGGTTTAATTTTGATAAGCATAAAATATCCACAAATCGTCAAGACTTACCTGTGAATTATGTTTTATGCCATAATTTTTGGACACTGAATTTAGCAAAGTCTTTATATGCTAAAGAAGAAGGACAACAGCCTTGGACATTTATGGGTAATAATATAAAACCTGTAATTGTGAAAGAAAGTTTTGATGTACATGATGAAGATGATATTAAGCGTACAGAGAGATGGTTATTGGAAGAAGGTATAAAATATGAATAAGATGAAAACAGTTTTAGTAACAGGAGCAGCAGGATTTATTGGTGCTGCAATTGCAAGAAGTTTATTAAGCGTTGGAAACAAAGTGGTTACTATCGACAATCTTACCACTGGAAGAATAGAAAATATACCTGAAGGATGCATTTTTATTGAGGGTAATGATTATGATAAAAAAGTAATAGAACAACTTAATGATTATCGATTTGATTCGATTATTCACATCGCTGGACAAAGTTCGGGTGAAGTCTCATTCGAAGATCCTATTTATGATTTACAAACGAATACTCAATCAACATTGATGTTGTTAGATTATGCAAAATCTACGGGATGCAAAGAATTTATATTTGCAAGTTCCATGTCAACTTATGGCGATCATGATAATTCTTTTGTTTCGGAAAGTACGCCAACTGTACCCAAATCTTTTTATGCTGTAGGAAAATTGGCTAGTGAAAATTATATGCGTATTTATAGCCGTATGTATGGTATTCAGTGCACAGCTTTGAGGTTCTTTAATGTCTATGGTATAGGGCAGAATATGGATAATCTAAAACAGGGGATGGCTAGTATTTATTTAGCCTTGGCACTAAAGGAACACCATATTACTGTAAAAGGCACTAAAGATAGATTTCGTGATTTTGTTTATATTGATGATATCGTAAGTGCGGTAATAAAATCAATGTCAAGAAAGAAAGGAGATATGTATGAAGTATATAATGTTAGTAATGCATGTAAGACTCATGTGTTTGAAATTGTAGAGTTAATAGAAAAATCATTACCTTTTAATGTGACTCATCAATATGTTGAAGGTACTCCAGGGGATCAAATGGGGGTATACGGTGATAATTCTAAAATTATTAAAGATCTGGATTGGACTCCCAAAATCTCATTTGAAGAAGGTATGACTAAAATGGTTGCATGGGCTTTACAGATATGAATATTGAATAACTGATAGCAATATTCACAAGAGAACATTGGGTAAATACAAAATGAACATAAAATATGTAACAGTTTACCTCACATTCATGAAAATGTGTAAAATCAACATTATCTAATAAATAATTGTAATGTTTATCGGCCTTTATATATCACGTGTCTTATTGAGTGTGATAGGTGTAGATGATTTTGGTGTATATAATGTTGTAGGAAGCATGTTGTTTTATTTTTTAATGTTGTATCTTTTTCAAGTACATAAACACAATTTGAATACGTATGAACACTACTAAACTATTTTCGAATTTAAATGAAATAAGTTTTAAGGGATTTCCTAATGTGAGATGGAATGTTATTTTGGGGAGACTCTCTTTGTTTTTTCAATGTAAAGAGTTTGATAC
Source organism: Bacteroides sp. MSK.20.12 (assembly GCF_019052435.1). Classification (NCBI taxonomy): domain Bacteria; kingdom Pseudomonadati; phylum Bacteroidota; class Bacteroidia; order Bacteroidales; family Bacteroidaceae; genus Bacteroides; species Bacteroides sp. MSK.20.12. The sequence goes on along the minus strand of NZ_JAHQVH010000027.1, from coordinate 76,692 downwards.
ACGTGCTAAAATAATTGGTATGTTGAATTTTTTTTATTCTTTACTTTTTCCAAGAATTCCTTGCTATAATATTGAAAAGAAAAGTGATAAAGGTGTTCTATTTTTTAATAGTTGTTGTGACAGAAAAAGTAATATAGATAGACTACATTTTATTAGTGATTTAATACAAAATAAAACAGTTGTTTTAGCGAACAAATCTCGTCGGCAGTTTAATATCATACCTGCTATTAAAATTTTTCGATATATGCCATATTGGTATTTGTCATTAAGAAAACGAAATATATCGTTTATACAAAAATTGATTATACTTAATAATTTGATATACTTGCATCAGGTATTAGGCTATGTTGATAAAAATGTAGAAATTAGTAATTATAGCTTGTTTGTATCATATTATGATTCATTGATAGAGGATAGTTTTTGGGAAGAGATTTTTCGACTTAAAAATATAAAAACTGCGTCTTTGCAGCATGGACAATTTATTTCATATCGTGAAGATATGGTGAATTATTGTGGTATTGAATTACGTACATTTAAAAGTGATTTTTTATTATGTTGGAATAAATATACAAAGAGAGAAGCTGTGATATCAGGTATTGAAGAATCAAAATTACTGATATTAGGGATTATTGGATACGCGGGTAAAGAACACTGGAATAGATGTATAAAACCCAATAACAATATTTTTGGTGTCGTTATTGGACATCCAGATTATATAGATGAAAATATTGTTTTAATAAATGCAGCTAATAGTTTATCCAGAGCAAAAGGACTTAAATATTATCTTAAATTACATCCTAATTATAAGGAAGATTTTTTTAAAGATATAGTAGATCAAAGTTATTATTTAGGGAATATTAAAAAAGGTATTGATATGATGGATTATGCAAATATGGTTGATTTTTCAATAGTAGGAGCTTCTACTGTATTTGCAGAGTTAGTGTTTTTAGGTCATGAAGTTATAAGGTATTCGAATCAAACTATAAGAGATAAATATAGAGATATCAAGGCGGGACTGACTTTCAGTGAGCCAGAAAAGATTGTAGATGCCTATAATATAGGAAATTTTGAAGTGGATAGCTTATTTGACGACTTGTGTTCCATTCGTGAAGTGAGGGCTGCCTATCAAAGATTTTTCTCTGCTTTTGACGTTTGATTTATAATTAGTTATATATGTTTAGAGGTAAGGCTAAAAGTGTTTTACAACATCCTATATTTAAGCGAGCAGCTATATATACTATAACTGATGGTATAACTAAATCTATATCTTTTATAGTATTACCTATTGTATCTTATTTTATTGTACCTTCAGAATTAGGTGTTACTGCAAACTTTGACGTTCTTCAAAATATTATTGTATTATTAGCAGGGCAAGCCTTGGTTAATTCATTACCATATTTCTACTATAAAAGGACAAAAGGAGAAGTCGCTTTATTGGTTAGTAATTTACTTTTTCTAGTTTCATTAGTTAACGTAATTCTTGCGATAATAATTCCTTTTTGTACTTCTGTTGTGGAAAACTATTTACATATAGGGCTTTCGTTGCAGCTGCTTACGGTACTGAGTAGCTTTTGTGTACTAGTTAATAGTATAAATTTTATTTTGTATAAAATGGAAGATAATCCTATTGATTTTGCAAAATTGCAAATAGGACAAGTTATTTTATATGTTGGTCTACTTGCTATTTTAGTAGTAGGATATAAACAACAAGCGTTGGGGAAGATTTTGAGTAATGTAGTTGCAATATTTATAATGTCTTTTATCCATCTTTATTTATTATATAAAAGAGGGTATTTAATATTTAAAGTTGATATTAATGTTCAAAAGACTTTATGTAAATTTGGGATTCCTCTTTTACCTCATTCTTTATCTTTTTGGATTAAAAGTGGTATGGATAAAGTTATTCTTACAGCATATTGTGGACTTAATGTTAATGGACTTTATTCTATGGCTTTAAGTTTTGGGGCTGTTTATGCTTTATTTAATACATCTTTCAGCAATGTTTATGTTCCTGAGTTACAAAAAAGGTTATCAAAGATGACTCCTGAAAATGAAAAGGAGGAAAAAAGAAATTTAGTAAGATTATCATATAAGATTGGGGGGGCCTTTGTCATATTGTGCTTTTCTGTTATTATCGTATGTTGGGCCATAGTTCATTACGTTTTGAGTGAACAATATACTGCTTCCTTCCAATATATACCATGGATAATATTATCATCTACAATATACTCATTTTACGGATTAGTAATTCAGTATCCATATACTGCCAAAAAGACATTTGGATTAGGATTAGTAACATTTTCGGGTAGTGTTCTTCAGTTATTTCTGACGTTTGTACTGGTGAAAACAATAGGGGCTGATGGCATAAAATATAGCCTAGTCTTTGGTTCTTTAGTTATAATGTTGAGTGTTTGGTGGTATAGTAATAAAGTTTATCCTATGCCATGGTTTTCGCGTCTATAAAATAATGAATCTATGACTTCTTGATATATGTATTTTTCTTGTTATGAATTATCCGATTCTTTAGTTAATAAAAAAACGCATATCATCATATTTTGTTTTTGTTGTAGACAAATGGTTAGAATATATACAAGTATTATTTAGTCGGAAACCTGATGAATACTTTATTTTTTTTTATGTAAAGGCGATATAAAGTATGAAATGTCCAAATGAAAATATGCTTCAATCTAATTTGTATAAATAATGTGTAAATTTGATGTTATTATACCTACAGGTACAAAAGATGTGGCATTTGTACCTCGAGTGGTGGATTTTGTATTCAGATGTTTGGAGGATATAGAACATGTTTATATTCTAACAGCCAAAAAAAATTTTGTGAAAATAGAGAGAAGGCTTCCTGTAAATGTCTCATGTACATTGATTGATGAAAATGAAATGTTGCCAGGATTGTCGTTATCAACGATTGCTGATATACTAAAGAAGTGTGCTCCTGATAGGAGTGTGAGTGTGGGGTGGTATTTTCAACAGTTCTTGAAATTAGGGTTTGCTCAAAGTAAATATTGCAAAGATTACTATTTATCTTGGGATGCAGATACTTTGCCGTTAGCTCCTATATCTTTTTTTAAGGATGGACATCTGTTATTTAATCCAAAAAGTGAGTATAATCCCAATTATTTTAGGACAATTGAACGATTGTTGGGGTATGGTAAACAAACGGAGTATTCGTTTGTCGCGGAGAATATGATATTTTCTAAGAATATTGTTTGTGAAATGTTAGCTGAGATAGAAAAAAAAGAAGTGCAAGGTAGTACATGGTTTGAGAAGATATTATGTGCGAGTGATTTAGATAATCCTTTACCTGCATTCTCTGAGTTTGAAACTTATGGAACCTATTGTTTTATGAATTATCCAGGTTTATATAAAACAAGATATTTGAATACATTTCGTGAGGCTGGATATATATGTGGTAGAAAAATCAGTGAGAATAAACTTCGTATTATGTCATTTGATTTGGATACTGCATCATTTGAGATGGGACATGCACCAATGTTTCCTTATAATTTACCTCATCTTATTTTTAATAATAAAATGCGTATTAAAAAGATGAAATCAATGAAATTCAATCAAATAATAAAGAAAATTTGGAGTGATTTGTTTTGTCGGAAAGATGTGAATAAACAGATGATAATAGAACAACTCTACAGGCTTCCTCAACGTCATTAAGTAGTGATTAAATTTTAAAATACCTAATGAAAACATTCAATAATGTGACGCGCTGCTAATTCTTCTGTATTAGTGAAAGGGATCAGTGTTATAAGAAAATTTTATGGAATGCCAAGATTATTACATTGAAAAATGAGTTCAATATTTATAGTACTAGTTGCAATGTCACTATAGTTTTATGTGGAAATTGTGAAATGATATGTCAAATTTGAAAATATATTTTTTGGTTGAATGGTTAAAAAATAAACCTAAAACTTGGTCTGGCACAAATTGGGGACTTTATGCCGCTTTATTACAAAAAGCATTAGTAAAAGACATTAATCTAAATAAAAATTTTATTGAACGTGTAAGTGGAAGGATTTGGAGCTTGTTTGATATGGGGATAGCAAAAATTAAAAGACAAAGAAACTATGCTCATAGAGTAATAGGTAATGATGGAGAAGGAAAAGTGTTTCAATTTGCAGAAGTTTTATTTGATTCCTCTCATTTGAAAACCTATATATATCAAGATCTTTCTGTTTCGTATATTGAATATATGGCTAAATATATTCCTAAAGTCTTTGCCGTTTCAGCTTTTGGACATTTATCTATTAAAGCTATTGAACGCAGAGCTTTAATTCAGAATGAGTATTATCTGAAATGTAGTGGTATTTATACTATGGGAAAATGGCTAGCAAATGATTTGGTGGAGCGGTGTGGGATTTCTTCTTCTAAAGTTCATCATGTTGGAGGTGGAATTAACTTGGATAAAACGCTTATAGATGATGGAAAAAAGGAAGGTAATAAATTATTATTTGTAGGGAGGGATTTTCGTCGTAAAGGCGGTCTGTTGTGTTATGATGCTTTTTGCCACTTAAAAAGAATGCGTCCTGATGTCGAGTTTTATGTTGCGGGTCCCTCTACTAATCCTTTTCCTAAGAACAAGGTTAGTGGGTATTATTTTATGGGTGATTGTGATTCTCAAAAACTAGCAACGTTATTCAATTTATGTGATGTTTTTGTTATGCCTTCATATTTTGAGGCATATGGACTTGTTTTTATTGAAGCTTTGACTTTTGGTCTTCCATGCATTGGTCGTAATGTTTATGAAATGCCTTATTTTATAGAGAATGGTGAGACTGGATATTTATTGGATAAAGATGATGTAGATGAATTAGCTAATTTAATGGATCAATTGCTTTGTGATGAACGTATAAAACAAAATGTAAAGAATAAGAGAGATTGGTATATCAATGAATACTCTTGGGATACAGTTGCTGAAAGGATTATTAAAGTAATGGAATGATCATATGGATTACTCAAGAAAAGCTTGTGTTTAAAAGGAATATCCTAACAAAGTAATGGTGTGGTAGTGAATTATGATATTAACAAAAAGGAAACAGTATATATGGGATTATTTTGTTGCTCTTGTTTTTATTTTTACTACGGGAACAATTGCTTGGTTTCAGTATGTAACTCCAGGAGTCGCATTTGTTTTTTTTCTGATTATTGCTGTTGTTAATAGTTTTATATATAAATCCCGTATCCCTTTAGGTGTTAAGAATAAATCATTTTACTATTGTTTATTTGTTTTCTTTTTTTGTGGACTAGGAATGGTCTTTTTTTATAGCCCTCCTAAAGAAAATTCGATAGTAGGTTATCTTGTAGCAATGTTTGCATCATATTTAGTTATTTCCCGATATGACTTTTATTATTTTAGGCGTCTTTTAACTAATGTCGTTTTTGGGATAGTTTTATTAGGTATTCCTGTGTTTTTGTTGACAGAAATAAATTTATTACCTCTAACAATTTTGCATGTTTCAACTGATTATGAAATGTTTTTTATTTATTCAATCGGTTGGCCTAATCATTTTGGACGATTTGCGGGAATTTGGCATGAACCAGGTGCTTGTCAAATTATCTTAAATACGATTCTGTGGCTGCATATTGATGAGGTGAGATACTGGAGATGGGAAAAGGGGCAATTAATCAAATTAATAGTGATATTAATAGGTCTAATATTAACATTTTCTACTGGTGGATATGTTGTATTTCTACTATTCTTATGTGCTTGTGTATGGAAGTTGCCTATGAAAAGGAAAACCAGACGTTGGCTTTATCCATTAATTATCATTTCTTTTTTATGTGTAATAGTAGCTATCTTGAATAGCGAAACTGTATATGATAAGCTTTTCGCTGAAAAAACAAGTGTATCAAAAGTGAGTAGAACCTTAGATATTTTGGCGATGTGGCAAATGGCATTAGAAAGACCATATTGGGGATACGGATTAGGTACTATTGATTTTTGGAAGAGATCTGACGAGCTAGGTAATGTAGCTTGTAGTAATGGACTTATTTATGGTTTTGCATCTATGGGATTTATTTGGGCATTTATTTTTTTATCTCAAGTATATCGTTCTATAAAGCGAATGAACTTTAGTATATCTCCGTTATGGCTATTTTTAGCTTTTCTACTACTTCAGTCTAATGAAAGATATTTAGAATTTCCTATAACATTTCTTTTTGTGTTTTATTTTTACTCATATAACAGTGTGAAGTATGGAAAATAATAAGAGCCCGTTAATTAGTATAATAACGGTTTCTTTCAATTGTGTTAAGACAATTGAAGAGACAATTCTTTCGGTTATTAATCAAAGCTATACTTCTATCGAATATATAATTATTGATGGAAAAAGTACTGATGGGACGATTGAAATCATTAAAAAATACGCAAATCGGATATCCTTTTGGGTTAGTGAAAAAGATGATGGAATTTATGATGCAATGAATAAAGGATTGAGAAAAGCTAATGGTGACTTTGTTCTCTTTTTGGGAGGAGATGATCATTTAATCTCATTTCATGTATTGCAGGACATTGTATCTCAATTACAACCAAAACGTGTTTGTGTGTATCATGGAGATGTATATCGTTGTGTTAATAAAGATCTTTATGGAGGGAAATATAATCGCTATAAATTGGCTATAAAGAATATACCTCATCAAGCCTTATTTTATCCAAAGGCGATTTATAAAAATTATAGTTATGATGTAAAGTACTCACTTTTTGCTGACTATCAATATAATATAATGTTATTTTCAAAAATTCCTTTTGAGTATCTTAACCAAACAATTACTTGGTTTAATGATGCGGGGAGTTGTGTAAAACATCGTGATATGTGTTGGGATAAGGATCGAAAATATATTATTACTACTTTTTTAGGATATGTACCTTATTATTTTGCTCAATTTTATCATTTATTAAGGAAGGTGGTAAAAAATGACTAGGGCCAGTGTGTGTATGGCTGTATATAATGGCGAAAAATTTATAAAACAGCAAATAGAGTCGATATTGAAACAATTGACAACAAACGATGAATTGATTATTTCTGATGATGGAAGTACGGATGAGACTTTACGAATTGTAAATGATTTCCAAGATTGTCGCATTAAATTAATATCTAATACACAGAAACACGGTTTTATAGGGAATTTTGAAAATGCTTTGTGTTATGCTTCTGGTAATTATATATTCCTTTCAGATCAGGATGATATTTGGGAATTGAATAAAATAGAACGCTGTCTTTACTTTCTACAACGATATGACATGGTGGTTCATAATGCTTTATTAGTAAATTATAAGGGAGACTCTTTAAATAGGAATTACTTTGATACTTTACATACTTCTGATAGCTTTCTATATAATTTTTATAAAACAAGATTTTTAGGTTGTAGTATGGCCTTTAAGAAAAAAGTGTTAATAGAATGTTTGCCTTTTCCTAAAAATATAGTAGCACATGATTATTGGATTGGTATGTATTGGTTATTCAAATATCATCAAACTGTATATTTCTCTGAGGAAGTTCTCATGCGTTATAGAAGGCATGGAGGGAATGTTTCTACTTCCTCTGGAAAGTCGAATAATTCATTTTTTTACAAAGTACTGACAAAGAGGCTTTTTTTATTAGAAGCAGTTATTAAAAGATCTGTTAAAATAAAGTTTGAATTATGAGTACTATCCCCAAAAAGATCCATTATGTTTGGTTGGGTAAGGCTAAGTTGCCAGCTTCAGTGAAAGATTGCATTAAATCATGGCGAAAACATATGCCTGAGAATGAGATAAAATGTTGGAGTGGAGAGAATTTTGATTTAAATTCAGTTGATTGAGTAAAGGAGGCTATTGAGAAAAATGGTCGTTAGCATCTAATTATATTATGCATTGTATACAGAGGGGGATCTATTTAGATGCAGATGTAAAAGATTTTAGATGTTTTGATGAGATTCTAGATTGGGACTTTTTTTCTTCTAAGCATTTTATAAAAGAAGATGGTAGCTTGTATACTGATATAATAAATCCGGGAATAATGGCTACTATTGCAACAAAATATGGTTTTGTGTATGATGATGTTGAACAAAAGCTGCAAGGTAATATGAAAATATATAATTCATCAGTATTTGCAGGTGATTTGTCGACTTTGAATTCTAAGAATGTGGAATAGAGATTATCTGTCTTAATCAATATGACATTTTACATGATCCTAACAGAATAAGAGCTATAATTCAAGGTATATGGAATGTGAAAGGAAAAAATGCATTCGAAAAACTGTTGAAGACACTGAATAAAACAGAAACAATTATTCACTTTCATTCATGGTGTAAATCACTCTCTTCCTCCCTTCTATTTATTTCAAAAAAACAAGGATTTAAAGCAGTTATCACTTTACATGATTTTTTTGTATACTGTCCTAATGGTGGATTTTATGATTATAAACATAGCAAAATATGTATAAAAAAACCTCTAGGTATTACATGTCTTTTTTGTAACTGCGATGCACGCGGATATACTCAAAAAATATGGAGATGCGTTAGACAGGTAGTACAAAATAGGGTACTTCACCAAATTGATGATGTTATTTTTGTGTCTATTTCCAATTTGTCAACTCGTATATTTCAACAGAAATATCCTAAAAAGAATAGTTTATTGTATAGAGTGAATAATCCTGTTGAGATACTTTCTTCTTTAGAACGAATTCCTGTTGAAAATAATAAGATGTATTTATTTATAGCTCGTTTATCTTTAGAGAAAGGAATAGATTTATTTTGTGAAGCTATCTCTCAATTAGGCTTAGAAGGATGTGTGTTAGGGGATGGATATTTATTAGATGTTTACAGGAAAAAATATCCGAAGATTAAATTTACTGGTTGGGTCACAGGAAAAGAAAAAGAGTATTATATAAAGACTGCTAAAGCATTTGTTTTTCCCTCTAAATGCTATGAAACATTTGGTCTTTCTGTAGCTGAAATGCAATCTGGAGGTGTTCCTTGTATTGTTCCCGACATGAATGCTGCAGCTGAACAGATAATTGATGGTGAAACAGGCTTTATATTTCAAACAGGAAATTTAGAATCCTTATAAGAAAAAATGAGGTGTGTTGAGAAAATGGATAGAGAAGGACTAATTGGAATGTCTCAACAAGCATTTGATAGTTCCTCTAAAGATAATTATTCTATGAATACTCATTTGGATAATCTTGTAAATCTGTATAATTCGTTTATACAGAGATGAAGTTTATAACATACATGTTCGATGTATTTTAAAACAAACTTAAAAAATAATAGAATCTTAATGTCTAATGGAAGATAGTAGAAAAAAGAGAGTCCTTCACATCTCTAAATATTATTATCCATATCTTGGTGGTACTGAATCTGTTTGTCAGGATATTGTGGAAGGATTAAAGGAATATGAAAACCGAGTTATATGTTTTAATGATTCTAATCGGACTATTTGTAGTGAAATAAACGGTATACAGGTTTTGCGAATTGGGTGTTTTATGAAAGTGGCAAGTCAATCTTTCTCTCTTCCTTATTATTATTTGAAAAGAAATATACAATCTTGGCAACCTGATATTATCCATTTCCATCATCCTAATCCTTTTGTTGCATTTTTGTTGCTTAGATTAATTCCTGCAAGTACGAAGTTAATCATTCATTGGCATTTGGATATTACGAAACAGAAATATGTTTATCCATTGGTGAGAGGGAATGAACGTAAGTTGTTAGAACGTGCAGACAGTATTATTGTAACAAGCCCCAAGTACAGAGATGCTTCATTACCATTAAAACCTTTTTTACTGAAAGTAAAAGTTGTGGCTAATGGTATAAATGTTCATCGTCTTGAGTTAAAAGATAACGATGAGATGATAATAAAAGATATTCGTAAAAAATATCATAATAAAAAGCTGATCTTTTTTATAGGACGTCATGTGGAGTATAAGGGGCTAAGGTATCTGATTGAAGCAGAGAAGTATGTTACTACAGATTGCCATATTGTTATAGCTGGACAAGGTCCTTTGACTGAGGAGTTAAAAGCTAAAGCAAATTTGGAACGTGTTAGTTTTGTGGGACGTTTAAGTAATGATGCTTTACGATGTTATCTTCACGCAGTAGATGTGTTTGCCTTTCCTTCTATTACCAAGAATGAGGCTTTTGGACTTGCGCTTGCCGAAGCAATGTATTGTAGATGCCCTGCTGTCACTTTTCATATTGAAGGATCTGGGGTTAATTGGGTCTCATTAAATGGTGTAACGGGAATTGAGGTTGATAATTCGGATAGTAAGAAGTATGCTTCGGCTATAGATACACTATTGAAAGATGATTCTTTGAGAAAGCAATATGCGGATGCTGCGAGGAAAAGGGTGATAGAATACTTTACAATAGAGAAAGAACAGGAAGCAGCTAATGAGATTTATAAACAGTTATAATTCTTGTTTTTTTGATTACTGAAACATGAAAAATGTAAGCGTAAATGCTTGTTGCATAGTGGTAAAAGAAAGAATATCAACGAAAATAAACAAATTGGGTATATATAATAAATGTTGAAAATGTTGAGATGTAATAAACACGTGAGTGTTTCGTATGTTGAGATGAAGAAAAATGTAGGTCCCTAGTTTCATGCTATAAAAGCATGATTCCCTACATTGTGGATCAGAAATAGCACGACGGTGCCTTTCTGATCTACGCCCTGACATCGGAGGTTAAAGCCGATGTGAATTTCCCACTATATCAACGGTCTGTGAAGATCGTTGATATTTTTTTTACTACGTCAATTATAAATCCCGATATTCCTTCACACACTCAAAGCACGGACATCCTTTCATTGGGTTCAAGTCACGATGTCCCACAATCAACGCTTTCGGAAACTGCCTTCGTAATTCACGCAATAAAGCAAGCAGCGAGCCCCGTTGCTCCATTGTGCGAGTATCCTTGGGCTTTCCATCCGCATCCAAGCCACCTTCATAACAGACACCTATTGAATGGCTATTATGATTACGGCAGTGTGCCCCGACCTTTTCTAACGCACGTCCCTGGTGGATCTCCCCGTCGCGAGTAATGTAAAAATGATAGCCAATATCACGGAAACCACGGTGTAGGATATGATCTTGTCGGCAAACCTCCGCCGAAAGGGATTTCCCTTCCGGCGTGGCACTGCAATGAATGATAATCAGTGTAATAGTTCGCATAGATCTATATGCAACTTTGTACTCCGATCAAGCCCCCGATAGCGGTGGCAACGGTGATGATTACTTTGATAATGAAACTCCATACGGAGCGGGAAGAGGATGATTTGCTCATACAATAACAGGTTTTAAATAATGGATAACAGTTTTCTTTTGTCGCAGAGCTGCAAACTACGCAACTATGCACACTACTACACAGACTCACACAGAAATAAATAATCGACTACTTTAATGACTACCAATTAAATTATAATCTGTGGAAATCTGTGTAATCAGTGGTGAATCTTTTAAGCAGCCGGGTCGGGTGCTTCGCCACCTCCGTCCGGTTTTGGATCAGGGTTATCACCCGAATCAGAACCACCTCCGGAAGTGCCCGGTTTCTGATATTCAGCCTGCTGTTTCAACTGACTGTCGAGTTTCAAGTTGGTAGTTGATAAGTTACCGGTGGCACGAGCTTTCAGACGCATGCCGCTAATATTCTTCTCCAACGAGAATTCTTCCAACGTATCGGCTGCCTTACTGCGAATACCTACCCCAAAAATGGCAAGATCATCAATTTTCACACATTTGCCGTCCAGCAACAACTCCTTGATACAATCTACCATATCCGAAAGCACACCTTTGATGACACCACCGGAATATGGTGAATTGTGCTTCGACATGTGTTCGGCAAGCTTTGCCAAATCAAACGTCTCATCGCTTACTGCACGGGCGAACCACTTACCCGCATTCAAGCCTTTCTTCTGCTGGTTCTGATAAATTTTGTAACGAATCATAAAACAATAAATTAAAGGGTTAAAACATCGTGTCTTCGGGATTCTTTTCCCTTCCGACGATACAAAGATAGGATGCCGGAAGTCCGGAAAATCGCTTATATACACTTATGCCCGTTACTTGTCAGTTATGTGCAGTTAGCGTCGGTTATTCAACCGGAAAGCGTTGCGTATGTGCAACTATTTTGCTACATTTGTAACATTAAATCAAACTCTTATTCATCATGATCGAATTCAGAATACGTGCCTACGGGCGCATGGAACTGGCGCAACTTTATTCTCCCGAACTTACTGATATTGCCGCTTACCGAAAAATGAAAAAGTGGATAGAGCGGTGTCCCGGACTGCTGCAACGCTTGTACGACCTGGGCTATCAACCGGAGCACCGTTCATATACGCCTTTGGAGGTGAGGGTGATTGTGGATGCATTAGGAGAACCTTAAAGCGGCGCTTTAAGAGGGCTAAAGCTTAGCTTTATGCTCTCTAAAGCGCCGCTTTAGTATCCGTAAAACGCTGTACCGTTATTTATTTGCGGCAGAGGTACAGCAGGTACACTTTTTCAGGGCTCACTCACACACGCACACATGCGCGTTCATATATTCCGTTGCCATCTCCCTTCACTAATATGCCTCGCTGCGTCAGTCGTTTCAACCAAGTGATGGCGGTATTTTTCTTAATTCCGATGGATTCTGCTGTCTCTATCATTTGTGCACGAGTGAAACGGTCGCCCAACTGCGAGAAGAGGAAGTCGCGGTCGGCATTGGAACGTCGGCTGATTTCCGTGGAAGGAAGGAACGAGAGAATGTGTGTGGCATGGCGGTAGAGCGGTTCCGCAAGACGGAGCACTGCGTGGAAATCGTCAGGGGTGATGGCAAGCTTCCAACGGGTGATGATATTGTCTTTGATGTTATCTTCGGGAATGCCCTTATCCGGAGTCAGTCCCGAGGAGGGAGCGTTCTTCACTTGGTAGGGATGCGGGCTTTCAAGGGCACGCAGCAGGGCCACTATCGACATGATGCGGCATAGATTGACAGCCAGGCGGGCGATGGAACTGTACATCTCCCTGCCGTTGGCTATGCTCGAGCGTTGGAAGAGGTGGGAGAATTGGGTGTTGAACTCTTTTTTCTGTTCCTCGGTAAGACAGAGCGTATGTATCCCATGTGCTTTTATCTGTTCCACTTCTTTTTTCCATTCCAATCCGAGGTTGGTAAATATTTCTTCGAGATCCAGGTCGTCTTCCAAAAATTGGTTGATCCATTGGTCGATGCCGTAGAGGTAGTAGAACAATTGGCGGGAGAAGGCTCCGTCTTCCGTGGTGGGGATGAAGGATTTCACTTGCGACGGTGTGCCGGAAATGTTGAGGGAGATGTAGCTTTTCTTCACTTCGCGGTATTCCTGGTCGGTGCGGCGGTTGTAAGACAGGCAGTCGTGGTCGAAGGCTTTTCGGAGGGTATCGCTCCAATGTCCATGGTCTGCGTTGATGGCGGTAGAGAGGGTATCCGCTTCAGATTCGCAGATAAATCCTATTCCGTCAGAGTCCATAATATTTTGCAGGATGCCTGTGCCGGTGTTGTTACCCGAAATGATGAACATCTTGTTGGCGGGCATTTGCGGTGCGTCCACTTTCGCTCGTTCTTTGCCCAATGCCTCGTAGGCGGCTTTCTCTTTCTTGTAGATTTTCATCTTTGCTGCTACTTCCGCACGGATTTCATCGTGGATGGGAGTGGCAAGCAGCCGGATGTAAGAGAGGATGCTTTTGCCGGAAGCGGAAGGAGCGATGGCAAAATACTGAAGGCAGGGATGCAGGAATTTGCCGCTATAGGAACAGCGCAAATGTGGGGCGATGGTTGCACCCAGGGCTGTCAATGCTCCTAAAAGCATAACGTCTTTCAGGGCGTCGCTTTTGCCATAGGTAATGATACGTTGTAGGAGTAGGGGCCAGTCGGCTTTGGGGAAGGTGGGCAGTTGTTGTTTCGGTTCACTGCCCGAGAGAAGTTCCTCTTCTTCTCTTTCCTCTTCTTGGGTATTTTCCTCTTTTCCGGTATTTTCGTCATTGTCTACCTTATAACGCGCGCACGTGTGTGTGGAGAAATTTGCCCCTGAATCTTCTGTACCCTTTGTACCCTTTGGCTTGTTCATTACGTCGTCTTGATGGAGCTTGACTCCTGCGATTCCGGCAAGGTGGAAAGCCGTGCCTAGATGTACGTCACCATGTTTTGTGGCGAGTGCGTTGGAGAACACCTGTTCGGTGTGTTCGCGCTGGTATTTGGCAGACAGGCGGCAGAGACGGTGGAAATAGTTGCGCCCGGCTTCGCCGCAGTCGGTGGCGATGGCAAATGCCAGTTGTATGTATTCGATGTAAGTGGGTGCGATGTCTGCTCCTGCTGTTTCAACTGTCTCGGTGAGACGGCGTAGTGATTCGATGTTGTTCATTTTTTCTTAATTTTCTTATGTTAGATGTTTCTGAATAAAGCTTCGGGGTCGTGGCTAAGAAAGCAGGATCTCACAAGGTCTTTGCCGGAGAAATCTACTTTGGTCTTTGTTTCGGAGAAAACAGATGTTTCTGTATTATACGCTGTCTCTACGTACTGCATTGCCCAACTCATGCATTCTGTGATTTGTTTGCCGCTTGTTGCCGTGGATAAATGGTAGGTGGGGACAAAGGCCTTTACACCCAGTCCGCTGGGACTGATAAACGTGAGTACGGGACGGAGGAGCGGGTCGTCATGTAACACACGGCGCATTTCTTCAGTTTCCCGGTAAGAGCGGAAATGGTCTAGGTCTACAATCACCAGCCCTGATGGGGACAGGAAGTATTTACCGCTGCGGCGGGAGAAGGTGCCGCAGGGAGTTACATAGGGCAAAAGTCTTGTTTTTGCTATGCGTATGTCCGGTGCGTTGCGTACTTGCTCGGTCAGGAGCCTGAGGTCTTCGTTGCTGGTAATCATCTGGAAAACCTGTTCAATGCAGACTTCGCAGAAGGGGGAAAGTGTGGGGGGAGTGAGTATTTGTCCCTGTTTGTCTTTGATAGGGGCGATGGGAGGCATGAAATAGGACATTTTGTAATCGTTTGGCATAATTCTTTGTTATTAAAAATTTAATTATTTACTTTGCATCATATATGTGTGCATTTTGAAACATGGTGTAAATGTAGTAGAAACAAAATAAGCATTATCCTGATATGTTAGGATGAAAGTTAAAATAATTAACCATCATGGTGTAATTTTAATAATAAATAAGTATGAAAAAAGAAAAAGACTATTACGCAGCATTAGGAGCTAGCGTTAGTGAGTTGCTTAAACGCACGTGTTTGACAAATAAGAATGTGTACAAGGCATTGGGGATCGGCCATGATCCTTTGAATGAGTTAAAAAAGGGCTAGATTGCTCATTGGGTAATTACTTAAAAGTGGTGGAATTCTGTTTTGATTATCTTGACGAGGAGGAAATCGAGAGGGTTTTGAACAGGTGGAAACAGCTATATATGAGGTATCGGAAGGAAAAAGAGGAGAGAGAAGAACGCAATGAAAAGCAGGTGAAATAAAAAAAGGCAGGCGAGAAAATTTTCTCGCCTGCTATTTTTTTATAAATGAATTTTGGTGGCTTTATAAAAATAAGAGGAGGAGTGCCTGGCAGTTGTCTTATTTGATTTTTTTGGGGATGATTAAAAAAAAAAAGTCATATTATATTGTTACTTTATGGAATTTATGTAATTTTGCCTGTAAATTAATATATCTCTAATGAAGAGATGTTAATTTTTTATGTTACTTGATGTTTCTCTTAATCTTAAATATAGAGAAGCATAAATATTGTGTATATTATATTATCATCCGGAGTATTGTCCGATGTTGTTTTATTAGTACGTTTGATATGTACTTGTGGGGGATTCAGAGGGAAAATAAGGTAAAGACTTAAAGTTAAACTGAATAATACACACTTGAGATGAAACGAACGACTTTTTTTCTGTTGTTAGTCTTGTCTGGGACGTTCTGTTCGCTGGCGAGAGCACAGAAAGTAGCAATTAAGACTAATGTTCTGTATGATGCGTTTTTGAATGTGAATGTAGGCGTAGAGGTAGGTTTGGCTCCTCGCTGGACATTCGATTTATCTGCCGATTACAATGGATGGACACTTTCTCACGAGCGGAAGTGGAAGCACTGGCTTTTGCAACCGGAAGCGCGTTATTGGTTCTGCGACCGTTTTGCCGGTCATTTTATGGGTGTCCACGCTTTAGGCGGCCAATATAATGTTGGCGGTCTGAAAAACAACCTTTCTTTTCTAGGTACAGATTTCTCTGTAGTTTCCGACCGTCGTTATCAAGGATGGTTTGCCGGTGCCGGCATTGCATACGGTTATGCATGGATATTGAATAAGCATTGGAATTTGGAAGCCGAACTCGGGCTGGGTTGGGTTTATACACGCTATGATGTCTATCCATGTGCAACTTGCGGCACCAAACTTGCCAAAGGAAAATCGCACAACTATTTTGGTCCCACAAAAGCGGCTGTCAATCTGGTTTATACATTTTAATTCGGTCTGTAGTCATGATTACAATAAACAATAAAATAGCTAAAATAACAGGTAGTGTTTTGTTGTCACTACTTGGTGTGGCTGGTGTAAAAGGACAGCCGCTTATGAATGGGCAAGTGACAGTGCGAAATCTTTTCGTTTCCCATTCGGATGACAAACTCTTCATTTCGATGGATATAGACGTATCCGGTTTGGAGGTTAAGAGCAATCGCGAAGTGATATTTACGCCGGCATTGGCAAGTGATGACAACACGTTGAGCTTGCCTGCTGTGTTGATTGCAGGGCGTAATCGGTATTACCATCATTTACGCAATGATAACTTGAGGCCGGCGACTACGCAAATATACCGTCGCAGCGACGTATCGGTAGTGGAATATCGTACGGTGGTACCTTATGAAAAATGGATGAATACATCTAAACTTGTTACCCTGAATGAAGTGTGTGGATGTTGTGACGAGACGCTTGCCGGCGAAAACGAACCGCTGTTGGCGCTTCGGCTCGAACCGAAGGCGTTTGTGCCTTCTTACATATACATCCGCCCGAAAGCCGAACCTAAAATTAATGTGTTGGAAGGTTCTGCTTATATCGATTTCCCTGTAAATCGTACGGAAATACATGAGAACTACCGCCGTAATCCGGTGGAATTGCAGAAGATTCTTTCCACCATTGATGCTGTGCGCAACGATGCTGATACACGCATCATCTCTGTCAGCATCAAGGGATATGCATCGCCCGAAAGTCCGTATTCTAATAACGAGCGCCTTGCCATGGGGCGTACGAAAACACTGAAAGAGTATGTACGCAAACAATATAATTTTGCCGACATGCAATTCATTACCGACTACGAACCCGAGGATTGGGCCGGGCTGGAGCGTTACGTTGAAAGTTCATCTTTGGACAACAAGGCAGGCATCCTTGCCTTGATACGTAGCAACATGGATCCGGACGCCAAAGAACGGAGTATCAAGACTGCCTTCCCGAAGGAGTATGCTTTCTTACTGAAAGAGGTGTATCCGGGGTTGCGCCATTCGGACTATGCCGTGAAGTATGAAGTGCGGGCTTATACTGACGTGGAAGAGATTAAACGTCTCATCAAGACACAGCCGCAGAAGCTAAGTCTCAATGAAATGTATCTTGCTGCACAAGAAATGGAAATTGGCAGTGAGGAGTATAACGAAACATTCGACATCGCTGTGCGTATGTTCCCCGACGATGAAGTGGCTAACCTCAATGCAGCCAATATCGCCATGAGTCGTGGCAGTCTTAAAAGTGCCGAACGCTACCTGCAGAAAGCAGGTGATTCACCGCAAGCCATCTATGCACGCGCCACTCTTGCTGCTTTGAACAAAGATTTCGACACTGCCGAAAAAATGTTTGAAGAAGCTGTGCGTAAAGGAATGCCGGATGCAGAAAAGATGTTAAGGCAAATTGAGGAAATCAAATAAGGAATATTAATTTAAAAATAAGAAAAGATGAAAAAAAGCTGGAGTAAAATTTTAGCAGGCGCTTTATGTTTTGCATTGGCAGCTTGTAACAATGACGACATTGCTACTGTGAATGATGGTGATGTGGAAAACGGAGTTTATATGCGCTTTAGATTGGAACTGCCCCAAACAACCCGCAGTGTAACAGATACTGGGGCAGGGGACGATTATGTTACTTCTAACGGTGGTATAGAAATTGGAACAGATAATGAAAACAAAGTGACAAAAGGTGTATTGGTTGTCTTGACTACACCCGACCGCAAATTTGTTGCGTCTAGCTATGTACGTGGTACTGACGGAACAGAAGGTGCTGATGCCAGCACTTACACCATGGGACTTTCTGAAACGGCATTGCGCGGTCAGGCAGGGAAAGAAGTATTGGTGTATGCCTTTTGCAATCCGACAGATGATTTGATAGAAAAGGCTAATAAATTTAATTCTGGTGAATTGCTGACTGTGGGAAATGCAACCTGTAAATTGTCAGGTGCAGAAAACATAGAGATATGTACAGGTGGGAAATTCTTAATGGCAAATGCAGTTTTACTGTCCCGCGAATTGCCGGATTCTTTTTCAGGATATAAAACGAAAGAATCTGCCTATCCTTTAGGAACTGTGAAAGTGGAACGCGCAGTGGCTCGTTTCGACTACAAGCAAGGACCGTCCGATAGTGAGAATGGAGATAGAGCTACTGCTACTTATCATGTTCTCAAAAATTCGGAAGGTAAACCCATGGTTCAAGTACAGCTGACCGATGCTGCTCTGCTCAATATGAGTAAGGAGTTTTATTATTTGCGCCGCACTTGCTCACAAGATGGCAATGGCAATGCAGATTATACGAAATTCGACCTTTGCGGGCTTGAGACAACTAATAATTATGTAGTGGATTACGACTTTGATGACAAAATCTCTTATACGGGAAGCGAAGATTTAACGGGAAACTTCTTCTATAACTTAGGAAGATTTACCGATAATGGTAATAGTTGGATTTCCGGACAGTTTGACACCAACTCCGAATGGAAATGGGTGAAATTGAGAGATATTATAAACAAAGGAGAAAACGATTCTAACAACTGGCAGGATGCTCCGGATGGCATCGACAAGACCGGTTATCGTGTCTGGCGTTATGTGACAGAAAACACGATTCCTTCTCCGCGCAGACAAATGAACGGTATTTCGACCGGTATTGTATTTAAAGGACATATTATCGCTACAGATAATAATCCTGTCGTGAGAGCTGCTATGGCACAAAGAGAACCTCTTTATGTGTACAACAATGCATTGTATATTCAGAGTATGTTCGCAGATTTATCGGAAAACACTGCCGTTAAGAATGAGTATAATGCAGTGATGGCTGCAGCTGGCAACGGCAAGCCAACGGATAAGATGTGGACGGACCACGGTTTTACTATCTACACACCCAATAACAACGGTGAGTATGAAGTGTTTTACTATTATTGGAACCGTCACAACAACAACGGAATGCCTGCAGAAATGGGCATCATGGAGTTTGCTGTGGTCCGCAACAATGTTTATAAATTGTGCGTAGACAAGATTTCCATATTGGGACATCCCACAGATCCGGGCAAAGATCCTGATCCGGTAGATCCGAACGAGCCGGACGAAAACAGTGATGTATACTTCACAGTGTCTGTACAAGTGTTGCCATGGGTAGTTCGCGTCAATAGCATCACATTTGATTGATTAAAACAATGCAAAGTAGAAAACAAAATATAATTTCAAGACTTATGGCTGCGGTGTTTGGTGCCGCAGCTATGGGGCTTGTTTTTTCTTCGTGCGAACGCATCTACGAGGATCTTGATCCTTGTCCGCATGGTGTGTCGTTACGCTTTATCTACGATTATAACCTGGAGTTTGCCAACGCATTCCCGAACCAGGTAGATTGTCTTACTTTGTTTATTTACGACGAAGAAGGCAACTACGTAGACCGCCGTATCGTCACAGGCGCCGCATTGCAAAATGAGGACTACCGGATGCAGCTCGACTTGAAGAAAGGCACATATCGCTTTGTGGCCTATGGTGGATTGGCATGTAAGGAGAAAACCTTCTCGCTGCTTCAAGAGCCTGACGCCGGAAGCAATTATACCGATCTGCGGGTAGAAGCCGACTGGCGTCGCGTCGAGTCTGATCTTCCTGAAAAGCGTAAATTGCATGATATGTTTTGGGGTGAGCTCACTCTTGCCACATCCGACCTTTATCAGAAAGGGGTGGTGAAGATGATGAAGAACACCAACAACATCCGTATCGTATTGCAACAAATGAACGGTGAACCGGTGGATGACAAAGAGTATGAGTTTGAAATCACCGACGACAATACTTTGTTTTCGTATGACAACGACTTGCTTCCGAATGGTCCGGTCACCTATACCCCGTGGTCGCAAGGACAAGCTTCGACGGGAGTCATTGAAGGAAACAAAGAGGAAGTGGTGGCTTATGCAGAGTTTTCCACGTCGCGGTTGATGACGAAGAATAGTCCGAAGATGATTATCAAGCGTAAAGCAGACGGAAAGGAAGTGGTCAACATCCCTTTGATTAATTATCTGTTAATACTCAAAAGTGATCATTTTGCCGCGATGCCCCCACAGGAGTTTTTGGACCGGGGATATTACTGGTCGATGATATTTTTCCTTGATTCAAGCCACGAGTGGTTTAAGGTGACTATAAAAGTAAACGATTGGGTAGTCAGAGTCAATAATATAAAATATGAATAAATTCGTATATATTATCCTATTCAGTTTCGTTGTCTGTCTGTTGTCTGCTTGCGGCAGTGACAAAGAGGAGATGAGCCGATTCGGTGGCGATGATGATGCGGTGTGGGTAAATCTCGATATCAATGTTTCGCTTACAGATGTGATGCATTCGGGCATTACCCGCGCCGAAGGCGACGGATACGAAGATGCCGCCAATGGTTACGAATTGATGAGCACACTGCGCATCATCGTAGTGCGTCCTGATAACACTGTAGAAGAAAACCGGTTTATCTCTTTCCGGGATGTCCTGCAACATTATGGGGATGAACGCTTCAAAGTGCGCGGCAGGGAAACCAAGCGAGTTTATCTGTTTGCAAATGAAAACTCATCAATAGACATCCAGTCGGAAGACGGGGTTCGGATCCGGTTGAAAGACGAACTGGAGCGGATTAAAAAAGGAGATGCGTTTCCAGTAGAGAAGATCGGCAAGCTGATGGTAAAGCTGGATGAAGGCAAACAACTGGAGGTGAAACCTAACTATGTGCCCATGAACGAATGTCATACGGTGGAGGTGGGAGAGACCGACCGGAAAGCTGATTTGTTCATCATAAGAGCTGCTGTCAAATACTCATTCTATGTCAAGAATGAAAGTTCGCTAGACAAGACTGTCACGGGATATTCCGTTCATAATATGGCAAGACAGGCATATCTCTTGCCACGAGGTGTGAGGTATCGGGACGTAGAGGGAAGCGACGGGACAATTTATAAAGAAATTGAAGCATTTGAGGTGCCCGAAACGGAATATTATACCTATCGCTTTAATGCCAGCTACTCTTTGCCAAAAAATAAAGAGATCACCCTGTCGCCTTCCTGCTATTTTTTGGAAGGCAAACACGTGTATGAAGATGAAGGAGGAGCGGACGAGAAGAAAAACTATTCGGTAAGCCTTTGGGTAGACGGTGCGGAGCTGAAAGGCTTTTTGGAGAACGTGCCCCAATTGCCGCGTAATACGCACGTAAAAGTATACATTACCATTAAAGATACAAGCACGGACTGGAAGGTAGATGTGCGTCCATATACCGAAGTCACATTAGATCCCGATTTCGGGCTATAACCAACGAAGAGAGGATTTCCTTAAAATAATTTTATGCAGGAAAATATGAAACGAAATATTCTTTATAGTCTTACGGGTATGCTGATATTTGTTTTGGCTGCCTGCACGGACGATTGGTTCAACAACAGATACGAACAAATGCCCGAAGGGGAAACCGACGTAAATGCAACGGTAGAGTTTCTTCCTCTTCGCCCGGCTTTGGACGTAAAGACACGCACAGCAGGGGATGCCATCAAAGACATCAACAACCTGTGTGTGCTGCTGTATGATAAAGAAGGAACCCTAACGAAAGTATATTACCTCCTTCCCGACGGTTCTGCTTCTACAGAAGGTAACGACGGTTCTTTCAAGGTGAAAGATGAAGACCGCACAAGCGACGACGCAGAAGGGGGGCCAACCGCAGAAAGCCGGACCCAGCAAGCCTCATTCCGATTATCCGGGGTGCCTTACGGCAATCATTATATATATGCAGTGGCCAATATGGGAAATCTGATGAAAACATCTCATTACCCTGCCATCAGGACTAGGGAAGGACTGAAATCTATCGGCCTGGCATGGCAGGCAGAGAACTGGGTGTCGACGGAAGACGGTGCAAAAAGCAAAGCCATCGCCAACAACCAGATGTTCGGTCATTTCACCACGCTGCCGGATGCCCCCACAGGAGCCAACCGCAATACGGAAGATGCGCTGGTAGCCATCAACAAGAAAGGTATGACGCTGCATGCATGGATACGCCGCGCAGCCTCCAAAGTAACTGTTGCATACGATGCAAGCGCGTTGAAAGAAGGGGTTTTCATTTACCTGAAGTCGGTGCAGATTAAAGATATTCCGACTCATTGCTATTTGGGAAAAGACAATAAGGTGGGAGCGGAAGATGAAGGATATGACTTGCCCTTTCCTGCAAAGGGAGAGGATATGCCTGACGGAGAGGTGATCAAATACTACGAAGGAGATACGGAACCGACAGTGTTTGATGCATCCTATCCGGTACGTTTGTCCACTGGTAAATCTTATTATCCGTGGCCTGTTGAAGAAAACGGAGTGTTGCACAAAAAAGGACACGAAGAAACTGCCGACGCCTTGTTTTTCTTCGAAAATATGCAAGGAAAAGGCCCCAGCAAATTGCAGGATGCCGATGGTAATGGAGAACTGGATCATCCCGGATTGCCGGGAGATAATATATTATATCCCGATTATCTGCCGAAAGATGACGTGCCTTATGGCACTTACATCGAAGTAGATGCTTATTACGTTTCCGTCAACCCTGAAAAAGTGGGGAGCGGGAATATCAAATATCGTTTTATGCTTGGAAAAGATGTAAAGACCGACTACAACGCCGAGCGTAACCATCATTATAAACTCACACTGAAATTCAAAAACTTCGCGAATGATGCCGACTGGCACATAGAATATCAGGAGCCGGAACCGGGTATTGAGGTGCCGAATCCTTATTATATATCTTATCTGTATAATCATTCGATGATGTTGCCGCTGAAAGTCAGAACAGGAGGACGTAAACTGGGTAAAATAGAGGCAAGGATTGTAGACAATCGATGGGGCCCCTATAATGCATTAAAAACTTTCGATTATTACGATAAGATGGATATAGCTAATGCCAACCCGTGGAATGGTTTTCTGTCCCTGCGTGCGACCAAGGATTTGGTTATAACCGGAACAGCTCCGTATATTGAAACCTCCAACCAATCTTATTATGAAGAGCATAAAAGAGGAGAACGCACATATCCCATCGGAGATATTACAGACGAAGAGGAACATAGTTTCTTTGGTGAAGCAGGAGAGGAAAAAGACGGAGAATACAAAGTAAGAAAAGAAGGTGATAGCATATATCATATGCTGCTTCCTATGTACACCCGCGCCAAACAGCTAATTAAAGCAACCGCATATACTGGGAATAATCCCTATGTGGCCTATCAACGCAGATCGGAAGTGGAGATAAAAGCGACGTTATTGAATCCGGACGGTACAGTATGGAAAACGATTTCTACAAATTCTTCCGTTACAAACTCCGCCAAAGGGAATGAAAACCCTGTTATTTATCAAGTGCGTCGTATTGTCAACCCCAAAGGAATTTGGCGCAGCCATGACAATGACGCAGGATTCGACGTACTATTGAAACGATTACCTCAAGAGAATGGAACAAAATTTGAGGTATTCGCTTCCGAAGGTCCGTGGAAAGCCTATGTGGTTTGTGGGGATAAAAGCTTTATCAATTTAGGTGTCGGCAAGAAACATAGCGAAGTAAGCAACGACACCGTTTATGGGAAAACCGGTTCGAATATAGATTTCAGAATTGACTTTAATGGCGGCTGCGGAGAGAATGAAAATCGATATGCCATCATACGGGTAGAGTATCACAACTATACTTGCTACCACTTGATATTTGTACGTCAAGGAGATGCTCCCGATGCATTGATTGATGGAGGGACCGAATGGCATGCGCGTAACATGAAGACTAAAGATACAGAAACCGCTTCTCCGCTGGAAGAAGGTTCGTTGTTCAAATGGGGTAACATGACCGAGCCAATCGACGCGGTCAATAATAAGACCCCGGGGCCATATTGGATAAACGTTACACCAGAATCTTTCCAAGGGCCAGGAACCCAAAAATTAACCATTGCAGGCACAAGTGGAGAAAAGGCATGGGGAGAGATAAAACCTGTAAACGCGCCGTCGGACGACAAGAGTGGTTTCGATGCTGCGTTTGTCGATTCATCGCAGCTTCCTTCAAATACAAGAATTGCTTCTTATGATGATTTTAAAGCATTATATGACCATATAGACATCAAACAAGGATATGGTATACTGTATGGAGATGGATCGACAAGTACTGAAGATGATATAAACGACGCGTACGGTTATGACTACAATCATACAAAGCGCGGAATGCGTGGTTGTTTTGTCTACAATCAACAAACCGGAAAAAGTCTGTTCTTTCCTATTGGAGCTTCTGGATATGGACATAGAAAAGAAAAAGATGCCAAAGGCGCGGGCACATTAAGATATGCAGCAACTCGAGCCGAACGATTCCCCAGTGGATGGCTTAGCGAGAGCTACCCCGTGGGTGTCGCGGGCGCTCCTCTCTTTTATGACGTATATATGCGTCCCGGAGCAATCTACTGGTTGAGTCATTATGTAAAGGCTGAAAAGCCCGGAGATGGGAATGCAACCGGATGGGATTTCAATTACTTTACTTTTGATTTCTATCCCATCACCCGTAGTTCAACCGGCGGTGCACAAGATGCCTGCTTCGTACGATGCGTAGAAGATAAGTAGAATAAGATGCATAATGTAGAATAAACGTGAGTTCGACATATCGAACTCACGTTTATTTATATAGAGTACTAAATGATAGGAATCTTTTTCCCGTGTGCGATAACGTAAACGCAAAAAATAACAATTTATTATGTAGAAAAAGTTGGGGGAATGCTTCGTAGTTCATAAATAATGATTAAATTTGCCGCGATTTGTAATGCGGAGTTTGCAAAATGACGAATAATACTATAAAGCATCTAGGTATTGTGGAAAACATACAAGGTTCTCATCTGTTGGTGAGGATTGTCCAGACATCGGCTTGCGCGGCTTGTAGCGCAAAGGGGCATTGTTCCTCGGCGGATAGTAAGGACAAAATCATAGATATTATAGATACCGCGGCTTCTTCCTATCAGGTGGGAGAGAAGGTGATGGTGGTCGGCGAAACGTCGATGGGCATGATGGCAGTGGTATTGGCTTTCGTACTTCCTTTCGTACTTCTTATATTTTCATTGTTTCTTTTGATGGCGTGGATAGAGAATGAGTTGTATGCAGCACTTCTTTCTCTGGCTGTCCTTATACCTTATTATTTCGTTTTGTGGCTCAATAAAACGCGACTCAAACAACAATTTTCATTTACTATAAAACCAATAAATAACTAAAAACATTATGAATTTGATTCTGATTGCAGTGATTTCATTGGGAGCTATAGCGCTCGTGCTGGCCGCTATTCTTTATGTGGCTTCCAAGAAATTTGCCGTGTATGAAGACCCGCGGATTGCTCAGGTGGGAGAAGTGCTTCCCCAGGCTAATTGTGGTGGATGTGGCTATCCCGGTTGTAGCGGCTTTGCCGACGCTTGCGTCAAAGCCGGTTCGCTGGATGGTAAATTCTGCCCCGTAGGTGGACAACCTGTCATGGCACAAATTGCTGATATCCTCGGACTTGCAGCCGGTGAAGCTGAACCGATGGTAGCAGTGGTAAGATGTAACGGAACGTGTGCCAATCGTCCGCGTACCAACCAATATGATGGTGCGAAGAGTTGTGCTATTGCCGCTTCGCTGTATGGTGGGGAAACGGGATGTAGTTACGGATGTCTGGGGTGTGGTGACTGTGTGGCGGCTTGTCAGTTCGATGCCATCCACATGAATCCTGAAACGGGACTTCCGGAAGTGGATGAAGCGAAATGTACCGCTTGTGGCGCTTGTGTGAAGGCTTGCCCGAAGGCGATCATCGAAATCCGTCCGCAAGGAAAGAAGTCACGCCGCGTGTATGTCTCTTGTGTGAATAAAGACAAGGGAGCGGTGGCACGTAAGGCTTGTACAGTGAGCTGTATCGGCTGTGGCAAGTGTGTGAAGACTTGTCCGTTCGAAGCTATTACGCTGGAAAACAACTTGGCTTACATTGATCCGAACAAGTGTAAATCTTGCCGGAAATGTGTGGAAGTTTGTCCGCAGAATAGCATTGTCGAGTTGAATTTCCCGCCACGGAAACCGAAAGAAGAAGCTCCGGCTGCTCCGAAACCGGCTGCTGTTTCTAAAGAAGCGGTGGAGACTCCTGCATCGGCTGCAAAAGTGGAAACTCCTGCTGCAAAGGCTACAGAAGCTCCGAAAGTAACAGAATAATAACAGAAAAAAATACAGAACTGTATGTTAAAGACATTTTCAATTGGTGGAGTTCATCCACACGAAAATAAATTGTCGGCACATCAACCTATTATCACAGCGGAAGTTCCTGCAAAGGCTGTTATTTTGCTGGGGCAGCACATCGGTGCGCCTGCAAAACCGGTTGTAGCAAAAGGGGATGTGGTAAAGGTAGGCACACGGATTGCCGAACCTGCCGGCTTTGTTTCGGCAGCAATTCACTCTTCGGTCAGTGGTAAAGTGGCGAAGATTGATACCATAGTCGATGCCAGCGGTTATGCGAAACCTGCCATCTTTATTGATGTGGAAGGCGACGAATGGGAAGAAACAATCGACCGTAGCACCACACTGGTGAAAGAGTGTGAACTTTCCGCAGAAGAGATCGTGAAGAAGATTGCCGATGCCGGAATCGTAGGTCTGGGCGGTGCTTGTTTCCCTACACAGGTGAAACTTTGTCCTCCTCCTTCTTTCAAGGCTGAATGTGTGATTATCAATGCCGTAGAGTGTGAACCTTATCTGACTGCCGACCATCAGCTGATGCTGGAACACGCGGAAGAAATTATGGTGGGTGTTTCTATCCTGATGAAAGCGGTGAAAGTGAACAAGGCATTTATCGGAATCGAAAATAATAAGCCGGATGCTATCGAACTGATGACCAAAGTGGCTTCTAGCTATGCAGGTATCGAAGTAGTGCCCTTGAAGGTGAAATATCCGCAAGGAGGTGAAAAACAACTGATTGACGCGATTACCAAACGTCAGGTGGCGAGCGGTGCATTGCCTATCTCTACGGGAGCAGTCGTGCAGAACGTGGGAACAGCATTTGCCGTTTATGAAGCTGTACAGAAAAATAAGCCGTTGTTCGAACGTGTGATTACCGTGACAGGAAAGTCGGTTGCGAAACCTTCCAACTTCCTGGCTCGTATCGGTACACCGATGAAACAGTTGATTGATGCTTGCGGTGGTCTGCCCGAAGATACGGGTAAGGTGATCGGTGGCGGTCCGATGATGGGTAAGGCGCTCGTAAATATCGAGGTTCCTACTGCGAAGGGCAGTTCCGGTATCCTGATTATGAATCAGAAGGAAGCCAAACGCGGCGAAGCTCAAACCTGTATCCGTTGCGCGAAGTGCGTGAGTGCCTGTCCGATGGGACTGGAACCGTACTTGCTCGGAGCTTTGTCCGAAAACGGAGATTTTGAAACAATGGAAAAAGAAAGAATCATGGATTGTATCGAGTGCGGCTCTTGCCAGTTCACTTGTCCTGCCAACCGTCCGTTGCTCGACTACTGTCGTCTGGGCAAAGGCAAAGTTGGTGCTATGATTCGTGCACGTCAAGCTAAAAAATAATGAATATGGAAAATAAATTAATCGTATCACTATCGCCCCACGTTCATGGCGGAGACAGCGTACAGAAAAATATGTATGGCGTGCTGATCGCACTGATTCCGGCTTTTCTGGTGTCTCTCTATTTCTTCGGACTGGGTGCCCTGATTGTCACGGCTACTTCCGTTGCAGCTTGTTTGTTCTTCGAATGGGCGATCGGGAAATATTTAATGAAGAAACCTACCACCACCATCTGCGACGGCTCTGCCATCATCACAGGTGTGTTGCTGGCATTCAACTTACCGTCTAATCTTCCTATCTGGATTATCATTCTGGGTGCACTGTTTGCTATTGGTGTAGGCAAAATGTCTTTCGGCGGATTAGGCTGCAATCCTTTTAATCCGGCACTGGCAGGACGTGTGTTCCTGTTGCTTTCTTTCCCGGTGCAGATGACCAGCTGGCCGGTAGTCGGACAGTTGACTGCTTATACGGATGCTACCACCGGTGCCACTCCGCTGGCATTGATGAAACAAGCGATTCATGCTGCAGATAAGAGTGCGGCTATGGATGCTTTAAACCAGATTCCGGATGCATTGAGTTTGCTGATCGGACAGAATGGCGGATGCTTGGGTGAAGTGAGTGCATTGGCTCTATTGATCGGACTGGTTTATATGCTCTGGAAGAAGATCATCACCTGGCATATTCCTGTGTCTATCCTGGCTACCGTGTTTATCTTTGCAGGTATCATGCACCTGGCAGATCCGGAAAAATATGTTTCTCCGGTATTGCAGTTGCTCTCCGGTGGTCTGATGCTGGGTGCTGTCTTTATGGCAACCGACTATGTGACTTCTCCGATGAGTAAGAAAGGAATGTTGATTTATGGTGTATGTATCGGTCTGCTGACGGTTGTCATCCGTCTGTTCGGTGCTTATCCCGAGGGTATGTCGTTCGCCATCCTGATTATGAATGCGTTCACTCCGCTGATTAACACCTATTGTAAACCAAAACGCTTTGGGGAGGTAGCGAAGAAGAAATGAAAAAGTTAGAATCATCTTTAAAGAATATGTTGCTGGTACTTACGGGCGTGACTGCTGTCTCCGTAGCGTTGCTGGCTTATGTAAATGAACTGACAAAAGGCCCCATTGCCGAAGCGAATGCGAAGACACTGAACGAGGCTTTGAAAAAGGTTCTTCCCGAATTTACCAATAATCCGGTAGCGGAAAGCGATACGATCTTCAGCGAGAAAGACGGAAAGAAGAACGTTGACTTTATCGTTTATCCGGCTAAGAACGGCGAAGAACTTGTAGGAACGGCCGTCGAAGCTAAATCAATGGGATTTGGCGGCGAACTGAAAGTGTTGGTAGGCTTTAACGCCGAAGGTAAAATCTATAATTACTCGTTACTCGCTCACGCAGAAACTCCGGGACTGGGCTCTAAAGCCGACAAATGGTTTGGAGCATACGATCCTGCCAAGGGGGAACAGGCTGTGTCTCACGAAGAGAGTAAAAAGTCTATTTTGGGGATGAATCCGGGTGAAACTCCGTTGACTGTCAGCAAGGATGGGGGAGCGGTGGATGCCATTACAGCTTCTACCATTACTTCACGTGCGTTTCTGAATGCTGTAAATGCTGCTTATCAGGCTTATAAGGCCGAAGGTGGTGAGGTGAACGGTGTCAGCGGTGCTTCTCAAAAGGCTACAGGTGCAGACGCTGCTACGGGAGCTACGATAAAAGTTGAACTTACTGATTCGGTCAGTGCTAAATAAGAAAGGAGACAGATATGAATAACTTTAAAGTAATGATGAACGGGATTATCAAAGAGAATCCTACGTTTGTACTCCTGCTCGGTATGTGTCCTACATTGGGTACGACTTCGTCGGCCATCAATGGTATGGGTATGGGACTTGCTACCATGTTCGTTTTGATCTGCTCGAATGTGGTGATCTCTTTAATCAAGAACCTGATTCCGGATATGGTGCGTATCCCGTCGTTTATCGTGGTGATCGCGTCTTTCGTAACCTTGCTTCAAATGGTAATGCAGGCATACGTGCCTGGACTGTACGCTACGCTCGGACTTTTCATCCCGTTGATTGTAGTGAACTGTATTGTGTTGGGACGTGCCGAAGCCTTTGCTGCCAAGAATAACGCAGTTGCTTCTATGTTCGACGGTATCGGCATGGGACTTGGTTTCACCATTGCCCTGACATTGCTGGGTGCTGTCCGCGAATTTCTGGGAACCGGTAAGATTTTCGATCTGACCATCATGCCGGAAGAATATGGAATGTTGGTATTTGTATTGGCTCCGGGTGCTTTCATCGCTTTGGGATATCTCATTGCGCTGATTAACAGTTTCAAGAAAGCCTAATTCAATTAAATAAGAAAAGAATATGGAATATATATTGATATTTATTTCGGCAATCTTTGTAAACAACATCGTGTTGTCGCAGTTCCTGGGTATCTGTCCGTTCCTGGGCGTATCCAAGAAGGTGGAAACTGCGATGGGTATGAGCGCTGCAGTTGCTTTCGTGTTGACCATCGCTACCATCGTTACCTTCCTGATTCAGAAGTTTGTGTTGGATGTCTTCGGGCTGGGATATTTGCAGACCATTACGTTCATTCTGGTCATTGCCGGATTGGTGCAGATGGTGGAAATCATTCTGAAAAAAGTATCGCCTGCTCTGTATCAGGCTTTGGGCGTGTTCTTGCCTTTGATTACAACCAACTGTTGTATTCTTGGTGTGGCTATCCTGGTGATTCAGAAAGACTACGACTTGCTGACAGGTGTTGTGTACGCGTTTTCTACGGCCATCGGCTTCGGTCTGGCATTGGTGCTTTTTGCCGGATTGCGCGAACAGATGAGTCTTGTGAAAGTTCCGAAAGGAATGCAAGGCACTCCGATTGCTTTGATTACCGCCGGTTTGCTTGCTATGGCATTCATGGGATTCTCCGGCGTGGTGTAAGGATTTACAGTTGATAATTAAATAGGGGATTGGAAACTCTGCTGTATGGCGACATACAGCAGAGTTTCCAATTCTTTTTTATACCTGATTGCCACCAAATCGTACCTAAATTACTTTTCAGCAAATAAAATTGTGGCAAATTATTGCTATTCCATTTTATTTCCATACATTTGTAACTCAAACAATAATAAGCCGAGAAACTAACCATTTTTATAAAGTATATGAAAGAAAGAATTTTAGTAACAGGCGGGACAGGATACATAGGGTCTCATACTGTTGTAGAACTACAAAACAGTGGATATGAAGTAATCATCATCGATAATTTATCAAATTCAAGTGCTGACGTTGTTGACAATATAGAGAAAGTTTCCGGTATTCGCCCAGTTTTTGAAAAGCTGGATTGCCTGGACTTTGCTGGTCTTGATGCAGTATTTACAAAATATAAAGGAATTAAGGCGATCATTCACTTTGCAGCGAGCAAAGCAGTAGGAGAATCGGTACAGAAACCGTTGCTTTACTACCGTAATAACCTGGTTTCTTTGATTAACCTTCTCGAACTGATGCCAAAACATGGAGTAGAAGGTATTGTGTTCTCTTCTTCCTGTACAGTATACGGCCAGCCGGATGAACTGCCGGTAACGGAAAAGGCTCCGATTAAGAAAGCGGAATCGCCATACGGAAATACGAAACAGATCAATGAAGAGATTATTCGTGATACGGTAGCTTCAGGTGCTCCGATCAATGCGATTATGCTGCGCTATTTCAATCCGATTGGTGCGCATCCTACGGCATTGCTGGGTGAACTGCCTAATGGGGTTCCTCAAAACCTGATTCCATATCTGACCCAAACCGCCATCGGTCTCCGTGAGAAACTAAGTGTGTTTGGTGATGATTATGATACACCGGACGGTTCTTGTATCCGTGACTTTATCAATGTCGTTGACTTGGCTAAAGCCCATGTGATTGCTATCCGTCGTATCTTGGAAAAGACACAAAAAGAAAAAGTGGAAGTGTTCAATATCGGTACAGGACGTGGCGTTTCTGTATTGGAATTAATAAATGGCTTTGAAAAAGCCACCGGCGTAAAATTGAATTATCAGATTGTCGGACGTCGTGCAGGCGACATTGAAAAAGTTTGGGCGAATCCGGATTTCGCAAATCAGGAACTGGGTTGGAAGGCTGTAGAAACTTTGGAAGATACTTTACGTTCTGCATGGAACTGGCAGCTGAAACTCCGTGAAAGAGGGATTCAATAAAAGAGATTTGTTTTAAAATAAACATAAAAGATTAAACAAATCGTGCATGCGATTTGTTTATCTGATGCTAATCGACCTGAAGCTGTTTATGAGTATGCGAATATACGTAAATGGTACTTATGCCTCCCCGGCATAGACAGGAAAGATTGCATAGTAGTTTTGTCGTGTTTTATTTTGTGTTTGTGTTGTGACGGTACTACGACGTGAGTCGTGGTACCGTTTTTTTGTTCGCCCAGTATGGGCGAACAAAACTATGTTTATAGCTTTCCTTTGAAACAGAAAACGTCGCTTTCTCCCATTGTTTTCGGTAAAGAAGTTCCGGGGGCGAACAGTCCGAACACTGAAGAGCCGGAGCCGCTCATGGAGGCGTAGATCGCTCCTTGATGATAGAGTTCTCTTTTAATTTCCCCAATAACGGGATGTTGCGGGAATACACTTGCTTCAAAATCATTGATTAGGATATCCTTCCATTCTGCAACTGGACGCAGGATTGCCTCTTTGACCGGATATTCCGGGCGGTGCGGGTGGATATTTGAAAAAGCTTCCCGGGTAGAAACGAAAACGTTCGGTTTGACAATCATGATTTGGTAACCGCTTAATGAAAGCTCGATTGGTGAGAACAGGTTTCCGATCCCTTCGGCATAGGTCGGCTTGTTTTTGATAAAGAAAGCGCAGTCCGCTCCCAAAGTGGCGGCATATACCTCCAGCTGCTCTTCGGATAATTCCAGCTGAAAATGATCGTTGAGCAACTTTAGCATAAAAGCGGCATCGGATGAACCGCCCCCCAGTCCGGCTCCCGAGGGAATATGCTTATATAAATGAATTTCGACAGGGGGAAGATGAAACTCCTTATCCAGCAATGAATAGGCCTTTGCCACCAGGTTGTCTTCCGGATTGCCGGCTATCTCCATGCCATACTGGTGGAGGGTAATCTTCTTTTCTGTTTCAGAAGAAGTACGGATTTCGAGAGCGTCCTCGAGGGCTACCGGATAGAAAACGGTTTCCAGATTGTGATATCCGTCCGGGCGTTTTTCCGTGATGGAAAGTCCCAGGTTTATTTTGATATTAGGAAAAGCGAGCATTTGATTTATGATTTATGAATTATGATTTATGGGTTGCTAAATTGCGATGTTGTGGCAAAGATACTAAAATCTTCATTTTTCTTTATTCATTCTTCATTATTATATTCTATCTTTGTCGTTCCGATTGGAAAAAGCCTGCCAATGGAAGCCATCCAATCATAAATCATAAATCAAAATTCATAAATCATAAAAGTTTTTCATGGCCGAACAGAAAAGAAATACCCGCAATACAAAGTCTACTAAGGTACAACCGGTAAATGATTATGGACGTATTCAGCCACAGGCACCTGAACTGGAAGAAGCAGTTCTGGGAGCTTTGATGATTGAAAAGGATGCTTACTCATTGGTGAGTGAGATTCTTCGTCCCGAATCTTTTTACGAACACCGGCATCAGTTGATTTATTCTGCTATCACCGATCTTGCGGTGAATCAGAAACCGGTGGATATTCTGACTGTAAAGGAACAACTTAGCAAACGCGGAGAATTGGAAGAGGTGGGAGGCCCGTTCTATATTACTCAATTGAGTAGTAAGGTGGCTTCATCAGCGCATATTGAGTATCACGCTCGTATTATTGCACAGAAATCTCTGGCGCGTGAGCTGATTACGTTTACGAGCAATATCCAGAGTAAGGCGTTTGATGAAACGCTGGATGTGGACGACTTGATGCAGGAGGCGGAAGGTAAACTTTTTGAGATTTCGCAGCAGAATATGAAAAAGGATTATACGCAGATCAATCCGGTGATTGACGAAGCCTATAAGCTGATTCAGAAGGCTGCGGCGCGAACCGACGGTTTGAGTGGTCTTGAGAGTGGTTTTACAAAGCTCGACAAGATGACTTCCGGTTGGCAAAATTCCGACCTTATCATTATTGCTGCACGTCCTGCGATGGGTAAGACCGCCTTTGTCCTTTCTATGGCTAAGAATATTGCTGTCGATTATCGGAACCCGGTGGCGTTGTTTTCTCTTGAAATGAGTAACGTTCAGCTGGTGAACCGTTTGATTGCGAATGTTTGCGAGATTGAGAGTGGAAAGATCAAGAGCGGACAGTTGGCTGGTTATGAGTGGCAACAGTTGGACTATAAACTGAAGAATCTGATGGATGCACCGCTTTACGTGGATGATACTCCGTCTCTGTCTGTATTTGAACTTCGAACGAAAGCGCGTCGTCTGGTACGTGAACATGGAGTGAGAATCATTATTATTGACTACCTTCAGTTGATGAATGCGAGCGGTATGGCGTTTGGTAGCCGTCAGGAAGAGGTTAGTACCATTTCCCGTTCGTTGAAAGGACTGGCGAAAGAGTTGAATATTCCGATCATCGCACTGTCGCAGTTGAATCGTGGTGTGGAAAGTCGTGAAGGTATTGATGGTAAACGTCCGCAGTTGAGTGACCTTCGTGAATCGGGAGCCATCGAGCAGGATGCCGATATGGTGTGCTTTATCCACCGTCCGGAATACTATAAGATTTATCAGGATGATCGTGGTAATGACCTGCGTGGTATGGCGGAGATTGTCATCGCCAAGCATCGTAATGGTGCGGTAGGCGAGGTGTTGCTCCGGTTTAAGGGAGAATTTACCCGTTTCTCCAATCCGGAGGACGATATGGTTATCCCGATGCCGGGTGAGCCTGCCGGGGCTATGCTAGGATCGAAAATGAATACAGGTAGTGCAGGTTCCGTACCTCCTCCCGCGCCTGATTTTGCGCCACAGACAGACAATCCGTTCGGAGCACCGGGGGATGGACCTTTGCCGTTCTAGTTGCGTCCCTGTGGTGAAATAACGCGCAATTTTTTATCAAACCTTCTCGGTCAACCGAAAAATCTTATTAACTTTGCGAATCTTTTTGAGAAACAATAAAAAATTAAGTATATGAATATCTCTTATAACTGGCTGAAAGAGTATGTCAACTTCGACCTGACGCCCGATGAAACGGCTGCTGCGTTGACTTCTATCGGCTTGGAAACAGGTGGTGTAGAAGAAGTGCAAACCATTAAAGGTGGTTTGGAAGGACTTGTGATTGGTGAAGTGCTGACCTGCACGGAACATCCTAATTCTGACCATTTGCATATTACTACTGTTAATCTGGGAGACGGTGAACCGGTACAGATTGTTTGTGGTGCCCCGAATGTGGCTGCCGGACAGAAAGTGGTGGTAGCTACTTTAGGTACGAAACTTTATGACGGTGACGAATGTTTTACCATCAAGAAATCAAAAATCCGTGGGGTAGAATCTACAGGTATGATTTGTGCTGAAGACGAAATTGGGATCGGTACGGATCATGCAGGTATCATCGTATTGCCGGAAACTGCTGTTCCGGGTACGCTTGCCAAGGATTATTATAATATCAAGAGCGATTATGTACTGGAAGTGGATATCACGCCTAACCGTGCGGATGCCTGCTCTCACTATGGGGTAGCTCGTGACCTGTATGCTTATCTGATTCAGAACGGTCGTCAGGCAACTTTACAGCGCCCGTCAGTGGATGGCTTTAAAGTGGAAAACCATGACTTGAATATCGAAGTGAAGGTTGAAAACAGCGAAGCTTGTCCGCATTATGCCGGTGTTACTGTGAAAGGTGTAACGGTGAAGGAGAGTCCGGAATGGCTGCAAAACAAATTGCGCCTGATCGGTGTGCGTCCTATTAATAATGTAGTGGATATTACGAACTATATCGTTCATGCTTTCGGTCAGCCGTTGCATTGCTTCGATGCCGGAAAGATTAAAGGCAATGAAGTGATTGTGAAAACAATGCC
Source organism: Bacteroides sp. MSK.20.12 (assembly GCF_019052435.1). NCBI lineage: Bacteria > Pseudomonadati > Bacteroidota > Bacteroidia > Bacteroidales > Bacteroidaceae > Bacteroides > Bacteroides sp. MSK.20.12. The sequence goes on along the minus strand of NZ_JAHQVH010000027.1, from coordinate 40,625 downwards.
CGAAGGTACTCCGTTCGTTACGTTGGATGAAGTGGAGCGTAAGTTGAACGAACGCGACCTGATGATTTGCAACAAGGAAGAGGCCATGTGTATTGCCGGCGTATTCGGCGGACTGGACTCCGGCTCTACGGAAGCTACGACAGACGTATTCATCGAAAGTGCTTATTTCCATCCTACATGGGTGCGTAAGACGGCTCGTCGTCATGGCTTGAATACGGATGCTTCTTTCCGTTTCGAACGTGGTATCGATCCGAACGGCGTGATTTATTGCCTGAAACTAGCTGCTTTGATGGTGAAAGAACTGGCTGGCGGTACGATTTCTTCTGAAATAAAAGATGTATTCACTACTCCTGCACAGGATTTTATCGTCGATCTTGCTTACGAAAAAGTACATTCTTTGGTAGGTAAAGTGATTCCGGTAGAGACAATCAAGAGCATTGTGATCAGCCTGGAAATGAAGATTACCAATGAAACGGCAGAAGGACTGACACTGGCTGTTCCTCCTTATCGTGTAGACGTGCAGCGTGATTGCGATGTGATTGAAGATATTCTTCGCATCTATGGATATAATAATGTGGAAATTCCGACTACGCTGAACTCCAGTCTGACTACAAAGGGGGAGCACGACAAGTCGAATAAATTGCAGAACCTGATTGCAGAACAACTGGTGGGTTGTGGATTCAATGAAATTCTGAACAACTCACTGACTCGTGCTGCTTATTATGATGGGTTGGAGGCTTATCCGTCCAATCACCTGGTGATGTTGCTCAATCCGTTGAGTGCTGATCTGAACGCTATGCGTCAGACTTTGCTGTTCGGCGGACTGGAAAGCATTGCTCATAACGCCAATCGTAAGAACGCTGATTTGAAATTCTTCGAATTCGGTAACTGTTATTATTTCAATGCTGACAAGAAGAACGAAGAGAAGGTACTGGCTCCTTATTCGGAAGATTATCACCTGGGCTTGTGGGTAACCGGTAAGAAGGTTTCCAACTCATGGGCGCATGCGGATGAGAACAGTTCGGTGTATGAATTGAAGGCTTATGTAGAAAATATATTGAAGCGTCTGGGACTGGATTTGCACAATCTGGTTGTCGGTAATCTGACAGACGATGTTTTTGCTGCCGCACTCTCTGTCAACACAAAGGGCGGAAAACGTCTTGCTTCTTTCGGTATTGTAACTAAGAAGTTGTTGAAAGCATTTGATATCGACAATGAAGTATATTACGCCGACTTGAACTGGAAGGAATTGATGAAAGCCATCCGTTCTGTGAAGATCAGCTACAAGGAAATATCCAAATTCCCTGCTGTGAAACGCGACTTGGCATTGTTGCTTGATAAGAATATACAATTTGCTGAAATCGAAAAGATTGCATACGAAACAGAGAAGAAGCTGTTGAAAGAAGTGGAACTCTTCGATGTATATGAAGGTAAGAACCTCGAAGCGGGTAAGAAGTCGTATGCGGTGAGCTTCCTGCTTCAGGATGAAAACCAGACTTTGAATGATAAGATGATTGATAAGATCATGTCGAAACTGGTGAAGAACCTGGAAGATAAACTGGGTGCCAAACTTAGATAAACTTAAAATTGTCATTATTAAAAATATAAACCAATGGGAAGAGCATTTGAATATAGAAAGGCCGCTAAACTGAAAAGATGGGGCCACATGGCTAAAACTTTTACAAGACTGGGTAAACAAATCGCTATCGCTGTAAAGGCAGGCGGTCCGGAACCAGAAAACAACCCGACGCTGCGTTCGGTGATCGCTACTTGTAAGCGTGAAAACATGCCGAAGGATAACATTGAACGTGCTATCAAAAACGCAATGGGTAAAGACCAGAGCGACTACAAGAGCATGACTTATGAAGGATACGGCCCTCACGGTATTGCTGTGTTTGTAGACACATTGACAGACAACACAACTCGTACGGTGGCTGATGTTCGTTCGGTATTTAATAAGTTCGGTGGCAATCTGGGTACAATGGGTTCTCTTGCGTTCCTTTTCGACCACAAATGTGTGTTCACTTTCAAGAAGAAAGACGGATTGGATATGGAAGAACTGATTCTCGATCTGATCGACTATGACGTGGAAGATGAATATGAAGAAGATGATGAAGAGGGAACAATTACTATCTATGGTAATCCTAAGAGCTACGCCGCTATTCAGAAGCATTTGGAAGAATGTGGCTTTGAAGATGTCGGTGGAGACTTTACTTATATCCCGAACGACTTGAAAGAGGTTACTCCGGAACAACGCGAAACATTGGATAAGATGATCGAACGTCTGGAAGAATTTGATGACGTGCAGACTGTCTATACCAATATGCAACCGGAAGAGGGGGAAGAGTAAAGTAAGGTTATGGAATATGTTTATAAGACCCAGGGAACTTGCAGCACGAATATCGAACTGAATGTGGAAGATGGAGTGGTGAAGGAAGTTGCTTTCTGGGGAGGATGTAATGGTAACCTTCAAGGTATTTCCCGCCTTGTGAGAGGAATGAAGGTGGAGGAGGTGATCGCAAAACTTGAAGGAGTGCGTTGTGGTGGCAGGCCGACATCTTGTCCCGATCAATTATGTCATGCATTGCATGAGATGGGATATTGATTGATCTTCATTTATGTAAATTATATATTGATTTGTGACCTCTGGCAATTGGTTTGTCGGAGGTCATTTTTTTTGCAGAAAGTCCTTATTTCCTTTTCTCGAGTAGTCCTTACTCAATCCTTTTATAATAATGTCCTCATAATTAGTGTATCATCTGTGTTCATAGGTCATCTACTTATTGGTCGGTATTTTGAACTAAAATTGATTCTCACTCGTTATTTATAAGTATATTTGTACTGGATAAACTATTATGCAAAAATGAAGAATATTTTTCAAGACTTAAGACGGAAAGATCATAAACGCTATCTGGGTGGACTGGATGTTTTTAAATATATTGGTCCGGGGCTGCTGGTTACTGTAGGATTTATTGATCCGGGAAACTGGGCTTCTAATTTCGCCGCCGGTTCCGAATTCGGCTATTCCTTGCTTTGGGTGGTTACCTTGTCTACCATCATGCTGATTGTCCTTCAGCACAACGTTGCTCACTTGGGAATCGTTACCGGACTTTGCCTTTCGGAGGCGGCCACTAAGTACACCCCTAAATGGGTGTCACGACCTATTCTTGGCACAGCAGTACTGGCGTCAATCTCTACTTCCCTAGCGGAAATTCTGGGAGGTGCCATCGCGTTGGAAATGTTATTGGATATTCCTATTATATGGGGAGCTGTATTGACTACGCTTTTTGTCTCCATCATGCTTTTCACTAATTCGTATAAAAAGATAGAACGTTCCATCATTGCGTTCGTTTCTGTTATCGGGCTTTCATTTATTTATGAGTTGTTTCTGGTGGAAATAGACTGGCCGGCTGCAACGGCGGGGTGGGTGACTCCTGCTTTCCCGAAAGGTAGTATGCTGATTATCATGAGTGTGCTGGGAGCGGTAGTGATGCCTCATAATTTGTTTCTTCATTCGGAGGTGATACAGAGTCACGAGTACAATAAGAAGGATGATGTTTCTATTAAGAAGGTATTGAAATATGAGTTGTTTGACACTCTTTTCTCAATGATTGTCGGTTGGGCGATTAACAGTGCCATGATTCTGCTGGCGGCCGCCACTTTCTTTAAGAGCGGTATTCAGGTAGAGGAACTGCAACAGGCTAAGTCTTTGCTCGAACCTTTATTGGGAAGTAATGCGGCAATTGTATTTGCATTGGCATTGCTGATGGCGGGTATTTCGTCAACTATTACGAGCGGAATGGCGGCAGGTTCTATTTTTGCAGGTATTTTCGGCGAGTCTTATCATATCAAGGACAGTCACTCGCAGGTGGGAGTTCTCTTGTCTTTGGGAATTGCCTTATTGCTGATTTTCTTTATTGGAGATCCGTTTAAAGGATTGATTATTTCGCAGATGGTACTTAGTATTCAATTGCCTTTCACCGTGTTCTTACAGGTGGGACTGACGTCTTCCCGAAAGGTGATGGGTGATTATGTCAATAGCCGTTGGAGTACGTTTGTGTTGTATTCGATTGCTATTATTGTTTCGGTACTGAACATTATGCTTTTGTTTTCATAAAATGAACATGAACTTATAAATATAGAATGATGAAGATTATTACTTATAACGTGAACGGACTACGTGCTGCCGTATCTAAAGGGTTACCGGAATGGCTGGCACAGGAGAATCCTGATATTCTTTGTCTGCAAGAGACGAAACTGCAACCGGACCAATATCCGGGAGAAGTGTTTGAAGCATTGGGCTACAAGTCTTATTTGTACTCGGCACAGAAGAAGGGGTACAGTGGAGTGGCCATACTTACCAAGCGGGAACCAGACCATGTGGAATATGGGATGGGAATGGAAGCATACGATAATGAAGGACGTTTCATCCGTGCGGACTTCGGAGACTTGTCGGTAGTCAGTGTTTATCATCCTTCGGGAACGAGCGGGGATGAACGTCAGGCCTTTAAAATGGTGTGGTTGGAAGATTTCCAGAAATATGTGATGGAGTTGCAGAAGTCTCGTCCCAATTTGATTCTTTGCGGTGATTATAATATCTGTCACGAGCCGATTGATATTCATGACCCTGTCCGGAATGCGACTAACAGCGGTTTCCTTCCTGAAGAACGGGAATGGATGACGCGTTTCCTGTCTGCGGGATATGTGGACTCTTTCCGTACGCTTTGTCCGGAGAAACAGGAATATACCTGGTGGAGCTATCGTTTTAATTCGCGTGCCAAGAATAAAGGCTGGAGAATTGATTATTGTATGGTCAGCGAGCCGGTACGCCCGCTGTTGAAACGGGCGTATATCTTGAATGAGGCCGTACATTCCGACCATTGTCCGATGGCTCTGGAAATATTATAGAATGGTAATACTCAATTTACGGGTGTCTCCTCCGTCGCGAAACTCGCCGAGGTAGACGCCTTGCCATGTACCTAAGTTCAAACGGTGGTTTTTGATGGGGATGGTGACCGAGCTTCCTATCAGGGAGGCTTTTATATGGGCACTCATATCGTCAGGGCCTTCAAGGGTATGGATGAAGTAGGGAGCACCGTCGGGAACGAGTTTATTAAAAAACGTCTGAAAGTCATGCCGTACGTCCGGGTCTGCATTTTCGTTGATAGTCAGTCCGGCAGAAGTGTGTTTGATAAAGACTACCAGCAGACCGCTTTCAGGAAGTGGGGGTAGCTGTGAGACAATATCGCGCGTGATTAGATGAAATCCGCGCGAATAATGAGGTAGTTGGATGTCAAATGTTGTAGCCATATATATTTTAGCTTTTTAAAATTTGGATGGTGGATTCAGATCCACATACGGATCTTTGACGGCTGATTCCATCATCGCGTTGATTGTGATTCCTGTATCTTCTTTATAATTCCTTCTTTTGTTCCATTCACGTATGTCCTTGAGAGTGACATCACGTTTCTTTCTGTTTTGAGGGAAATTACTCTTTTTTTTCCTATCGGCATATTCATCCTTTCTGGCTGCGCTCATCATAGCTTGGATGGCAATGGCTGTCGATTCTTTATATGAAATAGTTTTGTTCATATTTTCTTTTTTTTGATTTTAATCTTTACGCCCTATCCGGTACAAAGATACTTTTTTATACTTTTGCACAAAATAAAAATGCAAAATAGTTTATGGAAGATAGAATACAGAAAGCAGTGGAGCTTTTTAGGAGTGGATATAACTGCTCACAGTCGGTGGTAGCGGCTTTTGCGGACATGTATGGATTTACACAGGAACAGGCATTGCGTATGAGTGCTTCTTTTGGCGGGGGCATCGGACGAATGCGTGAAACGTGTGGAGCTGCCTGCGGCATGTTTCTGGTGGCAGGCTTGGAAACCGGTGCTACGGAAGCAACTGACCGGGAAGGTAAAGCTGCCAATTATGCGGTAGTGCAAGAACTGGCGGCTGAATTTAAGAAGCGTAACGGCTCGCTGATTTGTGGCGAATTGTTGGGATTAAAGAAAAAAGAGCCCGTCTCCACTATTCCGGAAGAGCGTACTGCTCAATATTATAGCAAGCGTCCCTGTGCAAAAATGGTTGAAGAAGCGGCAAGAATTTGGTCGGAATATCTCGAAAAGCATCCAAAATGAGCTCCTAAAATGCTTTTTTATTACAAAAACGGTAAAAAAGTGCTCAATAAAGTGTTATATAACATAAAAATAACTATCTTTGCCTCCGAAATAAAATCTGAAAGTCTTTATGGCTGGAAAGATTTTAAGCATGTCTAACTAAAATTGCAAAGCAAATGTTGAAAGAAAAAGCTGGTGTAATTGCAGGTACTATCTGGAATGCACTGAACGAAACAGAAGGAATGACTGCCAAGCAGCTTAAAAAAGCAACTAAATTGGTTGACAAAGATCTGTTTCTCGGCCTTGGCTGGTTATTGAGAGAAGACAAAGTCTCTGTGGAAGAAGTTGAAGGTGAACTCTTCATCAAATTGATCTAAGCGAGTAACTCACTTAAGCAATAAAAAAATGCGTTGGTACATAATCATAATGTTATCAACGCATTTTTTTTTATTCCGCCATTTACGTATCTTTGCACACCAAAAAGATAAAATAATAAGAATTCAGAATGAAGAATATACGCAACTTTTGCATTATTGCTCATATTGACCACGGTAAGTCGACTTTGGCTGACCGTTTGTTGGAGTTTACACATACCATTCAGGTGACTTCCGGGCAGATGCTTGATAATATGGATCTGGAGAAGGAAAGAGGGATCACTATCAAGAGCCATGCTATCCAGATGGAATATACTTATCAGGGTGAAAAGTATATCCTTAACTTGATTGACACCCCGGGACATGTGGACTTTTCGTATGAGGTATCGCGTTCTATTGCTGCGTGTGAAGGTGCGTTGCTGATTGTCGATGCTTCCCAGGGAGTGCAGGCGCAGACGATTTCAAATCTGTATATGGCCATTGAGCATGACCTTGAGATTATTCCGGTGATTAATAAATGTGACATGGCGAGCGCCAATCCCGAAGAAGTGGAAGATGAGATCGTTGAATTGTTGGGCTGCAAACGGGAGGAAGTAATCCGTGCGTCCGGCAAAACGGGGATGGGAGTGGAAGAGATACTGGCGGCTGTGATTGAGCGGATTCCTCATCCGGAAGGAGATGAAGAGGCTCCGTTGCAGGCTTTGATTTTCGATTCTGTATTTAATTCTTTCCGCGGAATTATTGCTTATTTCAAGATCGAAAACGGTATGATTCGCAAGGGAGACAAGGTGAAGTTCTTCAATACGGGAAAAGAGTATGACGCCGATGAAGTAGGGGTGTTGAAAATGGATATGGTGCCTCGTAACGAACTTCGTACGGGAGATGTAGGATATATTATTTCCGGTATCAAGACTTCCAAAGAGGTGAAAGTGGGAGATACCATTACGCATATTGCCCGTCCGTGTGAAAAGGCTATTGCCGGTTTTGAGGAAGTGAAGCCGATGGTGTTTGCCGGAGTTTATCCGATTGAAGCGGAGGATTTTGAAGATCTCCGTGCGTCTTTGGAGAAGTTGCAGTTGAATGACGCGTCTTTGACTTTCCAGCCGGAATCTTCGTTGGCTTTGGGTTTTGGCTTCCGTTGTGGTTTCCTCGGATTGCTCCACATGGAGATTGTGCAGGAGCGCTTGGACCGTGAGTTTGATATGAATGTGATTACTACGGTGCCGAACGTTTCTTACCATATATATGATAAACAAGGTAATATGAAGGAAGTGCACAACCCCGGTGGTATGCCTGACCCGACCATGATTGACCATATCGAAGAGCCGTATATCAAAGCATCTATTATTACTACTACCGATTATATCGGTCCTATCATGACGCTTTGTCTGGGTAAACGTGGTGAATTGATTAAACAGGAATATATCTCCGGTAACCGGGTGGAAATCTATTATAATATGCCTTTGGGAGAAATTGTGATTGACTTTTATGATAAGTTGAAGAGTATTTCCAAAGGGTATGCTTCGTTTGATTATCATCCGAATGGTTTCCGTACTTCTAAACTGGTGAAGTTGGATATTCTCTTGAACGGTGAGCCTGTGGATGCGCTTTCCACTTTGACGCATATTGACAATGCTTACGATATGGGACGCCGGATGTGTGAGAAGTTGAAGGAACTTATTCCGCGTCAACAGTTTGATATTGCCATTCAGGCAGCTATCGGAGCGAAGATTATTTCTCGCGAAACCATTAAGGCGGTTCGTAAGGATGTGACCGCGAAGTGTTATGGTGGCGACGTGAGCCGTAAACGTAAACTGCTTGAAAAACAGAAAAGAGGTAAAAAACGAATGAAACAAATCGGTAACGTGGAAGTGCCACAGAAAGCCTTCCTCGCCGTACTGAAGCTGGATTAAAAAACACTGCCGCAAGCAATTTTTCAGAGATATGTTCTGAACAAATTGACTTGCGGTTAGTTTTTAATACACCAGGTGATTGCCTTCTGTCTGCAGAGCTTTCCTTGGCAATCACTTTTTAGGAACAAACAACTATAAATATGAGAAAAGTTCTGTCTTTTTCGGGCTTCCTGATGCTGGGGCTCGTCGTTTCGCAATTCCTGCCGATGATGGCAGGGGATGGCTATGGAGCTGTTAAATCCATATCGAATGTATTGCTCTATGTATGCCTTAGTTTTATAATGATTAATGTAGGCCGTGAATTTGTTCTTGATAAGACACGGTGGAAAAGTTACGCCCAGGATTATTTTATTGCCATGGCTACGGCTGCTTTGCCGTGGTTTATGATTGCCATTTATTATGTGTTTGTATTGCTTCCACCCGATTTTTGGAATAGTTGGGAAGCCTGGAAGGAGAATTTGCTGTTGAGCCGTTTTGCCGCACCGACATCAGCCGGTATTTTGTTTACAATGTTGGCGGCTATCGGGTTAAAGTCCAGTTGGATTTATAAGAAGATACAGGTGTTGGCTATTTTCGATGATTTGGATACGATTCTTTTGATGATTCCTCTTCAGATTATGATGATCGGGCTGCGCTGGCAGTTGATTATTGTGGTGGTGATTGTGTTCCTGTTATTATCGATCGGCTGGCAAAGGCTGAATAAGTACGATTGGCGTCAGGATTGGAAGGCTATCCTCTTTTATTCAATAATCATATTTTTGGCTACTCAAATTCTTTATCTAGGTAGTAAGGAATTGTATGGGGAGGAGGGAAGTATTCATATTGAAGTCCTGCTGCCTGCATTTGTGCTGGGTATGATTATGAAACATAAGGAACATGACACGCCCGTGGAACGAAAGGTGTCTACCGGAATCTCATTTTTCTTCATGTTCCTGGTGGGGATGAGTATGCCGCATTTTATTGGTGTGAACTTTGCGGAGACTCATGCAGGTGCTTATTCCGTCACCGGTTCGCAGGAGATGATGTCGTGGGGGATGATTATGTTTCATGTAGTGATTGTCTCTTTATTGTCGAATATAGGAAAGCTTTGCCCGATGTTCTTTTACCGTGACCGGAAATTAAGCGAGCGACTGGCTCTTTCTATCGGTATGTTTACCCGTGGTGAGGTAGGAGCCGGAATTATTTTCATAGCGTTAGGGTATAACTTGGGTGGGCCGGCATTGGTAATTTCTGTTCTTACCTTGGTACTGAATCTGATTTTGACAGGAATTTTTGTACTTTGGGTCAAAAATCTTGCTTTAAGGAGTTATACTAATTAGAAAATTCTGTATATTGCAAAACTAATATTATAAAAACATTTCGTTATGACTATTTTGCGGACTATGCGGAACTTCTCGTCTATGAATATCACGGCGAGTATTCTTTTATTCCTGGCTGCTATCTCGGCAGCCATTATTGCGAACTCTTCTGTGGCTCCGGTATATCAGGAATTTTTGTCGCATGAACTTCATTTACAGATAGGAAATTTTAATTTGCTTTCGCATGGTGGGGAAAATCTGCGAATGATTGAGTTTATCAATGATGGTTTGATGACGATTTTCTTTTTATTGGTTGGACTGGAAATCAAACGTGAGCTATTGGTAGGTGAGCTTTCCTCTTTCCGTAAGGCGGCGTTGCCTTTCATTGCCGCTTGTGGTGGGATGTTGTTGCCTGTGATGATCTATTCGCTTATTTGTGTTCCGGGTAGTGAAGGCGGACATGGACTCGCCATTCCTATGGCTACGGATATTGCTTTTTCATTGGGGGTGTTGAGCTTATTAGGTAGCCGTGTGCCGTTGAGTTTGAAGATTTTTTTGACTGCTTTTGCGGTAGTCGATGATATCGGGGGAATTTTGGTGATCGCTCTTTTTTATAGTTCACATGTTGCCTATGGTTATCTTTTGGTAGCTATACTCTTTTATATTTTACTTTATTTTATAGGAAAGTATGGAACGACAAATAAGGTATTCTTCTTGGTGATTGGGGTGATTATCTGGTATTTATTTTTGCAATCCGGTATTCATAGCACTATTTCGGGAGTTATTCTTGCTTTTGTTATTCCCGCTAAACCTCGTCTGAATGTAGGGAAGTACATCGAAAAAATTCGTCATACCATTGCCGATTTTCCGGCAATGCAATCTGAAAGCATTGTGCTGACTAATGAGCAAATAGCCAAGTTGAAAGAGGTCGAATCGGCTTCCGACCGTGTAATTAGTCCGTTGCAGTCATTAGAAGATAATTTGCATGGAACAGTCAATTATTTGATTCTTCCTCTTTTTGCATTTGTCAATGCCGGCGTTGTGTTTAGTGGGGGAGGCGAATTAGTGGGAGCTGTCAGTATTGCTGTTGCTGCCGGTCTGTTACTGGGAAAATTTATTGGAATATATTTCTTTACCTGGCTGGCTATAAAAATAAGATTGACTCCCATGCCTTTAGGGATGACCTGGAAGAATCTTTCCGGAGTTGCATTGTTGGGAGGTATTGGCTTTACTGTATCACTCTTTATCGCTAATCTTTCTTTTGGGGTAGACTATCCTGTATTATTGAATCAGGCCAAATTTGGTGTATTGACCGGAACCGTACTTTCCGGCTTACTGGGATATGTCGTACTTCGGATTTCGCTTTAATCTGTCGATTCATCGTCTCCATCATCTATCGGAAGAATTTTCATGCTTTCTTCATGTGGCAATTGTTCAACTTGGCGGAGTTTTCGTTCGATAGCGCGAGTCCGCTTACCCATTACTTCTTCTAGTTGGTCGCCGGCATTTTGAAGGTTTTTCTGTACTTTTTCGAGTAGTCCTCCGAATTTGCTGAATTCTGTTTTTACAGCTCCTAATACCGTCCAAACCTCTCCCGTTCGCTTTTGAATAGCTAACGTGCGGAATCCCATTTGCAGGCTATTTAGGATAGCCCCTAGTGTAGTAGGTCCTGTGACAACTATTTTGTAATCTTTTTGTAGAGTTTCTACCAGACTTGTTCTTCGGATTACTTCGGCATAAATGCTTTCAAAAGGCAGAAACATAATGGCGAAGTCTGTGGTAAAAGGAGGATCTACATATTTGTCGTGAATGTCTTTCGCCATTTTTTTGATGGTTGTTTCCAATTGCTTGCCGGACGATTCTATCAATGCAGTATCTCCTGCTTCAAAAGCATCATAATATTGTTCGTACACATCTTTGGGAAATTTAGCGTCGATAGGCAGATAGACGGTGCTGTTCGCATCATCCTTTCCCGGAAGTTTGATTGCGAACTCAACGAATTCGGTTCCGCTTTTCTTGGTTTTTACATTAGCGTCGTATTGTTCCGGACTCATCATCTGCTCTAATAATGCTCCTAACTGAACTTCGCCGAATGTACCACGCATTTTTACATTGCTCAACACCTTCTTTAATCCGCCTACGTCTTGAGCCAGAGATTTCATTTCGCCTAGTCCTTTCTGCACATTCTCAAGTTGTGAGCGGACAATTTCAAATGATTGGCCAATGCGTTCGTTCAATGTCTTTTGCAATTTTTCTTCCACCATTGTCCTCATGTCATCCAACCTCTTTTCGGTCGATTTAATCAATGATTCCTGTTGACGGGCCATCATATCGAATTTCTGACGCTGCAGCTCTCCGTTAGTCAACATATTTTTATGCAATACGTCTTGCAATTGCTGCATATTCTGATTCAGCGTTTGAGTCATCTCCAGGCGGAGTTCCCGGATGCTGCGATTCAGTTCTTCGCGATTCTCCTGCATTTGTTGACGCAAAGCTGTTTGCAGTTGTTCCGCTTGCGTTTGATTATTACCTTTTGTAAGTGACAGTATTAGTAAGACTATCACTAATGCGGCAACAACGATAAGTAAAATTAATTCCATTAATAAGTAAGAATTTCGTTTCCGTTTTCAGTAATCAGAATCATGTTTTCCCATTGGGCGGAGGGGAGTCCGTCGTCGGTGCAGACAGTCCATCCGTCGGCATCATCTATAAAGACTTCGTAGGTTCCCATGTTAATCATGGGTTCGATGGTAAAGGTCATTCCCGGTACGATCATCATGCCTGTACCCCGTCGGCCGAAATGCTCTACGTCCGGTTCCTCATGGAATTGCATCCCTACGCCATGTCCGCAGAGATCACGAACTACGCTGAAACCGTTCTTTTCTGCATGTTCCTGGATGGCTGCGCCTACATCACCCAGTTGTTTCCAGGGTTGTGCGGCGGCAATACCTATTTCCATGCACTCTTTGGTGACTTGTACTAATCTTTGCATGTCAGGATTGACATCGCCAATCATAAACATACGGGATGCATCGGAGAAATATCCTTTGTAAATGGTAGAAACGTCCACATTGATAATGTCTCCGCTTTTTAGAATCTCATTTTTGTTGGGAATACCGTGACAAACCACGTCGTTAATGCTTGTGCAGACGCTTTTGGGAAATCCTTCGTAGTTGAGTGGGGCAGGGATAGCGCCGTGGCTGGTGGTGAAATCATATACCAATACATCAATCTCTTCGGTGGACATTCCTTCCCGGATATTTTCTGAAATGTAATCCAGCAGTGCTGTATTGATTTTTGCACTTTCCCGGATGCCTTCCAGTTGTTCGGGGGTACGGAGTACTTTACGCGGTGGAAGTTTGTAACCTTGTTTTCTGTATTTCTGTATTTTTGCTTCTACTTCTGCCGGATAATTAGAGGGGGTAAACCGGAATCCCTTGATAAAGTTCTTCATTATGATAGCATATTTAATCGTATGACAAAGGTACGAGAATAAATGGAAAATATGCTTTCTTGCTTTCTAAAACTTTTCGATCCTCAATTATCAATAGGATTTACCATTCGTATGAAACGCTAACTTGAGGTATCCATTCCCATCTTTTTCGTATAGCATTATATTGGTATTGCATCCCTGTTTTGATTTTCCAGTTTTTATTTATTTTGAAAACGACATTACTTCCCAATTTGGTTGGTTCCACTTCGGAGGGGAGTCCTCGGTATCTTCGGGTATCGAGGTTTTGTGAACCATATATATCGAGAGACCATCTGGAGGATAATTTATATTCCATTTGGCTTTGGATATGGAAATGATTGGAATTTTCTGCAAAGTCGCTTTTACTATGCAGAATAAGATTCTTGTTTATTCTTAGCCAGGAATAAGTGGGTAAAAAGGTGGAACCTGGCTTTTGGAACATCTTGTATGTGTGAATAGAAGGTTTCGAAAAGATTGTGGAAGATTTTAAAGTGGGTAGTGTGGGATCAAAATCTACAAATGGTTTTCGAGAGTACATTTTTTGCTCTATTTTTTCGATAAGCTTTCTGTTTTTCTTGATTTCCTGATCGGATTCCAACATTTGCTGAAGTCTCAATGAGTCCTGTTTGCTCCATTCTTGCCCTGTTGCGGATAAGGGGAACAATAATAAACAAAGAATATTCAATTGATATTTCCGAATGTCCATACACTGTGCTAGTAAAGTTTATTGTATGGACGGTGAAAAACAGGATATGCTGCTTTGAACGATTAGTGAATAGTAATTATTTCACATAATATGGGAATACTTTTCTTTTGTTTATGATAATTTTCTAGCTTTGAAAACCGGTTGTATCTTCTGAATTTCCGATTCAAAGCCAAACCAGTAGCCATGTCCTTCTTCATCGACAGGGAGGAAACATAGTCGTAGATTTTCGCGGTATGCACCGTATACTACTTCCCAACTTTCAGGAGGTAACTGTCTTTTGGTTCTTACTTTTTCTGCCGGAGCTTTTTTTAATGACATACCTGCTTCTATCCATGCAATACTGACTTGTGTCAGGTAGTCGGGATAATGATTCTTGCAGAAATCATAAAGGATTAATCCTCTTCTTTCCAGGCTAAGAGGAGTGTCGATGACATCTGTCCGGACCAGATGGTCGAGTAGGTCATGTATGAAATGGGGGTTCTCCAAAATTAGTATACGGGTGATATTTCGCCAGGTAGGAGTGTTATAGAAACCGTCTAACAGGCGTGACAGATAATGGGCTGTTTGTAACTCATCTACCGTGATTTCACGGGTTTGAAGTACTTCGTATGGAGGAAGTGGAGAATACTGTATACCTAATTCATCCGCTCTTCTTCGCATTTCGGTGCCCGGAAGTAATTTCAGAGATTCCAGTTGGATTTCTCCTGCGCCATACTCGGTTAAGGTACGGACGTCGTCGAAAATCTCTGATAGATGGTAGAGTGGGAGTCCGGCTATCAAGTCGGCATGAGTTTCCATGTTTTCAAGTGAACATAGATAGTGGAGTCCGGCCAGAGCATCGGAGAGTTTTCCTATTCTTCGACTTTGTTCAAGCACGTTTTCCCGAAGGCTTTGGATACCGGCTTCCAGGTGCAGCAGACCTTTAGGCAGAGTGGTTAATTCCTGTTTGAGTTCATCGGAAAGTAGTGCCGGATGAATTTCCAGATGGAAACAGATGTCCGGGTATTCGCGGAATAAGTTTAATAGCTCTTTTGCCCGTTTATTATTGTAATTGAAAGTACGATCCAGTACTCGCACGTTTTTGATTCCGTGTTCGTGTATCACGTCGAGACGTTCTTTGATTGTTTCGAGAAATAAGGTACGAACCGGCTTTTCACCTCCACTGACACAAAAAGCACAGGTGTTAAAACATCCCCGGGTAGTTTCTAACTGTACAAATGGTTTGCTCCAATTGAAGAAACGGCTTTTTTCGGGAGGAACCAATTCAGAAAAGTTCATGACACGGGCAAGTCCGTTGTCCTGATATTCTCCTGATTCATTCAGGTAACAAAGTCCTGTGATTGATTTCCATTCCTTTCTTGGCTGATTCCACACTTTTAACCATAATGGAAATACTTCTTCGCCTTCTCCGCGAAACACTCCGCTTACAAATTTGTTCTTATATAAGAAAGCTTCATTATCTCCTAAAAACTCGGGACCTCCGAGTATAACACAGCAGTGAGGTAGTAATGCTTTTGCGCGTGAAACGATGTGCAGGAGTTGCTCATGATTGAATAGCCAATTGGTAGCTGCAATGATATCCGGTTGATGGCGGTAGATTTGGTTGACGACACTGCCGGTGTTTTCATTGATCGTGGCGGAAACCGTACACCATTCAATGTCTGTATTATTTGCTATTTGGGCATGTAAGGCAGGTAATGCCAACGAAGAATGAGCGTACGAACTATTTAAATCAAGCCAAAGAAGTTTCATGCGGAAATTTTAATATTATCTTCGCAAAGGTACAAAAAACTTGTGGCTTGTGATGTATAGTAAATAAAAAACGCTAATTTTGTATTAATAAACGCAATAAACTAGAGAATTATGGAAATGATAAAGAGATATGCGGGTATCTTGATGATGCTGACTTTATTGGTTGGCTTTACTTCGTGTGAAAGTGAAGACGAGACAGAATTTAATCTGCCTGGTGAGTGGTATACGAATGAAGAGATTGATTTCGGGGCATATACCTGGGGAAGAGGTACGCTTATGACTTTTAACGCGAGAAATCAAGGAACAATTGGTTCTGCCGGTGATCCGAATTATTTGGTTTTTGAGTGGAGATGGATTGATGGAGGATATAATTCAATGGAATTATATTTTTATGGTGATGGCACTTATGCCTATATTTGGGGTGCGGAAGCTACCGATAGAACTTTTAGTGGAACATGGTATAATAATTGGCGGGATTTTAGGGATAGAATAGATGGACAACCATTCTATATGCGTCGTCAATAAAACAGTGATAAAGATTAAAAATAAAGCCAGAGTCAATCATGATTCTGGCTTTGTTTTTTGAATATAGGAATTTATTTTTTCAAAAACAACTTCTTAAATTCCGCCGGATAAGGCGTCTCGAACTCCATTAAATCTCCCGTTACCGGATGATAGAAACAAAGTTTGAAGGCATGGAGTGCCAATCGTCCGATAGGGTTGGGAGAATCTTCTCTTCCATATCTTCCGTCGCCGATAATAGGATGGCCTAAATCCTGCATGTGTACACGAATCTGATTCTTTCGGCCAGTTTCCAAATCGAGTTCCAACAGAGAATATCCGTTAGCGCGTTTGATTGTCTTATAGTGGGTAATAGATTTTGATCCACCGTCATCATATTCACTGGAACTTACGTAAAGCGTTTTATCAGTCAGCCAGGAAACGACCGTATCATAGTCTTTTTCCATACTACCTTCCACTACGGCTACATATCGGCGGTCGGTCACTATCTCATGCCAGTTGTCGCGTAGCGTCCGCTGCGTTTTTTCATCTTTGGCAAACATCATCAAACCGGAAGTATCTCTATCTAAGCGGTGAACGATAAACACACGGAATTGACGTCCGGAGCGTTGCACATATTCATTCAGTATCGTGTAGGCAGTGCGCTCTTTCTGACGCTCCGTATTGACGGATAGAAGTCCTTGCATCTTTTCGACGACAATGATATAGGCGTCTTCATATACAATCTTCAGCAATCTGTTATTAAATTCTTTCTTTCCCTTTTGCTTGCTGATTTTCACTTTCATGCCTGCTTCAAGGGGAAAGTTGAATTGCGTGGTTATCACATTATCAACAAACACGACCCGCTTGCTTAACAACGATTTTAATTTCGTGCGACTTGCATCCGGCATCTTGGCAGCCAGGAACTCCATTAATTCCATGGGCTCTTTGACTGCATAATTGGTATATTGAGCACGTGCTTTTTCAGCAGGAGTTCTTCTAGGTCTTTTTTTCATTTCTTTTTTCTTTTGAGAATTTATTTTTCACCACAGATTACACAGATTAACACAGATTTTTATTACTGATTATTATAATCTGTGCTAATCTGTGGTGAACTCTTTATCGAAGTTCCAGCAACACCACATTTTCTACGTGGTGAGTGTGAGGGAACATATCTACGGGTTGAACAGCCTTCACCTTATACTTTTCATCCAGTAATTGCAGATCCCGCGCTTGAGTAGCAGGATTACAACTAACATATACAATTCGTTTCGGTTCCGCAAACAAAATGACATCAATCACATCCTGGTGCATACCGGCACGGGGAGGGTCTGTGATGATTACGTCGGGGCGCCCATGCTGATTGATGAAATCCTGCGTCAGCATATCTTTCATATCACCGGCATAAAAAATTGCGTTCTTGATATCATTGATTTCTGCATTCACCTTTGCGTCTTCAATAGCTTCCGGCACGTATTCGATACCGATCACCTGACGGGCTTGGCGTGAAACGAAATTGGCAATTGTTCCTGTTCCTGTATAAAGGTCATATACCAGTTCGTTTCCTGTTAATCCGGCAAAGTTACGGGCTATCTTATATAAATTATAAGCCTGTTCCGAGTTAGTCTGATAGAATGATTTCGGGCCAACCTTGAAACGCAAGCCTTCCATTTCTTCAAAGATGTGGTCTTTCCCTTTAAATACGTGAACGTCCAAATCGTTGATGGTATCGTTGCACTTATTATTAATAATGTATAGAAGCGAAGTGATTTCGGGGAAAGAGTCCGCTACGAATTGGAGTAATTGCTTGAACAGTTCCATTTCGTGATCTTCTGTAATCTTGCAAATGACGATTACCATCAGTTCCCCTGTGGAAGATGTGCGTATAATCATATTCCGCAGCATACCTTCCTGTGTGCGCAGATTGATGAAAGAATAATCGTGTTCGTAAGCGTAGTCACGTACTGCGTTCCGGATGCGGTTGGATATATCATCCTGCAACCAGCATTTCTCAATAGCCAGTACTTTGTCGAATGCTCCCGGAATGTGGAAACCTACCGCATTCATCTGATCGTATTTCACGTCCTGACGAACTTCCTCGTTTGTCAACCAGCGCTTATTTGAAAAGGTGAATTCCAGTTTGTTTCTGTAAAACTCCGTTTTGTCAGAACCGAGAATCGGAGAAATCTCGGGAAGTTCGATCTTTCCGATACGTCTCAAATTATCTTCCACTTGCTTTTGCTTATATCTGATCTGCTCTGAATAGGGGAGCACTTGCCACTTGCAGCCACCGCATACGCCATAATGTTGGCAGAAAGGAACAGCGCGATTGGGCGACAGCTCGTGAAACTTTACCGCTTCAGCTTCGGCATATTTATTCTTTTTACGCTTGATTTGCAGGTCTACAACATCACCCGGCACTACATAAGGAACAAAAATCACTAGGTCGTTTACTTTTGCTATGGCTTTTCCTTCGGCAGCCACATCCATGATTGTTACCTTCTCCAATAAGGGAAGCTCTTTTTTCTTTCTTGCCACTTTTACACCAGTCTAATAATTACTTTGCAAAAGTAGGTATTTTTTTTGGAAAAAATTCGGGTATACAGAAATATTCCGGATTGTAATGTCGAAATTGCATTTTGATAGAAAGTTTTTTCGCAAAAAGTTTTCAAGTTTGCGAAATATCCTTAGATTTGCGAACAGAAAAAAGTCATAATGTAACTTTAAACACAATATTATGGATAAAAAAAGAGTTTATACCTTTGGTAATGGTCAGGCAGAAGGAAAGGCTGACATGAAGAATTTGCTCGGTGGTAAGGGAGCCAACCTTGCTGAAATGAATTTAATCGGAATTCCTGTCCCTCCCGGATTCACAATAACTACAGATGTTTGTACGGAATACAATACGTTAGGACGTGATAAAGTGGTTGAGTTGCTGAAAGATGAAGTTGTAAAAGCGATCGCTCATGTGGAAGCGTTGATGAAATCTAAATTCGGTGATGTTGAAAATCCTTTGTTGGTATCTGTACGTTCCGGTGCACGCGCATCTATGCCGGGTATGATGGATACGATCCTGAACCTCGGATTGAATGATGAAGTGGTGGAAGGTATTATCCGTAAGACGGGTAATGCACGTTTTGCATGGGACTCTTACCGTCGTTTCGTACAGATGTACGGTGACGTTGTGTTGGGCATGAAGCCTACCAATAAAGATGATATTGACCCGTTCGAAGCTATCATCGAAGAGGTGAAGAAAGCGAAAGGGGTAGAACTGGATAACGAGTTGAAAGTGGAAGACTTGCAGGAACTCGTAAAGAAATTCAAGGCCGCTGTAAAAGAACAGACCGGAAAAGATTTCCCGACTTGTGCATACGAACAACTTTGGGGAGCTATCTGTGCTGTATTTGATTCATGGATGAATGAACGCGCTATTCTTTATCGTAAGATGGAAGGTATACCTGATGAATGGGGTACAGCTGTCAATGTACAGGCTATGGTGTTCGGTAATATGGGTGATACATCGGCTACAGGTGTTTGTTTCTCACGAGATGCCGGTACAGGCGAAGACCTTTTCAATGGTGAATACCTGATTAACGCACAAGGTGAAGATGTAGTGGCAGGTATCCGTACTCCACAGCAGATCACTAAGATTGGTTCTCAACGTTGGGCTGTATTGGCTGGCGTTACCGAAGATGTTCGTGCTGCGAAATTCCCTTCAATGGAAGAAGCAATGCCGGAAATCTATAAAGAACTGGATGCTCTCCAGACTAAACTGGAAAATCATTATAAAGATATGCAGGACATGGAGTTCACCGTACAGGAAGGTAAACTCTGGTTCCTCCAGACACGTAACGGTAAGCGTACAGGTGCTGCCATGGTAAAGATTGCTATGGACTTGCTCCGTCAGGGTATGATCGACGAAAAGACTGCTTTGATGCGCGTGGAACCGAATAAACTTGATGAATTGCTCCACCCTGTATTCGATAAGGATGCTTTGAAGAAAGCCAAAGTGTTGACCCGTGGTCTTCCGGCTTCTCCGGGTGCTGCAACCGGTCAGATCGTATTCTTTGCTGATGACGCTGCCGAATGGCATGCTGCCGGTAAACGTGTGGTGATGGTTCGTATCGAAACTTCTCCGGAAGACTTGGCCGGTATGGCAGTTGCCGAAGGTATTCTTACGGCTCGTGGCGGTATGACTTCTCACGCGGCTGTTGTGGCTCGTGGTATGGGTAAATGCTGCGTATCGGGTGCAGGTGCATTGAACATTGATTATAAAAACCGTACGGTAGAGATTGATGGTGTGTTGCTGAAAGAAGGTGACTATATCTCTTTGAACGGAAGTACAGGTGTAGTATATAATGGTAAGGTAGAAACGAAAGCTGCAGAGCTTTCCGGCGACTTTGCCGAATTGATGACACTGGCTGATAAATATACTCGTTTGCAGGTACGTACCAATGCGGATACTCCTCATGATGCGGAAGTTGCACGTAACTTCGGTGCAGTAGGTATCGGCCTTTGCCGTACAGAACACATGTTCTTCGAAGGCGAAAAGATCAAAGCAATGCGTGAAATGATCCTGGCGGAAAATGCAGAAGGACGTCGGAAAGCATTGGCTAAGATTCTTCCATATCAACAAGAAGACTTCAAAGGTATCTTTAAAGCAATGGCTGGTTGCCCGGTAACCGTTCGTTTGCTTGATCCTCCTTTGCATGAGTTCGTTCCTCACGATTTGAAGGGACAGCAAGAAATGGCGGATACGATGGGTGTAAGCCTGCAATATATCCAGCAACGTGTAGAATCACTGTGTGAACATAACCCGATGTTGGGTCACCGTGGTTGCCGTTTAGGAAATACTTATCCTGAAATTACTCAAATGCAGACACGTGCAATTTTGGGTGCTGCATTGGAACTGAAGAAAGAAGGAGTGGAAACTCATCCGGAAATCATGGTTCCGTTAACCGGTATCTTGTATGAATTCAAGGAACAGGAAAATGTGATTCGCTCAGAAGCTAAGAAATTGTTTGAGGAAGTAGGAGATAATATTGACTTCAAAGTAGGTACAATGATTGAAATCCCGCGTGCTGCTTTGACTGCCGACCGTATTGCTTCTTCTGCCGAGTTCTTCTCGTTCGGTACAAATGACTTGACGCAGATGACCTTCGGTTATTCTCGTGATGATATAGCTTCTTTCCTTCCTGTTTATTTGGAAAAGAAGATTTTGAAAGTAGACCCGTTCCAGGTTCTCGACCAGAATGGTGTGGGACAGCTGGTACGTATGGCGACAGAAAAAGGCCGTGCTATCCGTCCGGATTTGAAATGTGGTATCTGTGGTGAACATGGTGGTGAGCCTTCTTCTGTGAAGTTCTGTCACCGGGTAGGTTTGAACTATGTTAGTTGTTCTCCATTTAGAGTGCCGATTGCCAGACTGGCGGCGGCGCAGGCAGCGATAGAAGGATAGTCAAATACGCTGGTTAGGTACTTAACTATCTGATAAATAGGCTGTAAATACTTGTGAAAGTATTTGCAGTCTATTTTATTTTAGATTATCATTGATTTTTAGTTGGGATTAATAGTATTTCTCTATTCCGCCAAATCCTCTGATTTTTTTATTTTCTTTCGTTTTATTGATAAAGTTGTTTAATCGCTTTTCAAATTCTTCAGGTCGTTTTCTGGCTGCTTCAATGTATGCAATTCGGATACGTTTATATGCGTCGGAAAAATGGAGATAATTTTCCCAGATTGTCTTATCTTCCTTCAATCTTTCAATTATATCATTGGGGAAAATGAAAGGATCAGACAATACATTTCGTATTTTATCTTCAAATTTGGGGTGTATCATTTTATTTTCCAATAGCCACTTAAGTCTTTCTTTGTTAGCTTGCGAATAGGTACTTTTAGGGTTTCTGGGTGTGAAATGCTGAATTTTATGTTCTTTGTCGAGCGATTTTATTGTACTGTCAATCCACTCGAAACAAAGAGCTTCTTCAACAGCGTCGTTGTATGTGATACTTTTTTCGCCTGAAGATTTGCTGGGAAATACAAACCAAACTTCATTGGCAGTCTCAAAGTTGTCATTCAACCACTTTCGCCAATCTTTTCTGTTCTCGAAATACTTTATTTCTATTGACATAACAAATCGTTTAAACTAACTTTTTATTGCCTTTACTTTCATAATAACGAAGCATTTTACACTATACAATGTCAGTCAAGCGCGTCTGTGTCTGATGGCTGAAAGGCTTACCACCCGTCAAAGATACTAAATCTTAAAGAAACAGTCCTCATTTACTTCTTAAATCCTTTGGCTTATTATGGTATGACGACACTCACTACATGTAATATATTTGAATAAGAATCGATAGCAAGAATTTTGTGTTGCTATATAATATGATGTACAGAGTCTCCGTTAAACATTTATTTGGTGTTTATTATAAAAAACTAACTAAATATTTGTTTGTTCATAAAAACTGCTTTACATTTGCACCCTAGAAATCAATCGACCGAATTGGGGTCTAACGTTTAATTTAAAAAACAAAGAAAATGAAAAAGGGTTTATTATTGGTAGTTGTGATGTTAGCAACTATCGCTGTAAAAGCACAAGACATTTACGTAGGCGGATCTTTGAACGTTTGGCGTAACAGCACAGGCAACACTACTTCTTTTAAAATTGCTCCGGAAATCGGATATAACTTTAATGAAACATGGGCGCTGGGTGCTGAATTAGACTATTCACACAATTATGATGGAGGAGTAACTAAAAATTCAGTATTTGTAGCTCCGTACATTCGTTGGTCTTACTGCGAAACAGGCGCTGTTCGTTTGTTCTTGGACGGAACTGCTGCTGTTGGTTTCGTGAAAGTTAAAGACGGAGACACTAGCAAAGCAGGACAAGTGGGACTTAGACCGGGTATTGCTGTTAAATTGAACGATCACTTCTCTTTTATTGCCAAGTATGGTTTCCTTGGATATCGTAGAAATATAAACACTCTTGGAGATTCTTTTGGTCTTCAACTTACTAGCGAAGACCTTTCAATTGGTTTCCACTACGCATTCTGATAAGAAGAAAAGTAATTCAACAAAATAGGAAAGGGAGTTCTCAAAAATAGGGAATTCCCTTTTTTTATGTATAATCTCTATAAATTACGCACTTGTTAACGAAAAAGTTGTTTAATACAAATTACAATTATACATTTGCATTGTTAAACAATAAGGTCAATAAAAACCTTTAGTATTAATTTAAAACTTTAAAATTATGAAGAAGAGTGTTTTGTTTGTTTTATTTGCGCTGATTTCAGTAGCAGGTTTTTCTCAAATTACAGGTTGGAATGCCAAGGTAGGTATGAACATCAGTAATTACACTGGAGATACTGATATGAATGCTAAGATTGGTTTCAAACTTGGTGGAGGTTTTGAATATGCTTTTAATGATACATGGTCATTGCAGCCTTCATTATACCTGACTAGCAAAGGTGCCAAAAAAGATGAATTGACTATCAACGCTTATTATTTGGAATTACCTGTAATGGCTGCTGCTCGTTTTAATGTTGCAGACAATACTAATCTTGTGGTTAATGCAGGTCCTTATTTGGCATGTGGAATTGCAGGAAAATCGAAAATGGATATGGGTAATGTAGAGTATAAGGAAGATACGTTTGGTGACGATGCTTTGAAGCGTTTTGATGCAGGTCTTGGTGTAGGAGTTGCATTGGAATTTGGTAAAATCATTGCAGGTTTGGAAGGTCAGTTCGGTTTAGTTGACGTACAAAAAGTTGGTAATCCTAAAAACATGAACTTTTCTATTGTTGTAGGATATAAGTTCTGATAAGAAAACACTGAAAAAATAGAGAGCCGTTGCAGAAGGTAATTCGCAACGGCTTTTTTAATATTTCATGATTGGGAAAAACACTTCTCTTATTGGATAAAATGAGGAAGCATAACCAGTTAGTTTTATGATCGGTTATATTTATTAATCTGATAGTTTCTTCAGCTTTTTGAAATGCTCGATTACGGCTAAATAATTTTGGTCCTGACAAGCGTCGAATCTATTCCAGAGATCTCCTAAGACGACAGCCCCTCCGAAACCGAAATCCTTAATCTCCAATAAATTGTCTTCATTGATACCTCCCAATGCCATCACTTTCGAGTCGATAATCTTGGCTCTTTGTGCTTCGCGTAACTCTTCGGCAGTGTATGTTGAATAGTAATTCACTTTAGAGATACTGTCATAGATAGGGCTCATAAAAACATAGTCGTAAAAGTGCTTTCTGTTTTTTACCTCCTCCACTGAATGGCAGGAACAACTGATATGACCATAATAATCATGCGGTTCTTTGGGGTTACGTGCATTCAGGTGGATTCCCATCAGGTTGAATTCTTCTTTCAGATAAAAATGCTCATGTGTAACGATGCGACGGTGATATTTATCCGGAATAAGTGTCAATAGCCGTTCCGAATACATAGCCGGAGTCTCCGGCTTCCTAAGATGTAGGACATCCAGCCCCTCTTCGAAAAGAGCGGTAATAATCTTATCTTCTTCGACGAAGAAAGTAGGGGTGGTAACTACAATTAGTTTCATTTCTTTTGTTAAAATTGGATTGTTTAGCAAAGTTACTAATTAACTATGTCAGAAACCAACCTTTATAGTGAAAATTTGTTAGATTGCAGTGTCCGCAGGTCAATTGTCCATAGTTCGCCGGCTAAAACATCACCAAAACCACAGATTATTTTCAGTACTTCTGTAGCTTCAATGCTCCCTACAATGGCAGGAGTAACCCCCATCACTCCTTTGGGCGGAGGAGGCATCCGTTGCATTTCTTCTTCATCAGGATAAAGATCCCGGTAGTTTTTCTTTTGATTTCCGTAGTTGAACACAGAAACCTGTCCTTCAAAACCGCAGATAGCACCATATACGTAGGGCTTTTTCTGTTCAATGCAAATGTCGTTAATCAGGTAGCGGGTGGCAAAGTTGTCGCAGCCATCCACCACTATATCATATTCCTGAATGATATCATACGCATTGTCTTTCGTCAGCCGGGTAGCGTAGGGATGTATTTCGATTTCACTGTTGAGAGCGGAGAGCCGTTCCGCAGCACAGATAGCTTTTGGTTTACCTAACTCCTTTTCGGAATAGAGCACTTGTCGTTGTAGGTTGGTGATGCTTACCAAGTCATCATCTACCAGCCCCAGGCATCCCACACCAGCACCTGCTAGGTAGAGGGCGATGGGAGAGCCCAGCCCTCCCACGCCTACAATAAGCACTTTGGCTTCCTGCAGTTTCTTCTGACCTTCTTCTCCGATTTCGGGAAGTATAATTTGTCTGTCGTATCGCATCTGTTTATCTTTTAAAATCAAAAGACTGATCCCAATCTTTCCAGACGGGTTCACGACCCAGTTTTTTCAAATCACGTTCCACTTCAACCGCCTTTCGCTCATCACTTACGTGAAATTGTTCCAGGGTTTGAGGATAACTGAAATATCCTCCCGGTTCAGTTTTACTTTCCGCACTCATTGTGGTTACGCCAAGTGTTGCCATGTGGTTTCGGATTTCTGCGCTCTCACGGGTAGAATAAGAGATATCTACATCATGGTCGAAGATTCGCATGGCGAATGTAAGTTGGGCGAGTTCCCGGTCATTCATGACTACATTCGGCTGGAATCCGCCGTTTTCAGACGGGCGCATACGCGGGAAGTTTACGCTGTATTTCGTTTTCCAGTAATGCTTCTGTAAATAACGCAGATGATAAGCCATCATCGTTACGTCGGTTCGCCATTCCTCCAGGCCGATCAGGACACCCATACCAATCTTGTGTACACCTGCCTGTCCCATGCGGTCGAAGCCGTCTACACGCCATTCGAATTTTGACTTCATGCCTCTTGGATGATACGTTTTGTAATTTGCTTTATGGTAAGTCTCTTGAAAACAGATCACTCCGTTCAGGCCATGATTGGTTAGCTCCTTGTATTCTTCCGCTTTAAGAGGCATTACTTCAATTTGCAGGTTGCTGAAATAAGGCTTTGCCAAATCCAACGCCCGGGCAATGTATGGAACACCTGCTGCGGCCGGGTTTTCACCGGTTACAAGCAGTAGATTCTCAAAAGGAGCCAACCGTTTGATGGCTTTGTATTCATTGACAATCTCTTCCTCTGTCAATATCGTTCTCTTCATCGGATTGCTGATGTGAAAACCGCAATAGACACAGGAATTGGTACATGAATTAGTCAGGTAGAGCGGTACAAACATAGAGATTGTCTTACCGAACCGTTCCATTGTATATTTCTGACTAAGGCGTGCCATCACTTCCAGATAAGGAGTGGCGGCAGGTGAAATCAGCGCCATAAAGTCGTTGACATCCAGATGCTCTTTTTTACCCAACGCACGGCGTACGTCAGCATCTGTTTTGGAATAGATGGCTTTTGTCGTCTCTTCCCAGGATATTTTTTCTAATTCGTCTGAGAACATTTTATCCAATTATAAATTTAAAATTGAAAATTAAAATGAGGGGAGAGGTAGGTCAGTGGCCCGACGTTTTGTTTCTCCCCACTCATTATTTATTGCTTTTGGCACTTTTCTTTAAATCGCGTGACAATCTCATTGCACAGAAATTAGGTCCGCACATCGTACAATATTCTCCATCGATATGGTGTCCTGCACGGAAATAGGTCTGCGCCCGTTCCGGATCGAGAGACAGGTCGAACTGGTCTTTCCAGCGGAACTCATAACGAGCTTTACTCAATGCGTTGTCGCGTACTTGTGCACCCGGGTGTCCTTTTGCCAAATCGGCGGCATGAGCGGCTATCTTGTAAGTGATTACTCCTACGCGTACGTCTTCTTTGTCAGGTAAGGCAAGATGCTCTTTCGGGGTGACATAACAAAGCATAGCCGTACCCAACCATCCGATTTGTGCGGCACCGATAGCAGAAGTGATATGGTCGTATCCGGGAGCAATATCCGTCACCAACGGGCCGAGCGTGTAGAAAGGGGCGTCATGGCATTTTTCAATCTGACGTTCCATGTTCTCTTTAATTTTATGCATCGGAACGTGTCCGGGGCCTTCAATAAATGCCTGAACATTTTTATCCCAGGCACGGAGCACCAGCTCTCCCATGGTATCGAGTTCGGCAAACTGCGCTTCATCGTTTGCGTCGTAGATAGAACCCGGGCGAAGTCCGTCACCTAATGACACGGCTACGTCATATTGTGCCAGAATATCACAGATATCGTCAAAATGATCGTATAAGAAACTTTCCTGATCGTGTACGAGGCACCATTTACTCATAATACTTCCTCCACGGCTGACAATGCCGCACAAGCGATTATCGGCAAGATGAACATTATGACGGCGAATCCCTGCATGGATGGTAAAGTAATCTACCCCTTGTTCACATTGTTCAATCAATGTGTCCCGGTAGATTTCCCAGGTGAGGTCTTCCACTATGCCATTCACTTTTTCAAGTGCCTGATAAATAGGAACAGTGCCTACCGGTACGGGACAATTGCGGATAATCCATTCACGTGTTTCATGGATGTTTTCTCCTGTGGAAAGATCCATCAACGTGTCTCCACCCCATTTACAGCTCCACAGTGCTTTCTCCACTTCTTCATCAATGCTGGAGGTAGTAGCCGAATTTCCGATGTTCGTATTGATTTTTACAAGGAAGTTACGTCCGATAATCATCGGTTCAGCTTCCGGGTGGTTGATGTTGGCCGGTAGTACAGCACGTCCCTCCGCAATCTCCTGACGAACAAATTCGGGGGTAATGTGAGTTTTAATTCCCAGTTCCTCACAATTCATATTTTCGCGGATCGCTACGTATTCCATTTCAGGAGTGATAATTCCTCTTTTGGCATACGCCATTTGGGTGATTGCTTCCCCTTTTTTAGCGCGATAGGGCAGGGCGATGTGTTCGAAACGTAAGTGATCGAGACTTTTATCATCTCTTCTCATTTGTCCGTATTCCGAAGTAATTTCAGGCAACTGTTCCACGTCACCACGACTCACGATCCATTCTTCACGCATGCGGGGCAGTCCTTTTTTGAGGTCAATGTTCATTTCCGCATCACTGAACGGTCCGCTGGTATCATATACATATATTTCCGGATTTGGTGTTGCTATCTTTTCTTCGCCTTCAAAGCTGACACTGGGCACTTGCTCCACTTTCCGCATGGCAACGCGGATATTCGGATAAAGTTTACCGGGTAAATAGACTTTCTGCGAACGGGGGAATTTTATTTTTTGTTCCATAGTTTATTTGTTTTAATCAAGAAAAGCCGTTAGAGGTGAACTTGCTTCTGCTACGAAGTCGACGGCTTGTAATCCTAATCCTGCTTTGTAAGCCTGTCTTCCGGCTTCTGTAGCTGCTTTGAATGCTTTAGCCATTTCTACCGGATTTCCGGCAACGGCTATTGCAGTATTCACTAATACAGCGGAAGCTCCCAGTTCCATTGCTTCGGCAGCATGGCTTGGCGCGCCGATACCGGCATCCACTACCACCGGGATACCTGCCTGTTCGATAATGATTTGCAGGAATTCTTTTGTCTGCAATCCTTTGTTCGTACCGATGGGTGCACCGAGCGGCATAACGGTAGCTGCGCCTGCTTCTTCCAGCCGTTTGCAGAGTACAGGGTCAGCCTGGCAATAAGGTAACACGATAAAGCCCAGTTTCACCAGTTCTTCCGTAGCTTTCAGTGTTTCGATAGAGTCGGGGAGCAGATAGCGCGGGTCCGGATGAATTTCCAGTTTCAGCCAGTTTGTTCCAAAGGCTTCGCGAGCCAGTTGCGCGGCGAAAACAGCCTCTTCCGCGTTACGTACACCGGAGGTGTTGGGCAATAACTGAATATTCGGATGAATGATATGTTTCATCATGTCGTCCTCTTTGTTATCCATGTCGATTCGTTTCATGGCAACAGTTACCATTTCCGTACCCGAAGCCAGAATAGCTTGTTCCATTACTTCATTGGAATTGAATTTTCCTGTTCCTAGAAAAAGACGGGAGTTAAATTCGCGTCCCGCAATTACTAACTTTTCCATTCTATATATTTTAGTTGATTATTTAAATGCTGATTTTTTGAGACAGAAGAACATAAGAACAAAAATAAAACAGTAGTTTAATAACAGTAGAAATAATTATCTAAGTGCAGCTTTTATGTTCTTTTGTTCTTCTGTCTGAATTAAAATTCCATTTATCATTTGACAAATTATAGATCACTTTCAATGATTCTACGTGTTTCTTCTACCGGATTATCTGCTCCGAGAATAGTTCCTGACAGGGCTATTCCATTTACTCCTGTATGAAGTATGGCAGGAATATCCTCAAAAGTGATTCCCCCGATAGCTACAACGGGGATTTCGATATTCGCTTCCTTCATCTGTGAAAGAATAGAAGAATAGCCCTCCAAACCCAGTACAGGGCTTAGATTCTTTTTAGTGGTAGTAAACCGGAAAGGACCGATGCCGAGATAATCGGCTCCGGCACGATAGTGTTGTACGACATCTTCGAAAGTGTTTGCAGTGCCGCCGATAATAAAGGCTTCACCAAGTATTTGGCGGGCCTGGTCGATAGGCATATCCTTTTTGCCTAGATGCACACCGTCCACTTCCAGCTTTTTGGCCAGTTCGACGTGGTCATCCAGAATCAGGATTGCTTCGTGCTCTTTGCAAAGTGGCTTCAGTTGTAGGGCTACTGCTTCCACTTCTTCGAGAGGAACGTCTTTCATACGTAGCTGGATCCATTTGCACCCGCCTTCGAGTGCCATACGTGCCGATTCGAGGTACGAATACCGTTCGGTCTGATGCGTGATAAATTGTAGACTAATCATCTCCTTATCCTCCGCAAGCCGCTTTGATAATCACCAGGTTATCGTTCTCGTGTAGAATGAAACACTCCCATTCGATACGGGGAATCATTTTGTTGTTTACGGCGATAGCAATGCCTTGAACCGGAAGTTCGAGCTGTGCTGTCAGTTGCGTAAGGGTAGAAGCAGGAGTCATTTCCACCTCTTTGTTGTTCACTTGTACTTTCATTGTCCTATCAGAATAAATAAGTTGAAAGTAAATACAAAGAGCGTGCTTAAATGGAAAGGCGATAAGAAGAAACACAATCCCTACGTCAGTATTAACTGCCTCAGGTTCCTAGGGTATAATCTCAGCCCCTCATGGGGCACCCCTTTGTCTTTACGGGAGCAAAGTAAGCGAAAAAGAAACAGAAAAACACTAAATCAGTCGATTTTTTTTCATTTTTCTGTTTATTCCTGTTTTTTGATGGGATGAGAAAAGATAAATCGGGCACCATTTTTGTAACTCTTGTCAATCCATATATCACCTCCCATATATTGGATGGTCAGTTTGCAGATAGCCAGTCCCAACCCTGTACCCTGCACGAATTCATTCAGCTTTTCGAAACGTTGGAATACGAGTTCCTGTTTATCTTCGGGGATTCCCGTGCCGGTATCTGTCACCGAGAACAGCATACATTGCTTTTCTTCGTCCACTTCATAATCCAGCGTGATACTTCCTCCGGCAGGAGTGAATTTCAAGGCATTATTCAGCAGGTTGATAATAATCTGTTGCAGACGCAACGGGTCCGTGTAGAGCATGTAAGGCTCCTTAGGCATTTGGAGTTTGATGTCTACATCCACTGTCTTGTTCCGGTTGGTGAGAGTAATCATATTCTGGCAATGGTTCACCAGCTCGCACCATTCATAGTTGAATTGCAGCTTTCCTGATTCCAGGCGTGATATATCCAGTACATCGCTAATCAGTTGGAGCAATAAATTGGAATTAGTCTGGACGATATCCGCATATTCTTTTAATTCATCATTTTGCTCTACCGAACCGATAATCAGGCTGGAGAAACCGACAATTGCGTTTAAAGGTGTCCGTATCTCATGGCTCATATTCGAGACAAAAGCACTTTTTAATTGATTAGCTTCTTCGGCGCGCTCTTTGGCGTCACGTAATTCGATTTCAGACTCTTCCAGTTTCTTTTTATCTTCCCGCAATTGTTGCGTGGTTCTTTCAAGGTGATTTTTCAGGATTTTCGTCCGGTAATAGTAATACAGGGAAATCATCAGACTTCCTACTAATACGAGGAAGATAATCAGGATAAATTGCACTTCTGTCTTGTAGGCTACAAAGAAGGGGATAGGCTGATTGATAACCATTGAGTTGACAGGCAACTTCTTGTTTTCAAATCCCCATTCCTTTAGTTTCTTCGCGTCAAATTTATATCGGTTGGGTAAGACATTGATGCTGCTGATACCCGTTTCCTTCTGGTCTAAAAAGCGGTAAGCATATTCTCCCATATTTTTTCCCACTCCTTCATATTGCGGGACATATCCTCCGATGGCCCAATAGCCTATTGCGGTGGAAGTCATACTGAACACAGGCAGGAGTGGATTGGCTTTGGAAAAAGCATAAACGGAGTTGTTCATGTAAGTGATTCCCCGGCTGTCAATTCTCCAGATACCAAGAAGCATTGCTGTGTTTCTGGGAAGATTGCGCAATTGATTGGCAGCCATATCGAGTGTGTGGATGCGGCCGTCAATATAGGTGATGGATAACTGCGGGAAATGTTGCAGGTTTTTCTTGAACCATGCCAGTTCGGCAAGTCCGTTATAGGTATTATCCGATACAAATACCAGGTGCTCTGTGTTCGGATAGAAATCCTGTATCATTTCGATATCTTTGCTGATGTTATATTCGTATGTATCACAGTATTTTACGTTGTACTCCTTCATTCGTTCCGTTAAGTTGATACTTACAGGATTATAGTTCCGCATATCGATTGAATCCTCCGGAATACGGATGCCGTTGCGTGATGCCATTGCGCAGAAAACAGGAAGCTGCTTATATTTCTCATCTTCAAGATGAAGGAAACTGCTCCATGCTTCACCACCCAAAAGAATCACTAATTTAGCTTTCGGATGTTTGTCTAAAATATCGGTTAATGTTTTTTTCCATTGGTGCGCCTGCGTTAAATCCGTCGCATTCATGTTTTCTACAATGGTCGAGTATCTTCCTCCCAATTGGGTGTAGGTTTCTATAAATGTGCTGATGTTATCGTAGGTATATTTAGTGTCAGAATTGTATGAGGTAATGAACAGGATCTCTTCCTCTGGTTCTTCTGTGGCGGCAGCGTTGCAGAAAAGGGGGAAGAAAAGAAGAACGGCAATGGAGACAATAAATCGTATCTCTTTTCTTTTATATAGTACCATAATTGTTTGTTATGCTAGTTTATGGGTTGCAAAAATACAACTAATGCGTTTGATATACAATAAAAGTTTGTTTTTTTAGTCTGTAAAAAAGGTCGCTGTGAAAACACAACGACCTTTTTCATGAGTATAGTTTTGCTAGTAAATCCAGTTACATTCTTTTTTCAACCACATCCCAGTCGATGATGTCCCACAGGGCATTTACGTGGTCGGCGCGGCGGTTCTGATAATCCAGATAATAGGAGTGTTCCCAAACGTCAAATCCGAGAAGCGGTTTCAAACCGGCACGTACCGGATTGCTGCCGTTGGCTTCTTTCGTGATTTTCAGTTTACCGTCTTTCCCAACGGATAGCCAGGCCCATCCTGAACCGAACAATCCGACTGCTGCTGCGTTGAATTCTTTCTTGAAATTTTCAAAGCTACCGAAGTCACGTTTGATGGCTTCTCCCAGTTTGCCTGACGGTTCCTTCTTTGAGGGTTTCGGGGCAAATTGCAGGAAGTACAGATTGTGATTCAATACTTGTCCGGCGTTATTGAATATAGCTCCGTCCGGTGCGGTTGCAACGATTTCTTCTACCGTTTTACCTTCATATTCTGTTCCGGGAACGAGGCTATTCAGATTATTTACATACGTTTGTAGATGTTTTCCGTAATGGAAATCTATTGTTTGCTGACTGATTACAGGTTCCAACGCATTGTTTGCGTAAGGAAGTTTAGGCATTTCGTAAGTCATGGTCATCATAATTAAAGACATTAATATAGTATTCATAATGTTACAAGTTTTAATTGGCTTGTTATACTATAATAACAGAAGCCTTCTGCAAAATGTTCACAGCATCTTACTTTATTTGTAAATGTACTGTATACGTTCCACCTCTTTCGGGTGATCGCGGTTGGTCCGGCAGATCCATTGGCCCGTATTGTCATATTCATAATAAGAATTGCCGTCAATCCGGTTCCCGTATTTATCATACAGGCAAGTCAGGCATCCGGACGTTTTTTGGTTATTACCCAAAATCCGTTGGTAGACAATCTGCGACAGATAACCGTATTTATCGTATTCATAAGCCTCTTTTTGTGAAATAACCTGATCCGGAGAATTGGCAAAAAGCAAGTTTTGATGTTGGGATGAAACCAATCTTCCTTTATCATCATATTTGTTGGCGGTGTATGCCTGAAGTTCTCCGTTCTTATTATATTCTTTGGTTTCGGTCAATAATCCCTGTTTGTTGTAGGAGCTTATGATGACTCTTCCGTCTGCATACTTGAGCGAATCACTCTCAATACTTCCATCGGTACCGATGCGGCGTGTCCGCCGATAGAGATCCGTTTTGGTTTTCGGATTCGTTTGTACCTCAAAGATGCAGTGACCTTGCGGGTCGTATAATCTATTCGTCTGTATTTCATTGCCTGGCTGCCCGTTCTTCATGGTAAGTGCCAAGGTGGAGACGAGCTGTCCTTTATCGTCATACGAATAAGTGGTCGAGGTGGTTCCTGTGCTGTCGTTTTCCGCAGACTTTATCAATCGCCCTCCATTATAGTATTTCACGGAAGTAGGGGTGGATATGATTGTTTGCAGAATAAAAGGTGCCCGCAGTGCGTTGGCCTGGTCGCGAAATTCCTTGTATCTGTGTGTGCAAAGAAAATCCTGCAACATACTTAACGATTCGGAACTGACAATGGCAGGTTTTAAAAGCTCAAAATCAGCTTTTTCACTCAGATATTCAAGGTCATCCAGGTGTGTACGTGCTGTGGAAGTCAGGTAAGGTGATTGCTTATACTCGTCAATAATCTGCCGGATAGCTGTTGCGTTTCCTTTCTCCCGGAGGCTGTCAATCCCTTGAAACAGAAAGTCGTCGTATAACGTGCGGACTTCCGAAAGGAAGGGACGTGTATCTTTATCAGTGAAGAATTTCTGCATGGCGGCATTATCAAAGAATGCTTTGAAATTCGCAGAGGTCGGATTACTCTTTACGATCTGATAAAGCCGTTTGTTTTCCGCAGTGTTGATTTGAGAGATAAACTTGCCGTTCGGATATTCCGCGATATACGTTTGATAGGTGTTCAGCGCAGGTGTTTTCAGCATCCCTTCCAGTAGGGCCAGTTCACGGATGTCCCGCACCTTCTGCAAGAGGGCGGAGTCTGCCGGATAGCCGCTTGATTGGATGCTGTCCATCAATGTCTTGCTAAAGGGAATCTGCTCTTTCGATGCTTCCAGGATGGATAGAACAGCTTGTTCCGCTTTGTCTTGTACGTTGGAAAGCTGTATTTTCTCTTCTTCGCAGATATTCGGAAAATAAGCTTTCGTAGCTTGTTCGTAACAGCCGAAATAGTTGGTGGCGGCTTGCTCACTTTGTTTGTTCCACAATTCGTTGAGAACGTCCAACAATGCCAGTTCTTCGGCATAATAGGTTTGCGTCTCGTCATCTATCTTATCACGGTTTTTCTGCCATTTGTCGGCGTCATTATCGTTCAGATACCTTAGCAGCTTTTCCAAGCGGCTCTGTTTTTGTGCCATTGCCTGTGGAATGCAGGCAACCAGAAACAAACTTAAAATAATTGATAAAAATATACTCCTTTTCATTGCTTTTTGGGGTTAGGTTAAAATAGTTAGTGATGAAAATTCATAAAAATACCTTCATTCTCGAATGAATATTATACTTTTGTATTGAGAACAAATTTGAGTGCCAAGGGTTTGTTAAAAATCCACATTGTTTTTATAATGCTGTTATGAATACCAATTATATAGATGAATTGAACGAGAGTCAGTGTGCAGCAGTGACTTATAATGACGGTCCTTCGCTGGTGATAGCCGGTGCGGGTTCGGGGAAGACGCGTGTGTTGACTTATAAAATCGCTTACTTGCTGGAGCAGGAGAACGGGTATAATCCGTGGAATATCCTTGCGCTGACCTTTACTAATAAGGCTGCGCGCGAGATGAAAGAGCGTATTGCCCGGCAGGTAGGTATGGAACGGGCACGTTATTTGTGGATGGGTACTTTCCATTCCATTTTCTCACGTATTCTTCGTGCTGAAGCACAATATATTGGATTTACTTCCCAGTTTACCATTTATGATACGGCTGATAGTAAGAGCCTGCTCCGTTCCATCATCAAAGAGATGGGGTTGGACGAGAAAACTTATAAGCCGGGAGTAGTGCAGGCACGCATCTCCAATGCAAAAAACCATTTGGTCACTCCTACGGGGTACGCTGCCAATAAAGAGGCTTACGAAGGAGATATGGCTGCCAAGATGCCTGCTATCCGTGACATCTATACCCGTTATTGGGACAGATGCCGTCAGGCGGGAGCGATGGATTTTGATGATTTATTGGTATATACTTATATTCTGTTTCGTGACTTTCCGGAAGTGCTGGCACGCTATCGGGAACAGTTCCGTTATGTGTTGGTGGATGAGTATCAGGATACGAATTATGCGCAGCATAGCATTGTTCTGCAACTGACAAAGGAGAATCAACGTGTCTGTGTGGTGGGAGATGATGCGCAAAGTATCTATTCTTTCCGTGGGGCGGATATTGATAATATTCTCTATTTTACGAAAATCTATCCCAACACGAAAGTCTTTAAACTGGAACAGAATTACCGTTCTACGCAAACCATTGTTTGTGCTGCCAATAGTCTGATTGAAAAGAACGAACGTCAGATTCGGAAAGCCGTGTTCTCGGAGAAAGAAAAAGGGGAACCCATCGGTGTGTTTCAGGCGTATAGTGATGTAGAAGAGGGTGATATTGTGGCTAATAAGATTGCGGAACTGCGTCGGGAATATCACTACGGATATGCTGAATTTGCCATCCTATATCGTACGAATGCGCAAAGCCGTATTTTCGAAGAGGCTCTTCGGAAACGGAGTATGCCTTATAAGATTTACGGGGGACTCTCGTTCTATCAGCGGAAAGAGATAAAAGATGTGATTGCTTATTTCCGTTTGGTGGTGAACCCGAATGATGAAGAAGCATTTAAACGAATCATCAATTATCCGGCTCGTGGCATTGGAGATACCACAGTCGGGAAGATTATATCAGCGGCTACCGATCATGGCGTAAGTCTTTGGGCGGCAGTCTGCGAACCCTTAAGTTACGGACTGGATATAAATAAGGGAACTCATGCAAAACTGCAGGGCTTTCGTGAACTGATTGAAGGTTTTATTGCCGATCAGGCGGATAAGAACGCTTATGAAATAGGAACGGATATTATCCGTCAGTCCGGTATTATCAATGATGTTTGTCAGGACACATCCCCCGAGAATCTAAGTCGTAAGGAAAATATAGAAGAGTTGGTGAATGGTATGAATGACTTCTGCGCTTTGCGGCAGGAGGAAGGCAATCCGAATGTGTCTCTTACTGATTTCCTTTCGGAGATTGCATTGCTTACCGATCAGGACTCCGACAAGGCGGATGATGGGGAAAAGGTAACGTTGATGACCGTCCATTCTGCTAAAGGATTGGAGTTTAAGAATGTGTTTGTGGTTGGTCTGGAAGAAAATCTGTTCCCTAGTGGGATGGTCGGAGATTCTCCCCGGGCGCTGGAAGAAGAACGTCGCTTGTTCTATGTAGCTATTACCCGTGCGGAAGAACATTGTTATCTGTCTTTTGCCAAAACACGTTTCCGTTACGGAAAGATGGAGTTTGGAAGTCCCAGTCGTTTCCTGCGTGATATTGATGTTGATTATTTGCGGTTGCCGCATGAAGCAGGAGTGAGCCGTGCTGTGGATGAAGGTGCGGGACGTTTCCGCAGGGAGATTGAAGGGGGATTTGCCCGTTCTACTTCTCCGTCGCGTGCGCCTTTCGGTAGTAATTCATCCGAGCAGCGTGAACGTCCGAAAGCACAGATTATTGCTCCCAGTGTACCGAGAAATTTGAAGAAGGTAAGTGCTGTTGGTGGAAGTAGCAGTGCGCAGATGGCGTCTTCCGGTTCGGCATCGGTAGCAGGAGTACAAGCCGGACAGATGATAGAGCACGAACGTTTCGGATTGGGCGAAGTGCTGAAAGTGGAAGGAACGGGAGACAATGCGAAAGCCACTATTCATTTTAAAAATGCGGGTGACAAACAACTATTGTTGCGTTTCGCTCGTTTTAAAGTGGTAGAATAAATAATAACACTAAATAGAGAGGCTCATGAAGAAACAACTAACAGTAATTTTGCTTTCCGCTTTGCTTTTGAGTGGATGTGCGTCGGGGCGTATGGGAAATCCGGGAGCTATCATGGCAGGTGCTTCTATCGGAGGTAGTCTGGGAAGTTCGATAGGCGGACTTATCGGAGATAATAATCATGGCTGGAGGGGCGGTTATCGTGGCTCTGCTATTGGAAATATTGTAGGAACCATTGCCGGTGCGGCTATTGGAAACGCATTGACGGCACCGAGACAGGAGCAGATAGAGGAGGATGCGTATATTCCTGAAGTACGGGAAGTACGTGTGCAAAAGTATAAGAAGCAGCCGCAAGTGCAGCCACCCATTTCTCAACTGAAGTTGCGCAAAATCCGTTTCATTGATGATAATCGTAGTCATGTGATTGATGCGGGAGAAAATAGCAAGATTATTTTTGAGATTATGAATGAAGGGAGAAAGCCTGTCTATAATGTGGTTCCTGTGGTAGAAACGGTAGGAAAGGTGAAGCATCTCGGCATCTCTCCTTCGGTGATGATTGAGGAAATTCTTCCGGGTGAGGGGATCCGTTATACGGCTTCGATCCATGCCGGTGAAAGGTTGAAAGACGGTGAAGTGACATTCCGTGTCGCAGTGGCGGACGAGAATGGGGTGATTTGTGATTCGCAGGAATTTACCTTGCCTACACAGCGCGGAAACTAGAGTTAAAAGCCCGAAATATCCGGTTTAAATATAGTGACGGTATATGCCTTGGATAGTGACGCTATCCTGTGCATATACCGTCACTATGTTGGTGGGATAGCGTCACTATCTTATATAATCATTTTGTTTGCACAGCCAATGTTTGAAGTCATGATTAGAAGTAACCTCTATTTCAGGGCGGGGCATACAAGTGTTTGGTGAAACCTAAAGCTATGCTTTAGCATCTGTAAAGCGTAGCTTTAGATAGGACAAAGCTACGCTTTTTACAGTCTTACCAATTGTTCCCTGCATTACTGCTACCGATAAGCATTTCCACACGTTGTTTATACAAATTTGCTCCTTCAGCGATATTCTTGCCGGCGTCTGCTGTTCCCATTCCGTAAACCACAATAGGGGTTTGCCATGACATTCCCGAATGAATGGCACTTACCTGATAAGGACGTAATAATTCGTCCGTAGTGAAACGGTTTCTGCCTCCACTGCGATAAGCTTCGTATTCGGATCCCGTGGTCGTTACTACTGTCAGCGGTTTGCCGGCGACAGCCGGAGTTTTGGATAGAAAAGTAAAGACTTCATCCTGCCATTTCTTTAGTAATGACGGTGCAGACATCCAATAGAAAGGAAATTGATAGATGACAGCCGAGGCATCGGAAATGATTTTACTCCATTCGTCTATATTGAAAACGATTTCCTGCGACAGCTCGTAAAGATTGAAAACCGCCACTCCTTCCATGTCACTGACAGCATCAACTAATGCTTTGTTTGCTTGTGATTCTTTGATGTTAGGATGTGCCAGTAGAATCACTACTTTTCTTAAATCTTTATTCATTTTAATCGGGTATTTAGGATGATACAATACTTACTATAATATATAAGGTGTAAAAATAAGAAAAAGTTCGCGAAAACCAATATCTTAATTAAAAATAAAACAATCCCTCTTTGCTTTTGAATTTGTATTTTTGCATCCACGTTCGTAAGGCGTCAGTTTAGATAATAATTTTATATATGATAGATTTTAATCAGTTTCCTTCTCCTTGTTATATCATGGAAGAAGAACTTTTAAGAAAGAACCTGTGTTTAATAAAAAACGTAGCCGACAGGGCGGGAGTGGAGATTATTCTTGCTTTCAAGTCGTTTGCCATGTGGCGTTCTTTCCCTATATTCCGTGAATATATAGCTCATTCTACGGCAAGTTCGGTGTATGAAGCCCGTTTGGCACTGGAAGAATTCGGCAGTAAGGCACATACATATTCTCCAGCTTATACGGAACAGGATTTTCCTGAAATAATGCGTTGCAGCAGTCATATCACTTTCAACTCGATGCAGCAGTTCGAGCGTTTTTATCCGATGGTGGTGGCAGAAGGAAGTGGTATTTCTTGTGGTATTCGTGTAAATCCCGAATACTCGGAAGTGGAAACAGAACTTTATAATCCATGTGCACCCGGCACACGTTTTGGGATAACAGCCGATTTGTTGCCCGATGCATTGCCGCAGGGAATTGAAGGCTTCCATTGCCATTGTCACTGTGAATCTTCTTCCTATGAGTTGGAACGTACATTGGAACATCTCGAAGCCAAATTTTCCCGTTGGTTTCCACAGATAAAGTGGTTGAATCTCGGTGGCGGACATCTGATGACCCGTAAAGACTATGATACCGAACATTTGATAACACTGTTGCAAGGATTAAAAGCACGCCATCCTCATCTGCGAATTATCCTGGAACCCGGTTCGGCTTTTACTTGGCAGACGGGAGTGCTGACTTCCGAAGTGGTGGATATTGTGGAAAGTCGTGGAATCAAGACGGCTATTTTGAATGTCAGTTTCACTTGCCACATGCCTGATTGTTTGGAAATGCCCTATCAGCCTGCCGTGCGTGGTGCGGAAATGGGAAACGAAGGAAAATATATTTATCGTCTCGGAGGAAATTCCTGTTTGAGCGGTGACTATATGGGATTGTGGAGTTTCGATCATCCTTTGCAAATCGGAGAACGTATTGTGTTCGAAGATATGATTCATTATACGATGGTCAAGACAAATATGTTTAACGGAATTCATCATCCTGCCATTGCTATCTGGACCAAAGAGGGGAAAGCTGAAATATACAAGCAATTTTCTTATGAAGATTATCGTGACCGAATGAGTTGATAATCAAAATGATTGTTTTGCGGTCGATGCAAAGTGAACAGATTTCTGTGAAAAAAGTAGGCAGAATGTTTGCAGGTTTACGGAAAATCCCTACCTTTGCAACCGCAAACGAAAAAATGCGGAAATAGCTCAGTTGGTAGAGCATAACCTTGCCAAGGTTAGGGTCGCGAGTTCGAGTCTCGTTTTCCGCTCATGTTTCTTTGAAATGTTGGAACAATAATCTTTGCCCAGGTGGCGGAATTGGTAGACGCGCACGTTTCAGGTGCGTGTGTCGAGAGGCATGCAGGTTCGAGTCCTGTTCTGGGCAC
>NZ_JAHQVH010000026.1:0-80370 GCF_019052435.1 Bacteroides sp. MSK.20.12 | reverse complement strand
CTCCAGTATTAGCAGTGAATGAGACTACTCAGCCTACTATTGCACGTACATTATCGAAAAATGGTATTAGTTATGTAGAAGCTGGCACCATCAACCAGCCGATATGTGATCGTAAAGGTGATTTGATTTGTGCTGACTGGGGATATGTATATCTTGGTAGTGTAAATGGAGCAGGAAAATCTATAAGTTTGGGTGACTATAGCGGAATGAAGGAAGCTTTTGTTAAAAATGGAACTTTAGCTTCAAGTAAAACCAAATGGGTTACTCGTCGGGAAGAAAATACTCCTGCAATGGCTTATGTACATAATTTTGGAACTGTTACCAAAGATGGTAAAGATGGTTTCTTGATGATCGGTTATGATGACATTTATTCCATTGAATATATGTATGAGAAACGTATGGGATATTGGAAACATGATGGTAAAGTGACAATTTTTGATGCTTTCGAAAAACTGAGAGATAACTATCAATCCATTATGGAGCGTTGTCGTGCACTTGATGAACTTATTTATAGCGATGCAGAAAAAGCAGGTGGTAAAAAATATGCAGAAATATGTTCTGCTTCATATCGTCAAGTGATTTCCGCCCATAAACTTTTCACAGACAAAGAAGGTAACCTGATGTGGTTCTCTAAAGAGAATAACAGTAATGGTTGTATCAATACAGTCGATCTGACCTATCCGTCCGCCCCTTTGTTCCTCGTTTATAATCCAGACTTGGAAAAAGCCATGATGACTAGCATTTTCGAATATAGTGCAAGTGGGCGTTGGAATAAACCTTTTGCAGCACATGACCTTGGCACTTATCCAATAGCTAATGGACAAGTTTATGGTGGTGACATGCCGATTGAAGAAAGTGGTAATATGGTGATTCTAACTGCAGCTATTTCAAAAATTGAAGGTAATGCCGATTATGCTAAGAAATATTGGGACATTTTGACAACATGGACTAATTATTTAGTAGAGTATGGACAGGACCCGGAAAACCAACTTTGCACGGATGACTTTGCTGGTCACTGGGCACATAATGCGAACCTTTCTGTGAAAGCGATCATGGGAGTAGCCGGGTACAGCGAGATGGCTCGGATGCTCGGATTGAATGATGTAGCAGACAAATATGCGGCTATAGCCAAGAAAATGGCGGTGAAATGGGAAGAAATGGCGAATGAGGGAGATCATTACCGTCTGGCTTTTGACCGTAAAGATACCTGGAGTCAAAAATATAACATGGTTTGGGATAAGTTATGGAACCTGAATTTATTCCCTAACAATGTAATCGGAAAAGAAATAAACTATTATTTGAGCAAACAGAATCCTTATGGACTTCCTCTGGATTCGCGTAAAGAATACACAAAATCTGACTGGATAATGTGGACAGCAGCTATGTCCCCGGATAAGGAAACCTTCCAGAAATTCTCTGATCCAGTCTATAAATATATCAATGAAACAGTCTCTCGTGTACCTATCAGTGACTGGCACCATACAGACAGCGGACGATGGGTTGGCTTCAGAGCCCGTTCGGTGATTGGAGGATACTGGATGAGGGTATTAATGGATAAAGTTCAGAATAATCAATAATTTAAATCTAGTGTATTATGAAATGTAAAACTATGAAACATGGGAGCATAGGGCTACAGTGTATGATGTTGGCATTCATTTTTGCAGTCTGTTTTACTGGCTGCAAAGATAGCAAAGACGAG
Source organism: Bacteroides sp. MSK.20.12 (assembly GCF_019052435.1). Lineage (NCBI taxonomy): Bacteria > Pseudomonadati > Bacteroidota > Bacteroidia > Bacteroidales > Bacteroidaceae > Bacteroides > Bacteroides sp. MSK.20.12. The sequence continues at coordinate 78,671 of NZ_JAHQVH010000026.1, read as the reverse complement.
ACATCAGCACCTTATGATCCGAATCAGCCAGTAGAGGTAACTGATTTCACACCCAAGTCGGGAGGTGGAAAGAAAAAGATGATTATCTATGGCAGTAATTTTGGCACAGATCCTTCTCTTGTTTCCGTTAAGGTAGGTGGAAAGGATGCGATTGTTATCAGTGCTAAAGGTACTAGCATTTATTGTTCTACACCGGAGAGTTGTTTTGAAGGAACTGTAGAAGTGAAAGTTGGTGAGCAAGTTGTGATATTGCCTGAAAAATACCAGTATGAACCACAATTGGTGGTGACAGACTTATGTGGTGATGTAGATGAATTGGGTCAGGGCGATATTGTAGAGACTGGACCGTTTGATAATTGCGGAAAGATTGATTATCCTTTTTGGTTTTCTTTCGATCCTCAACATCCTAATATCCTATACTTGTCTCAAAATGATAATGAAAGACCTTTAAGGATACTGGATTTGGAAAAGAAAATGATCTACTCTAAAAAATTGAATGACATTAAACGTGCAACTACTATTACATGGACTAATGATGGTGATATGGTATTGGCTACTCCTCAGACTGGTAATTCTAAGAATAGAAACAACATTATCTTAAAGCGTGGAAGTAGTGTGGACGGACTAGATTTCAAAGAGTCTAGTTGGGTAGCTTTGACGCGTGGTAATGCTTGCAATGGCTCTATGGTCCTTCCGCAAACGGGAGAACTTTACTTCAATTATCGTGCAGAGGGTAAAGTGTACAGATATAATTTTGAAGAGAACGGTTATAATAACAATCCAGAAGTTCCTAAAGGAGAAGGGCTGGATGATCTTTTGGCATTTAGCGTACCTAACCAAACCGTTGATTTTAGTATGGTTCCTCATCCAACAGGTAAATATGTGTATATCATAATGCATGAATCGCATTATATACTTCGCTCCAATTATGATGATGAAACAAAAAAATTGGTGACGCCGTACATTGTGTGTGGACAATCCGGTCAGGCGGATTATAAAGATCTTGTTGGTATCAATGCACGTATCAATAGGCCCGGTCAAGGTGTTTTTGTTTTTAATGAGGAGTATAAGGCTGCCAATAAAGCTGATTGGTATGACTTTTATTTTGCAGATAGAGAGAATCATTGTATCCGAGTGTTGACTCCGGATGGAGTGGTTTCTACATTTGCCGGACGTGGTTCCGCTTCCTCAACCAGTTATAAATGGGGTAAGCAAAATGGGGAGGTGCGTGAAAGAGCACGTTTTAATCAACCGACAGCTTTAGCCTACGATGCGGCTACAAAGACTTTCTATGTAGGTGATTGGGGAAATCATAAGATTCGGAAGATTGCTAGGGAGCAAGCCTCTGACGATTTAAGCATAGAAGCCTCCGATGATAATCAGAACCAAGGAAATCAATAAAAAGAAGAACGCATGAGAATAAAAGAATTTATTACGATTTGTTTGTTGTTAGTCTCAGTTTCTCTCTTTGCACAAGAAAAAACGATTGAGGTGACAGGAGTCGTGACAGACATGAATAAAGAACCATTGGTAGGTGTTAATGTGACAGTGAAGGACAAACCGGGTTTAGGTGCAATAACAGATATCAACGGACGCTACAAGATTAAAACTGAGGAATTTTCTCGTTTGGTATTCTCGTATATTGGTTTCGATACGCAAGAGGTATTGGTGAAACGTCAGAATCTGGTTAATATATCAATGAAAGAATCGGAAGCTAAGGAAATCGATGAGGTTGTAATCACGGGAACTGGTGCACAGAAAAAGTTGACCGTGACTGGTGCCGTGACGAATGTAGATGTCGAGGTTTTGAAATCTAACCCTACAGCCAATCTTTCTAACGCACTGGCGGGAAATGTGTCGGGTGTGCTTGCTATGCAGACTTCCGGACAACCGGGTGTGAACACTTCTGAATTCTGGATTCGAGGTATCTCCACTTTTGGTGCCAATAGTGCTGCATTGGTGCTGGTTGATGGTTTTGAACGTGATTTGGATGAAATTAACATTGAAGATATTGAGTCTTTTACTGTATTGAAAGATGCTTCTACCACAGCAATTTACGGTTCTCGCGGTGCAAATGGTGTGGTTTTGATTACTACTAAACGTGGTAAGGAAGGTAAGATCAAAATCAATGCTAAGGTGGAAAGTTCTTATAATTCGCGCACCATCACACCCGAATTTGCGGATGGCTATAGTTATGCTATGCTGATGAATGAAGCGCGGATTACGCGTAATCAGGAGAGAATGTATCAGGATGATGAAATGGAAATCTTGCGATTGGGGCTTGATCAGGATTTGTATCCGAATGTGGACTGGATGGATGTGCTGATGAAGGATGGAGCCATGACTTATCGTGCCAATCTGAATATGAGTGGTGGTGGTAGCACGGCACGTTACTTCGTATCTCTCAGTTATATTAATGAGGAAGGTATGTATAAGACGGATGAGGCTATGCGCAAGGATTATAATACCAATCCCAGTAGCCAGCGTTGGAACTATCGTCTGAATACAGATATAGACATTACTAAAAGTACACTTGTTAAAGTGGGAGTATCTGGTTCTTTGAAAAAACGTAATGCACCGGGACAAGGTGCTAACGTATGGACTTCCTTAATGGGACAGAGCCCGATCAGTATTCCCGTCATGTACTCTAACGGTTATATTTCCTCACACGGAACGGACGATAATCGCAATAATCCTTGGGTGCTTGCTACACAGAGTGGTTATAAGGAAATCTGGAACAATAAAATTCAAACCAATATTTCTTTGGAGCAAAAGTTGGATTTCATCACGAAAGGTCTACGTTTTGAGGGACGTTTCGGGTTTGATACGAGTAACCAGAGTGAAATAAACCGCATCAGAATGCCGGAAACTTGGCGTGCCCAAAGAGACAGAGATGATGACGGAAATTTGGTTTTTAAACAACAAAATGCTGAGAAGCCTATGGAACAGACTAGCTCTTCGAGTGGTGAGCGTCGTGAATTCTTAGAAGCATTTTTACAATATAATCGGGCCTTCAAAGCGCATCATGTGGGTGGTATATTGAAATATACTCAGGACGCTTACCGGACTACAGTTGATATTGGTACAGATGTAAAAAATGGTGTTGCCAAACGACACATGGGATTGGCGGGACGTGTCAACTACAACTGGAACTATCGTTATTTCGTAGATTTCAATTTCGGCTACAACGGTTCGGAGAATTTTGCAGACGGACATCGCTTTGGCTTTTTCCCGGCCTTTTCTTTGGCTTGGAACATAGCGGAAGAGAAATTGATAAAAAAACATCTGAAATGGATGAATATGTTTAAGTTGCGTTATTCATATGGTAAGGTTGGTAGTGATAAACTTAAAATAGGCGATACTGTACATCGTTTCCCCTATTTATATACTATCAAAGATGATGGAAATGGCTGGACTTGGAGTGATTATGGCTCTCCGGACAATGTCTATACAGGAATGCACTATACGCAATTAGCCTCCAACAATGTTACTTGGGAAATTGCAACCAAGCACGATGCCGGTGTGGACCTTTCTCTATTTAATGATAAGTTAACAGCTACTGTAGATTATTTCCATGAACAGCGCGACGGAATCTATATGGAACGTCAATATTTACCTGGTATTGTGGGCGTGAATAGTAATCCGAAAGCTAATGTAGGAAGTGTTCTGTCGAAAGGCTTTGACGGTAACTTTGCTTACAAACAGAAGATAGGAAAGGTTAATCTGACTGTTCGCGGTAATTTCACTTACAGCAAAAACGAAATTTTGGAGAAAGATGAAATGAATGCGGTTTACCCTTATCAAAAGGAGGCAGGTTACCGGGTGAATCAGGCAAAGGGACTAATTGCTTTGGGACTGTTCAAAGATTACGATGATATACGCAATAGTCCTCAGCAGACAGCATGGGGAAAAGTACAACCGGGTGACATCAAATATAAAGATGTCAATGGAGATGGCGTTGTTAATGACGGAGACAAAGTGGCTATTGGTGCGACAACCAAACCGAATTTAATTTATGGATTTGGTGTCTCTGCACAATGGAAAGGGTTCGATTTCAATGCACACTTCCAAGGGGCAGGCAAGTCTTCGTTTTTCATTAATGGTCCTACAGTATACGCTTTTAGTGGCAGTCAATGGGGAAATGTTCTGACAAATTTGGTGAAAAACCGCTATGTTGATGCGGAGACGGCAGCTACATTGGGCATTCCTGCTAATGAGAATCCAAATGCTTCGTATCCTCGGCTTAGTTATGGAGGGAACGATAATAACTATAGAGCTTCTACTTTCTGGCTTAGAGATGGCTCTTATTTACGTTTGAAGACATTGGAGGTAGGTTATACATTGCCTAAATCAATCGTGAACAAAATACGGTTTAATAAAATACGCGTATTTTTTATCGGTACAAACCTCTTGACGTTTGCTAAATTTAAAGAATGGGATCCGGAAATGGGAAGTACTAATGGAGAGAAGTATCCACTTGCCAAGACATTTACTTTGGGATTGACTGTGAATATCTAATTAAATACATGAAAAATGAGAAAGATATATAAACTGTGTATTGGTATTGCGTTGAGTGCGATTATTGTTGCTTGTGCGGATAAACTCGACTCTGATAAATATTTTAAAGACCGTCGTTCTTTGGAGGATGTATTTACTGATAAAGAAAATACAGAAGAATGGTTGGCGCATGCTTATTCCTTTTTAAATGGTTACAATTTGGAAGTATCTATGATGTTGAATACCATTACTAATTTTGCCGATGATATCTATTTTGGAGGTAATAGTCTTGCTGTGTATAAGGAGTTCAAGACTGGTACTTACGATGAAAGCTATCGGCATTCGTGGAGTGAAAGTTATAAAGGTATTCGTCAAGCATCTATCTTTATCCAGCATATTGATATGAACACGAAATTTACCGAAGAGGAGAGGGCCGATCTGAAGGCGCAGGCACGTTTTGTGCGTGCTTACTATTATTGGTTATTGTTGCGTAAATATGGTCCTGTGCCTTTGTTACCTGATGAAGGACTGGATTATACTGCCAGTTATGATGATTTGGCCATCCAACGTAGTTCGTATGATGAATGCGTAGAGTATATCGAATCGGAGATGCTCTTGGCTGCCAAAGATTTGCCTCTGAACCGAGCTCTTAATCAGGGCGCGCGTCCTACACGCGGAGCGGCATTGGCGGCTCGTGCCAGAGCGTTGTTGTATTCGGCAAGCCCTATTAATAACCCACGTCCGGGGGAGGCAGATAAGTTTTCGGATATGGTAGACTATGATGGAAATTGTCTGATGTCTCAAGAATATAATGAATATAAGTGGGCAAAGGCAGCAGCTGCGGCCAGAGATGTAATGGAACTTCCCGGGGAAAATAACGGACGTCGTTATGAGCTTTATCATAAGAAGGCTACTGATATTGCCGAACCTGGATATCCTGCTACCATTGCTCCTTATCAGGATGGTGATTTCTCGACAAAAACATGGAATGAAGGTGGTTATAGTGATATAGATCCTTACGAATCTTACCGGTCGGTTTTCAACGGTGCGTTAGCGATGTATCAGAATCCGGAGCTGATTTTCAGCCGTGGACGTAACCAAGGGGGGAACAGTTTGGTTGAAATGGTGAAACTTCAAATGCCGAGAACATTAGGTAATGGAAGCAATGCTTATGGTATGACAATAAAGATGTGTGATGCTTACTATATGTATGATGGCTCGGAGTTTAACCGCCAAACCTTTTTGGATACCTGTCAGGTTGGAAATCGTTTTGTGACTAAAAAGGAAGGAGAAGCAGGAACATATCCTCATTTAAAGAAGGGGGTGTGGAAAGAGTATGCATGGCGTGAACCGCGTTTCTATGCTTCCGTTTCGTTCAATGGTTGCGTGTGGCCTTTACTAAAAAATGCAGAGACAGTTGATTATAAAAATGACGTTGAGAAACAAGTTAACTATTATTACGGTATCAATACAGACGGTTTCTCCGGTACTGGTGTCTATTTACGATCCGGGATCGGTATCATGAAATATGTGCATCCGGATGACACGAATCGTAAGGAAATCAAAGCGAAAGCAGAGCCTGCCATTCGTTTTGCCGAAATCCTGTTGATTTATGCTGAAGCACTGAATGAACTGGAAGACGGTTCCTCATACGACATTTCGTCATGGGATGGATCTACTACTTATTCCGTTAGCCGTGATATTAATGAAATGAAAAAAGGTATCAGGCAAGTACGTCGCCGTGCAGGTGTGCCTGATTATACAATGTCGGAATATCAGGATCGGGATGTATTCCGCAAAAAGTTGAAACGTGAACGTCAAATTGAACTTATGGCCGAAGGGCAGCGCTATTTTGATTTACGTAGATGGAAAGATGCAGAAGTGGAAGAGTCCAAGAAAAATTACGGATGTAATTTCTATATGTCGGACACAGAGGAGCAGAGAGAACAATTTTATACTCCGATTGAAATTGCAGACTTACCTACTGCTTTCTCGCGTAAACTCTATTTCTGGCCTATCAGCCATGATGAGTTGAAACGTAATAAACGGTTGACGCAGAATCCGGGATGGACGTACAATGATTAATCTCCTAATAAGAATATGATATGAAAAAAATATATATATGCTTAAGTTTATTGGCTGTCATCGTCTTGGGAACCGCTTGCAATAATGAGTGGGAAGATGAACAGTATGAACAATATGTGTCTTTCAAAGCGCCTATTGCTTCAGGAGGTGATGGTGTTACTACCATTTATGTAAGATATAAGGACAATGGAAAGGTGACTTATCAGCTACCTATCATTGTCAGTGGCTCTACAGTGAATGGACAAGATAGAGATATACGTATAGCAGTGGATAAGGATACGCTGGAAACACTGAATATTGAGCGTTTTAGTCTTTATCGTCCGGAATTATGGTATACGGAAATGGAGGAAGATAAATACGAATTCCCCGAAACAGTACATATTCCTGCCGGTTCGTGTGTAGAGCAATTGAATATAGATTTTAATCTACAAGGCATTGATATGTTGGAGAAATGGGTTTTACCATTGACCATTGTTGATGATGGAGCCTCTGATTATCAGAGTCATCCGCGTAAGAACTATGCAAAAGCTTTGTTGAAAGTAGTGCCTTTTAATGATTATTCCGGTTCGTACACGGCTTCTTCCATGAAAGTGTACACCTATATAAATGGCAAGCCTGACAACAACGCGAGAACGACGAACAAGCGTACAGGATATGTGATAGATAACAATTCCGTATTCTTTTATGCAGGTCTGATTAATGAGGATATGGATAAAGACATACGTAAGAAGTATAAAATTAATGTACATTTTAAAGAGGATGGAACATTGGATATGGAGCCGGACGATCCAACAAACGAGATGGAATTCAAACTGATAGGAACACCTATCTACAGTAGTACATCGATAATGGACGCTACCCGTCCTTACTTGGAACGTCGTTATGTTCAAATTATGTTTGAATACGATTTTCAAGATTTTACCTATGGTGGAAGTGGTACAGAAGTTATTCCTATCAAGTATAGAGTAGAAGGAAGCATGACGCTTCAACGGAATATCAATACGCAGATTCCGGATGAAGATCAACAGATTGAATGGTAATCTTATAAATGAGTAGAGGTAGGGAAGATATTAGGAATAGTGTCTTCCTTATTTTGTTTATATATGGGGTTAGATTAGCTGTTCCTCATCTCTGTTTACCTGTTTTTTTCCTTTATTGATTTGTATTTTTCCCTTTCTCTTAAAAAACTTCTCTACTTTTGCTACATAAGTCAGTCACACGAAACCGACAAAAAGCATAGTTAATTAAATCAGAATAATTATGAACATCAAAAAACATTTGCCTTGGTTGGGAGCTTTATTACCCGTGGCCAGTATGCAGGCAGAGACAAAACCCAATGTGGTCGTCATCTATGTAGATGATATGGGAATCGGAGATATCGGTTGTTATGGAGGTAAGTTTGTTCCTACTCCGAATATTGATAAGATAGCGCAGGACGGATTGTTATTCAATCAGTATTATTCATCCGCACCGGTCAGCTCACCTTCACGTTGCGGATTGACAACAGGCAAATTCCCGATTGAAGTAGGAATTAATACCTTTTTAAATAATAAAGCCAGCAACAAGAAGTGTGAACAGCGTAACTTTTTGAGTGACAAGAATCCTTCCATGGCACGTGCTTTCCAAAGTGCAGGTTACGCTACCGGGCATATAGGTAAATGGCATATGGGAGGCGGACGCGACGTGCACAATGCACCTTCTATTAAGAATTATGGTTTTGACGAATATATATCAACGTATGAAAGTCCGGACCCTGAACCTGCAATCACTGCTACAAACTGGATATGGTCGGCCAAAGACAGCGTAAAACGCTGGAGACGTACCGAGTACTTTGTAAACAAGAGCATCGACTTCGTTAAACGTCATAAAGATCAGCCTTTCTTTTTGAATCTCTGGCCGGATGATATGCATACCCCTTGGGTACCGGAATTTAAGCAAAAGGATAACAAAAGCTGGAACACAGAAGAAGCCTTCATCCCTGTTCTTGCTGAAATGGACAAACAGATCGGACGTTTTATCAAAGCATTGGATGAGTTGGGATTGTCGGAAAATACAATCGTGATTTTCACTAGTGACAACGGACCGGCACCCAGTTTCCAATCCGCTCGTGCTGCCTATTTAAGAGGAACGAAGAACAGCCTTTATGAAGGTGGAATTCGTATGCCGTTCCTTATAAAATACCCCAAGAAAATAAAGGCTGGACAAGTGAATAATGAGAGCGTACTGTGTGCAGTCGATTTATATCCCTCTTTATGTGCGATAGCCGGAATTGAAACAGAGAAAGGTTATCAGGGAGACGGACAAAATTATGATAAAGTTCTTTTGGGTAAATCGAAAGCTAAACGTAAAACGGATTTGATGTGGGATTTCGGTAGAAACCAATTCTTTAAGAAACCGGGAAATGCAAACGACAGAAGTCCTCATCTGGCTATACGCAGTGGCAACTGGAAACTATTGATAAATAGTGATGGAAGCGATGCACAGCTGTACGATATTGAAAAAGACAAATTCGAGAAAAACGATGAGGCGCAGTCGCATCCGCAAGTCGTAGCTAAGTTGAGCAAAAAAGTATGTAAATGGTTTGCGGAAAACAAAGACAAAGGAAAAGAGTAATACAGTGAAAAACAAATTATAAACCAATATTAAACTTATGAATTCTAAATTATTACTATTACCGACCGCCTTGATGGTTGCTGGCCATTCTGCAGCAGAGGCGAAAGGCAAGAAATCGGACAAACGTCCTAATATCTTGGTAATTCTTGCAGATGACCTTGGCTATTCCGATCTGGGATGCTATGGTAGCGAGATTCATACTCCTAATTTGGATAAACTGGCACAAGAAGGAGTACGCTTTAATCATTTCTATAATGCAAGTCGTAGTTGCCCGACTCGTGCTTCCCTGTTGACGGGACTTTACCAGCACCAAGCCGGAATCGGACGAATGACCTTTGATGCTCACTTGCCGGGCTATCGCGGAACACTCTCACGCAATGCCGTTACTATTGCCGAGGTGTTGAAAGAAGCAGGATATACTACCAGTATGGTTGGGAAATGGCATGTTGCAGAGACTCCACTTCGTAAAGACCAACGCGAATGGTTGGCACACCGTGTCTTCCATGATACATTCTCTGATTTATGTCATTATCCCGTCAATCGTGGGTTTGATTCTCACTATGGAGTGATTTATGGAGTGGTGGATTACTTTGATCCGTTCAGCTTGGTAGAAGGTGAAGTGCCTATAAAGGAAGTACCTAAAGGATATTATATAACCCAAGCCCTTTCTGACCGCGCTGTGCAAGAGGTAGAAGAATATGCAAAGGATGACAAACCATTTTTTATGTACTTGGCTTATACAGCACCGCATTGGCCGCTGCATGCACTTCCTGAAGATATTGAGAAATATAAGGATACTTATAAAGTAGGTTGGGAAGCTATCCGTAATGCCCGCTACGAACGTCAGAAGCAGTTGGGTATTTTTCCGGGAATGGATAACTTTTTGTCCGAACGTCAGTTTCATGACAAATGGGAAGACAATCCACATGCAGAATGGGATGCCCGTGCGATGGCCGTTCACGCTGCAATGATCGACCGTGTAGATCAGGGTATTGGACAAATTATCGAGGCTTTGAAAAAGACCGGACAGCTTGATAATACATTGATTCTTTTCTTGTCTGATAATGGTTGCAGTAATGAAGACTGCCAGAACATGTCTGGTGGAGAGAACGACCGTCCGGATATGACTCGTGATGGAAAGAAAATCATTTACCCGCGTAATAAACAAGTATTGCCTGGGCCACAGACTACATACGCTTCATTGGGAGCCCGTTGGTCTAATGTAGCGAATACTCCATTCCGCTTTTGGAAAGCTAAATCTTATGAGGGAGGAATCTGTACTCCGATGATTGCTCACTGGCCGAAAGGAATTAAAAAGAACGTGGGTGGCATGACATCTGAAATAGGGCATGTAATGGACATCATGGCTACTTGTGTCGATTTAGCGGATGCTGAATATCCAACTACCTATAAAGGACATGATATTCTTCCAATGGAAGGAAAGAGCTTACTTCCTATCTTCAAGACCGGACATCGCAAGGGACATGATTATCTGGGCTTTGAACACTTCAACGAACGTGCTTTCCTTTCCAATGATGGCTGGAAATTGGTTCGCCCGAAAAATAACTCTCAATGGGAATTGTACAATCTGAATGAAGACCGGAGCGAGCAACATGATCTGGCTGCTAAATATCCGGAGAAAGTGGCAGAAATGTCAAAAGCCTACGAAGCATGGGCGAAGCGTTGCATGGTAGAACCTTACCCGGGACAGAAAAAGAAATAACTGTCATTCTATTTAAAACGGAATGAATAGAAACATTGAAAGAATAATGGGGATGAAGGATTCCGGATCAGGAATAACTTCATCCCCATTAATAATATCTGCTATGAGGTTATCTACAACAAGAACTATTGCTCCGCTTGCCCGATTGTAGAATACTTCATACTTCCTATTTGTCCATCCTTACTCATCGTTTCCGCCTGAATAATCACCGGAGTGGAATATTGGTTATTATAACATTCAATCACAGCTTTTCCATTTTCATCTGTCCGTACAGACGGATTCCAGTAGAGCGTCCGTCTTTTGTCCACTTTATCCATATACAATTCCTTGGTCGGGTAGGCAGGTGAATAATATTCCAGTGCATGAGTATATCCCTGAATGACTGTTTGCCGGGTACCAAGTACGGCAGTCTGACTTTTGTTCAATACATCGCGTCTGGGTAGGGGAATCAGGTAGAAAACACTGTATTTATCCAGTTTGCTGATATCCACTCCCGTACTATCCGTAACTTCGGACATTTTGGTGTTTTGAATGATGTCGTCATCAATGCCTCCGGTTCCTTTGCTGATGATGATAGAAGCCAGTCCATCCACTTCGGTCAACATCATTTGAGTTTCTGTCTCGGATAAAATGTGGTTATCCATGATATAGCAGATTGGTTTCTGCCGATAAGTAAGCTTGTCATTGCTACGATCCCAATCGAATTGCGGACTCAACTTTTCCATTAATTCCGGAATAGTTGTGACAATCTTCCCATTGTCACGTAATAAATCTACAGAACGGCGTACGTCGTAATAAGCGTCAATGCTTTTCTCATTGATTTTAGTAGCCATATTACTTCCTTGCCGGCGTTTGCTTTTGATTTCCACTTCATCCAATACATAAAGCCCTTCTACTTTCCGGATAGAATCCATGTATAGAGAATCAAAATTCTCGGCTTTTTGTTGCCAGTGGGTCAAGTCCTTCCATTCAGGATGAAGCTCCTTGTAACCATAGGCTCGGGGAGCAGGTGAGAAATTACGGTCGATCAGGATGGATGCATCCTTGTTGCGTTCTTTACCGACTTTCCGGGTTTGGATCACCGCTTCCGTGGTTCCTTCAAAGTCTTCTACAGGAATGGTAAAACGACCGTTTTCATCGGTCACGGTTCCTCCAGTGATAAATTGGTCATCTTTCTTCACTATCACACTAAGCGCTATATCTTTCAGCTTATTCTTGAGGATCGTTGATTTAACCTGTCCGTTCAACACTAATTGAGCTTCCGGTAACTGCAACGGAGTGAAAGGAGCAGTAGAAATGGCTTGGCTCATGTCATATTTACGCCATCCATGCACCATTAATAATATATCCAGTTCCGTTTGCTTCCGGGGAGACGGCGATGCAAAATAATAACCGGGCTGATGGATATATCCTTTTAAATCAGATGTTAACAGCAAATCAGTGAAGATGTTGTTATCATACTCCAGATAATCTGACCGGACGGCATCCCGGATACTGACCGATACATCTCCCGATACCGGTTCTCCTTTGGCATTCTTTACCTGTAACTCACAACGAATAGGAGCGTAGGGAGTATACACCTCTTTCAGTCCCTCTGCGGATAGTTGTAGAGGAGCACGTGGGTTGGAAAAGACAAAACGCTCGCATAACGTATTACCAGCTCGGTTGATGAGGCTGACTTGCAGTACGCCTGCCGGTAGTTTGCGGGTAGGCAGAATGAACTCTTGTGGAGCGTCCGCCCGGCAACTAATCAATTGATGAACATACGGCCGTCCCTGATGACTGATAAATACAGCCAATGTATCTTGAGGAGTAGCGGCATTGCAGGATACTTTCACCAAAAGGGCACCGGCATTGTTGACAGTACTCAATACATACCCGTTAGGCAACGCCTGTGGAAGGGTAAATTCATATTTCTTTCCTTGAAAATCGACTTTGGCAACAGCCGGTTGTGCAGAAGGCGTATATTCAAAATGCCCCATTCCATCGTGTAAAGTCTCGAAAGAAGTGATTTCTGCTCCTTCTTTGGTATAAATCGTTCCTGACAATTCTATATCCCCTTCATCTTTACTCTCCGCCTTGAAAGCCACTTGCGAAGTCACTCCTTCCACTAATTGCCCTCCTTCGGGAAAAAAGCGCACACTCAACTTCTCTTTAGTTTCCGACGGACGGTTCTCCATCGACGAACTTAATTCATAAGTCGTGATACTACGTTCCAGCTTATCACTATTCGCAAGTTGATAAATCGGGAAAGTACGTGAGAAATACTGCGGTTCGTTGAAAGCAAGCATCCAGCGGGTATAGGCACGTACCTCGTAATAGCCGGATAACATGGAACGGGGAAGAACGAATTGTCCGTTCCCTTCTCCCTGTGTCAGTTTGATGATTTGTTTATCTGCTATATGTCCTGTCTGATCCACCAGTTCTACATACAGGGGGCGGCTGATTTGACTGAAAATCTGTTGTTCGGCAAGAGTGACATAAGCCTTAAACCAGATCGTATCTCCAACATAATAACTCGTATTGTCAAAATGCAAATACGCTTTCTCCCGTGGGAAGTTGTTGGCAAATGTCTGGGCTTGGTTCATGTATTGTTGGAATATAACTTTGGCAGGAGGAATCTCTCCCCATGCTATTGCTAGTGATAAGCAAAAAGAAAGAAGAAAAAGAATTCGTTTGTTTTTCATTTCAATAGGTTTTTAACTAAAATGCAAAGTTAGAATATATTGACCTAAAAATAGAAAACTAATTGTTCAATAAAGGAAAAAAACTATTCAAAGTAGAAATAAAAGTTCATGGGCGCATTGTATATCTGTTGGATAGCATATATACCTGATTTTGTTCTTTATTGATTAGCATTTTTCCTTCCTTTTCCATAAACTTCTCTATTTTTGTTTTTCAGATAATTGATAATACTATGGTAAAGAAGAATTTCTTAATGACTGCCCCCTTACTGATGGCATCGTTTTGTTCGGCACAAGAGAAGCCGAATGTCGTACTGATTATGGTAGATGATATGGGTTATTCCGATATCGGCTGCTACGGTGGAGAAATACTGACCCCTAATATTGATGCATTGGCATCTAAAGGAGTACGTTTCACTCAATTCTACAACACCTCACGTTCATGTCCCGCCCGGGCCAGTTTAATGACAGGGCTATATCAACATCAGGCAGGTATCGGTCAGATGTCCGAAGACCCGTTTAAAAATCCCGGCCAGAAGAGTCCGAATGATTGGGGTGTACCCGGATACAAAGGATTCCTCAACCGCAATTGTGTCACAATAGCCGAAGTTCTGAAAGAAGGCGGCTACCATACCTATATGGCAGGTAAATGGCATCTGGGAATGCATGGAGAAGAAAAGTGGCCCTTGCAACGGGGATTTGAACGCTTCTACGGAATTTTGGCAGGAGCTTGCAGTTATCTCCGTCCATCGGGAGGACGCGGCTTAACCCTTGACAATACAAAACTTCCGGAACCGGAAGCACCCTATTATACAACAGATGCATTTACCGATTACGCAATCCGCTTTGTTGATGAGCAGAAAGACGACAAACCTTTCTTCCTATATCTGGCATTTAACGCTCCTCACTGGCCGTTGCAGGCAAAAGAAGAAGATATTCAAAAATTCACGAAGATCTATCGTGAGAAAGGATGGGATGAAATTCGTGAAGCAAGACGGAAGCGGATGGCTAAGTTGGGAATTATTGACTCGAATACAGAGTTCGCCGAATGGGAAAACCGGAAGTGGGACGAACTGACAGAGAAGGAAAAAGATGAAGTAGCCTACCGGATGGCCGTTTATGCAGCGCAGGTGCATTGTGTAGATTATAATGTAGGAAAACTGCTGGACTACCTGAAGAAGAATCATAAACTGGATAACACGCTTGTCATGTTCTTGTCTGATAACGGTGCTTGTGCCGAGCCATACGCTGAATTGGGAGGCGGGAAAGTGTCTGAAATCAACAATCCGGCTTGTAGCGTGTTCCCTTCTTACGGAAGAGCATGGGCACAGGTTTCCAATACTCCGTTCCGTAAATACAAATGCCGTTCTTATGAAGGAGGTATTTCTACCCCTCTCATCGTGTCGTGGAAAAGCAATCTGAAGAATAAGAAAGGTGAATGGTGCCGTGTTCCCGGTTATCTGCCGGACATTATGCCGACCATCCTGGAAGCAACAGGAGCCGCCTATCCGGAAACTTATCACGGCGGAAACAAAATATATCCATTAGTAGGCAGTAGCCTTTTCCCTGCTATTCAAAAGAAAGCAGACTCTATCCATGAATATATGTATTGGGAACATCAGAACAATAGAGCGATCCGCTGGGGAAACTGGAAAGCAATCCGCGACGAAAAAGGAAAAGAGTGGGAATTGTACGATGTGGTTAAAGACCGTACCGAACGTAACAATCTGGCAGAACAGCACCCTGAAGTGCTTACCAAGTTAGTTGCCGAATGGGAGAAATGGGCGAATGCAAACTTTGTATTACCGAAACATCCGAAGAAATAAATAAAGGAGGAACACAAAATGAATAAATTACTAGTAAGTGCATCCGTAGCCTTGGGAGCTACCAGCCTGTCTTTCGCCCAGCAAACGGAAAAACCGAACTTCCTATTGTTCATAGCCGACGATTGTTCTCATTATGACTTGGGCTGTTATGGCAGTGTTGATTCGAAAACTCCGAATATCGACCGCTTTGCCACACAGGGAGTACGTTTCACACAAGCCTATCAGGCCGTTCCGATGTCGTCGCCTACCCGGCACAATCTATATACCGGTTTGTGGCCTGTACGCAGCGGAGCTTACCCCAATCATACTTGTGCCAATGAAGGAACATTGAGCGTTGTACACCACCTGCAACCGTTGGGTTATAAAGTCGCGTTGATCGGGAAATCGCATATTGCTCCGAAATCAGTATTTCCTTTCGACCTTTATGTACCTCCTTTGAAAGGTGGGGACTTGAATTTTGAAGCAATTCAGAAATTTATTTCCGATTGCAAGGCGAAAGGCGAACCTTTCTGTCTGTTTGTAGCCTCCAATCAACCGCATACTCCCTGGAATAAAGGCGATGCCTCTCAATTTAATGCGGACAAACTGACGCTGCCTCCTATGTATGTAGATATTCCCCAGACTCGCGAGTTGTTTACCCATTATCTGGCAGAGATCAATTATATGGACCAGGAATTCGGCAATGTCCTTTCTATTTTAGATAAGGAAAAAATGACGGATAAATCTGTTGTCGTATATTTGAGCGAACAAGGCAACAGCCTGCCTTTTGCCAAATGGACTTGTTATGATGCGGGGGTACACTCTGCCTGTATCGTTCGTTGGCCGGGAGTGGTTAAGCCGGGAAGCGTAAGTGACGCATTGGTGGAATATGTAGATATTGTCCCAACTTTTGTCGACATAGCAGGAGGAAAGCCGCAGGCAAAAGTAGATGGCGAAAGCTTTAAACCGGTATTGACAGGCAAGAAGAAAGCACACAAGAAATATTCTTTCTCCCTTCAGACCACGAGAGGCATCAATGCCGGATCGCCTTATTATGGCATCCGTTCGGTATACGACGGCCGATACAGATATATTGTCAATCTCACCCCGGAAGCCACTTTCCAGAATGTTGAAACAAAATCTCCTTTGTTTAAAGAGTGGAAAAGTCTGGCGGAAACGGATAGTCATGCAAAAGCGATGACGACTAAATACCAGCATCGTCCGGCTATCGAATTGTATGATGTGAAGAACGACCCGTATTGTATGAAAAATCTGGCGGAAGACGCGAAACAAGCTTCTACCATCAACCGTTTGGATAAAGAGCTGAAACGCTGGATGAAGGATTGTGGAGACGAAGGACAACCTACCGAGATGCGTGCCTTCGAACACATGCCGGGAAAGAGAAAATAAGCCGTCACACATCAAAACGAATGAAACACAGAATGTTATTTATAAATCGTATATCATGAAAAAAGAATTTTTTGGTTTGCTTTGTGGATGTACTCTGCTTCCGGCATTTCTTCATGCGCAGACAGAGCGTCCTAATATTGTGATTGTATTGGCCGACGATTTAGGTTGGGGAGATGTAGGGTTTCATGGTAGTGAAATCAAGACTCCCTGTTTGGATGCTCTGGTGGGCGAAGGAGTGGAACTCGAACGCTTTTACACTTCTCCCATCAGTACGCCCACCCGTGCGGGACTGATGACGGGACGTTACCCGAACCGGTTTGGTGTCCGTTCGGCTGTTATTCCGCCCTGGCGTGAGGACGGACTGGATGAGAATGAAGAAACGATGGCCGATATGCTGGCACGTAACGGATATAAGAACAGAGCCATTATTGGTAAGTGGCATCTGGGACATACCAAGAAAGTGCACTATCCGATGAATAGGGGATTTTCGCATTTCTATGGTCATCTGAACGGTGCGATAGATTATTTCGACCTGACGCGTGAAGGTGAACTGGACTGGCACAACGACTGGGAAACCTGCCACGACAAAGGATATTCTACCGAATTGATAACCAAAGAAGCCATCCGCTGTATCGATGCATACGAGAAAGAAGGTCCGTTTATGTTGTATGTGGCCTATAATGCACCTCATACACCTTTGCAGGCACAGGAAAAAGATATAAAACTCTATACTGACAATTTCGACAGCCTGACACCGAAAGAACAGAAAAAAGCGACTTACAGTGCAATGGTTTCCTGTATGGACAGGGGAATCGGTGCTATTGTAGATGCCTTGAAGAAGAAAGGAATTATGGACAACACTTTCTTTATCTTCTTTAGTGATAACGGTACAGCCAGTGTTCCGGGATCTTCATCAGGACCTTTGCGTGGACATAAATTCGACGAGTGGGATGGAGGGGTACATGCGCCGGCTGTTCTTTATTGGAAGAAAGCAGAGAAACAATATAAGAACTTGAGTTCACAGGTGACAGGTTTTGTTGACCTTGTTCCCACATTGAAAGATTTGGTCGGAGATCACAGCCGTCCGAAACGTGAATATGACGGTATCAGCATCCTCCCTGTATTAAACGGTAAAAAGACCTGTATCGACCGCGATTTTTATCTGGGACACGGAGCAGTAGTCAATAAAGACTATAAACTGATAAGAAAAGGTATGAAACCGGGACTGGATTTGAAACAGGACTTCCTGGTTGATTATAAAACAGATCCTTACGAAAAGAAAAATGCCAGCGCAGGAAACGAGAAAATTGTGAAAGCTTTGTATGAGGTTGCCCTGAAATATGACACGATCACTCCTTGTATACCAGAAGTACCTTATGGTAAAGGTCGTGACGGATTCAAAGCTCCTAAAGAATGGAAAGTAGTACGTTGAATCTGTTAACCCTATGAATTGAAAATAATACAAGATGGAAAAATCAATGATTAGTTTATGCCTCCTAGGCGGATTGGCGATAGGAAACGGGTTTGCCCAAACTCCTTCAAAGCCTAATATATTATTAATCATAGCCGATGACTGCTCCTATTACGATATAGGCTGTTTCGGAGCGGTCAACAACAAGACTCCGCATATAGATGCATTGGCTCGACAGGGGATAAAGTTCAACAGTGCGTATAATTCTGTTTCGATGAGTACGCCTACCCGGCATTGTGTTTATACAGGTATGTATCCGATGCATCATGGCGGTTATGCCAACCATAGTTCGGTCAATGCCGATGTAAAATCTCTCCCTACTTATCTGGGAAATCTGGGTTATCGGGTTGGATTGGCCGGGAAGTGGCATATCAAACCTTTGGCTAACTTCCCGTTCGAAGATGTACCGGGATTCCCCAAAGGATGTACAAGCCCAAACACTGACTATCATACCAAAGGTATCGAGAAGTTTATGGAGCGTGATGCTTCCCAACCTTTCTGCCTTGTCTTGGCTTCTATTAATTCGCATGCTCCCTGGACAGGTGGTGACGCTTCCGTTTTCGACCGGAAGAAACTTCAGTTGCCGCCACAGTTTATCGACACGGAAGTAACACGTGAATACTATGCCAGATATTTGGCGGAAGTCGGCTTGCTCGATCAGCAGGTGGGTGACGCTATGCAGATTCTGAAAGAAAAGAATCTGCTGCAGAACACTCTTGTCATTTTCATATCCGAGCAGGGTACGCAATTTGCCGGAGCCAAATGGACCAATTGGAGTGCCGGTGTCAAGTCGGCGATGGTGGCTTCCTGGCCGGGTGTCATTAAACCCGGTACGGAGACTTCCGCTATTGTGCAATATGAAGACCTTCTTCCTACATTTATCGATGTTGCAGGTGGAAAGGTGCCTGACGTAATAGATGGAAAGAGTCTGGTAGATGTATTTCAAGGGAAAACAAAGACACACCATAAGTATGCTTATCATGTTCACAACAATGTTCCGGAAGGTCCGGCATATCCAATCCGTTCTATTTCAGACGGACGCTATCGTCTAATCTGGAACTTGACTCCGAAGGAAACATACGTAGAAAAGCATATTGAAAAGGCAGAATGGTATCTCTCGTGGAAAGCACAGGACACGGATCAGGCACATAAAATCATGAATCGCTATAAGAATCGTCCCGAGTTCGAACTATATGATATCAAGAAAGATCCGTTCGAAATGAATAATCTGGCGGATGTGAAGAAATATAGTAAGAAGAAGGCAGAACTGACGATGGAACTGCAAAAATGGATGAAACAGCAAAATGATACCGGAGCTGATAAAGACCGGCCGCGTGCTCCTAAGAATAAGCAGAAGAAAGCAGCCAATGTATAATATTCGTAATGCTACCGCTTGTTGCTCTCTGAAAGAGATTTATCTTTTTTATTTCTCATTTCTCATAAAATCCAGGTAATTAGTTTATAATCAGTAATATATAGTATGAGAAATGCCTGCATAGAAAGCATTTCTCATACTTTTTACAGATATTTTAACGAAAAAACCGCTATTTCTCATTCGTTTTTCAATGATTTCTCATACATCTGCCCTGTATTCATCCTGCATTTCTCATACATTTCTCATGATGACTGCATAGACGATGGTTGCTGATCTTATTTACATTGAAAACAGATGAAAGGTACTTATCATTCAAACAACCCTATGCCGGCATGTTTTTCATTCGTTATCGTCCAGTTATTGATAGAGCATCTCCATCGTTCCACTAGAGTGACGAGGATTGTTCACTAGAGTGCATAGATTCGTTCACTGGAGTGAAAAGACTTGTCTACTGGAGTGGAACGATTGAGATGTCAGTCAGATAATCCGGGCATGTCGGTTGGAAAACATGAAGAGATAGGTTATATCATACATAAACTATAGCTTTAATACATTCAATATATGAATAAACTAATCACAATCTCCTCTGCACTTCTTACAGCTGCTGCTGTAAAAGCGCAAACGCCCAATATTGTATTTATATTGGCGGATGATTTGGGTTATGGAGACATCTCGACCTTTAATCCCGAATCTAAAATCCATACTCCTAACATTGACAAACTGGCCGAGCACGGGATTGCCTTTACGGATGCCCATGCTTCTTCCGCTTTATCCACTCCTTCCAGATATTCTCTTCTGACTGGAAGGTATCCGTGGCGAACTAAGCTGAAACGAGGTGGTCTTAATGGCGATTCGCCTGCAATGATTGATCCTGAACGTCGCACAATCGCGCAAATGTTTTCAGCGAATGGCTATAATACCGCTTGTATCGGTAAATGGCACTTAGGTTGGGACTGGGGATATACGAACAATGGCAGAAGCATGAAAGATATAGATTTCTCGCTTCCGATCAAGAACGGACCCACCGACAGAGGATTTGATTACTACTTCGGCATACCCGCGTCATTGGATATTTCTCCCTATGTTTATGTGGAAAATAACAAAGCGACCTCTATCCCCGATCATGTGATAGAACCCCAGAAAAAGAATCTGGCATTACTGATGCACGGAGGAATGGCAGGAGCCGATTTCAAGCCGGAAGAATGTTTTCCCAACATCATTCGTCATAGTCTGAACTATATCAATGAACAAAAAGACAGCAAGAAGCCGTTTTTCTTATATTTGCCTATTACTGCTCCCCACACACCTATATTGCCTTCGAAAGAGTTTCAGGGTAAAACCAGTATCGGTCCTTATGGCGATTTCGTAGTTATGATAGACGACATGGTGCGCCAAATCGTAAAAACATTAAAGAAGAACAAGCAACTGGATAATACCATCATTGTCTTTGCTTCGGATAATGGGTGTGCCGGTTATATCGGCGTGAAAGATATGGAAAAGAAAGGACATTTTCCTAGTTACATCTACAGAGGCTACAAAAGCGATATTTACGAAGGCGGACACAGAATTCCCCTTATTGTCTCCTGGAAAGGAAAATATGGGAAAGAGATAAATAACTCTTTAGTCTCATTGATAGACTTTTATGCCACTTTTGCCCAAATGCTTAACCACAATTTGGAGACAGAAGAAGCTGTTGACAGTTACAGTATGTGGCCGATATTGAGTAAGAAAGGTGCTTCTACGCGTAAGGACTTGGTGCACGAAGCGGGAGAGGGGTATTTGTCTTTGCGTACTTCCCAACTGAAATTGGTGTTCTACGGAGGTTCGGGTGGCTTTTCTTATCCTGTCAAACCTTCTGATGTGGCGAAGTTCCCTCCGATGCAATTGTTTGATATCGTGAAAGATCCTTCGGAAAAAGAAAACATTATCGGTGATAAGCGTTACGAAAATGAGGTGAAAGAAATGAAACGGGCTATGAAGCAATATGTAGAGAATGGCCGTTCTACTCCTGGTGAAAAAGTATCGAATGATACGAAGAATAGTTGGAATCAGGTAAAGATCTTCATGCAGGAAGAGGAGGGAATATAATATACTGTATACTTTTTTACTAGTAGGCATGGATTACACGGATCTTACGGAAAGAGAATAAACTTGTCCCTATTAATCCGTGTAATTCGTGCCTGAATGATGTCAGTCAGTGAGCAAAGGTGCTGGGAAGGTACGCATTGCTCCACTCAAACGCGGATAAGTTTCCCAGATGTCATCTTGAGTCGGATCATCTAAGTAGCGTGTATCTTTGGTCTTTTTAAGTAATTTGTCCATTTCTTTACGGAGATTATTTAGCTTTTCGGTGCATTTACCATTTCCAACTAAATTATGAAGGCAACCGGGATCGGTAGATACATTATACAATTCTTCATAAGGTCGTTTCCCTGCTGCTTTCAGAAAATAAGGATATATTTCTCTGTCATCTCTGTTGCTGACAATGAAGTCCCATGCCGGACATTGGTCTATGTCGTAATAAGCACTATGCATTGCTTCTAGTTTCCCTTTTTTATCAATAGCGCAAGGGTCACCTGCAGGCCATCTCTCCGGACGGAAGTTTCTGATATAAAGAAAATCTTTTGTTCTTAATGCACGGCTCGGATATCCCCAATTATTATATCGCGCAGAAGCATGACGTTCTCTTCCTGCAAAAACCATCGTTCTTCCTGTGTCTTTTCTCTTTTTCTGAAGATAGGGTAGTAGGCTGATACCTGCCATTTGCCCTTTATTTGGTATACCGACTGCATCAAGGATCGTTGGGGCCAAATCGACGCCACTTACAAATTCATCGCTGATACCTCCTTCGTTAATCTTACCTATCCAGCATATAGCCATTGGAATATGGATACCATATTCAAAACAAGTTGCTTTGGCTGCGGGGAAAGGCATTCCATTGTCTGCCATGACAATAATCAGGGTATTCTCTAATTCGCCCTCTTCTTTCAATGTGTCAAGGATACGGGATAATTGGCTGTCGTACCATTCTATTTCCGTTCCATAGTCTAATAAATCTCCTTTTATGGCCTCCTTATCGGGAAGAAAAGAAGGAACTTTTGCATCGGCCAGTTTTCTATTGGCTTTTTTCCAGCTATCCTTTTCATAAGGACGATGCGGCTCACGTGAACCGACCCAGAAATAGAAAGGCTGTTTCTCCTTTCTGGCGTGGAGAAATTCTTTAAAGTTTTGATAATAATCGGTATTGGACACTCCTTTGAAAGGAGGTTGAATGTGTCTTTTATTGTATTCCGGACCTGCAGGGTTATGCTTTCGTCCCGATATTTTCCAGTCGCCGGGGCCCCATCCTTTCCCTGTGCAGCCAACATGATAACCAGCTTCCGCCAAAATATCAGGAAAGCATTTATATTCGGCAGGGAAGGAGGAAGCATGAGTGCCTGCTTCTGCTATTTGCCAGGGATAAAGTCCGGTTAAGATAGAAGCTCGCGAAGGGCTGCTTCCAGGAGAAGTAACGAACGCATTGTTGAATAACCAGCCGTTACGGGCTATAAAATCAAATGCCGGTGTTTTAGCTATGGGTGAACCATAGGCCGATGCGTGCGGGTAAGACTGGTCGTCAGAAATGACAAATAGTATGTTGGGTCTGTTGGTTTCGGCTGCATTGAGTGACGGAATTACTAAGGGACCGACTAAGGTGGATAAGAAGATATGCTTGCTGTTCATAAAAATCTCCTTTAAATGAAACATTGCTCTCTGACTGATGACAATGGGAGAGCTTTCTTATTATAAATGAAAATACAGCACCTCGAATTTAAAAATTCAAAGGTGCTGTCTTGATATTCAACAAGGAAAAGAGTATTTATTTAATTTGCTATTTCCTATTTATTCAGAGAGTTACAGATCTGTAGGTTGATTTCTCTGACTTTAGCTTCATTCATCTTGATAACTTTACGGTCATAAGTCATCAGACCGTTGATTTCACCTTCTACGTCTGTTGTCTGGGTATATACGGCAGCAGAGAATCCTTTCTGGATCAATTCCAACAGATGTTTGCCATATTTAATGTATTCGTTCGTTACTTCGTCCGATGTATTGAACTTCACATAACCCCAGTTTTTCTTGTCATTCACCCAAGTGTTTCCTTCTACTACCAAGCCGATACCTCCATATTCACCCAATACGGTAGCGCGTCTCGGATCGTAAAGGAACATGTTCGGGCCCGGATAGTGGTGAAGGTCGAGAATATCGCCACAAGTATAGTGATTACCACCACTGGCAGGATTCACCAGGCGGCTAGGATCGTATTCTTTAGTCCATGCTACGATTTCTGGAGTCTTGAATTGTCCCCATGCTTCATTGAAAGGAACCCATACGGCGATACTTGGATAAGAATACAGACAGTCGATGATTTCTTTCCACTCTTTGCGATAGTTAGCTTCCGAAGCAGCAGAACGAATCACTTCCGTACCGTTGAAATAATTGCGTGCCTGCCACTGTGGACTAGGACCACCGTTCGGCATATCCTGCCATACGATCAATCCTAATTGGTCGCAATGAGTGTACCAGCGTGCAGGTTCTACTTTGACGTGCTTACGTACCATGTTGTAGCCGAAGTCTTTCGTCTTCTTCAAGTCATAAACCAATGCTTCGTCTGTCGGTGCAGTATACAAACCGTCAGGCCACCATCCCTGATCGAGCGGACCGAATTGGAAATAGTCTTTGTTGTTCAATTGCAGGCGAGTGATGCCATTCTGACCCTTGCGGATAGAATATTTACGCATAGCCGTATAGCTCTTAACCTGGTCTATTGCTTTTCCGTCCTTATACAGAGTCACTTCCATGTTGTAGAGGAAAGGAGAGTCCGGAGACCACAGTTTAGCATTAGCAGGCATTGCCAGTTCAACAGGTACTCCGTTCAACGCTGCGCCTTTGGCTACAAGGTTCTTGCCATCGAATACTTTTACTTCCACTTTATCTGCAGAAGTTGTATTGGCGGCAACTTCTACCTTAACAGAATTATTGTCAATATCAGGAGTAGTTTTCAGATTAGTGATGTATTGTGTTGCAACCGGTTCCAACCACACTGTTTGCCAGATACCTGTAACCGGAGTGTACCAAATGCCATGAGGATTTGCTATTTGTTTTCCTCTGGGTTGTTCGCCACGATCTGAAGGGTCCCATACTTTTACTACCAAGTCATTATTTCCTTTATTAAGTACAGAAGTAATATCGAAATAGAAAGGAGTAAATCCGCCTGTGTGTTCGCCTACTTTTACATCATTCACCCAAACTTCTGCTTTCCAGTCTACTGCTCCGAAATGCAACAGGATTTGTTTACCACGCCAGGCAGAAGGAACGTCGAAAGTACGTTGGTACCACAGTTCTTCTTTCTCGTTTATCATTTTGCCTACGCCTGATAAAGACGATTCTACGGCAAAAGGAACAAGAATATCACCCTGGTAAGCAGCAGGTGCAGGAGTGCCTTTGGGAGTGATTGCATATTTCCAAAGCCCGTTCAAGTTTTTCCAGTCACTACGTTCCATGATAGGACGCGGATATTCCGGCAATACGTTTTTAGGGTCAAGCTGTTCTCCCCACGATGTTTTGATTTTGTCACCGGCAGGTTTCCATTGAGCAAAAGTCGAACTGCATAAAGCCAATGCAAGCAGCATTGTTAGAAAATTCTTTTTCATGTTCATGGTATAAAAATATAGTTAGTTATTAGATATAAATTCTATTAAAAGGATATTGCAAAGAAAGGGGAATTAAAAGAGAATAAAGGAAATTTGCCGTTCAAAAAACAATAAATTCTCTTCATTTTTGGTCGAATAATGAGTTTTTTCGCTAATAAAACGGACTATTGACTAATTTTTATTCTTTATTGGACCGTTAGTTTCATACGATATTGGAAATTATGTACATCTTTGTAATGCCAATATTGGGTAACGAAAATATAATAACTTCAAAAGTTTTCTTTACGTGAAATTTTATATATTTTTGCAATAACGATTGTGGTAGTTAATCTATATCTTATCTGATATGCAGGAACGTGGACAAAAATATATTTGGGGCTTTTGGATAATATCCTTTGTTATTACTTCTATATTTTACATGGGTTGTTCAGGTGAAAAACCATTTGGAAATAAGGAGGAAATAGCCGGGCAAATGTCGCTTGCTCTACAACAGAAAGATATGTATTGCCAAAAGAAACTGGAGCGTATCGATTCTATTCGAAACTTCTTGAATGTGAATGAAAAAAGGATGGCGGACGAAGAAAAGTTTCTGATCAATGCAAACTTGTATAATGAATTTAAACTTTATTCTTTCGATTCTGCCTTTCATTATGCCACGCAGTTGTGTAAGATAGCTAGTGTTATAGATAGTGCTGCATATATGGTAAATGCTAAAACCAAGCTGGGATATATTTTAGCACGCGGAGGTTTCTTTAAAGAAGCTATAGATTCACTTTCTTCCATCCGGATTGAGAAAGAGACATTACCTGCTCAAGTGTTGGCAGACTATTATATTAGCTTTGGGCGTGTTTATCATGATTTGGCGGATTATGCAAAAGACGATGTGTTTTCATCCAAGTATAACCAAATAGGAAATGAACTCTTGACGGAAAGTCAGTCTTATCTTTCTGATTCGTCAACAATCTATTATGTGAGAGGAAAAATAGCCCTTAAAGAAGATAAGTTAGCTGAGTCCAAACAACTTTATAGGCAGGCCTTAGAAATATGCGATACTACTGATACGGAAACACTTTCAGTACTCTTGTCGACTTTGGCGTTTATCGACCGTAAGTTGGAACTGAACGATGAGGCTATTTATTACTATGTGAAGGCGGCTGTGAATGATATCCGCAGTGCCACCAAAGAGTCAGTCTCTATGAGAGGATTGGCAACGATGCTGTATTATCATAAAAATGATGTAAACCGTGCATCTGAATATATAAATGAGGCATTTGAAGATGCAACTTTTTATGGAACCCGTCACAGGATTAATGTCATCGGAACTTTATTACCTGTATTTGTCGGGGAGAAACTCGATATAGAGCAGGTTAAGCGGCAGACTTTTCAGGATAGTTTTATCTTGACTTCTATTTTTGCGATTATATTAATAGTGGCCATCATTTATATTCTAGTACAGATGAAGCACTTGCGCCGTTCCCGTCAATTGTTGGAAAAACTGAACTTGAAATTGTCGGAAGCAAACCGTATTAAGAATTCGTATATAGGACACTATCTGGATGCTACTTTTAAATTAGTTAATCAGCTTGATAATTTTGTATTGGTAGGGCAGCAAAAGTTGGAGAATAAGCAGTATGATTCTCTTTCTTCGATGATTCATAATTTAAATTCGGATTTTAACAGGAAAAGTGCTTTTGCTGATTTTGATAGGACATTCTTGTCCTTATTTCCAACATTTGTCGAAAATTTCAATTCATTGCTTCAACCGAATGATAAATTTGCATTGGAGAATAAAGATGCGTTAAATTCTACCTTACGTATTTTTGCCTTGATCCGGTTGGGAATTACAGAGTCTGAACAAATATCAGAAATCCTGGGATATTCCGTGAACACCGTTTATAATTATAGAGTTCGCACTCGAAATAAAGCTGTGGATCCTGCTAATTTTGAAAAAAATATCAGAAAAATAGGTCTGTAGTTGTTATATAAGTACGTATAAACCCCTATATTCTCACCTGTTTTTGATTTTGTAATCATTTGATTATTAGTTGATTAGATTTCTAATTCCCCTATATTTTTGTTATATGGCGGATATATCCCCTCTTTTTCCGGTTGGTAATTCTTAATTTTGCCTATGCTTCGATTAACAAAGAGTATAAACGACTTAAATCAAAAAGAACCGTGAAAAGTATGAAGAACTACAACCGATTATTTTTATTGAATCTAATTGCTTTATTTTTTCTTTCCACTTCGTCTCTGGCAATAAATTCCATTTCTTCTTTAAAATTGGAGAAAGGTAATTTTCGGATTTTGTTATCCGGGCATGAAGTAGAACCTGTAAAGCTGGCGGCAGAAACCTTATCTAAAGACTTTGAGAAGGTAATGCATTACAAACCTGTAATCTCACAAACGATTGATGAGGCAAATAGTATTGATATTGTTATCATTAACGAAGAGACGGGCGGTTCTTTGCTTCAGCCTCGATTCATTCGTCCTTTGGATGGTTTCGAATCTCATAGGGTATATTGTAGTCCCGATGAGAAGCGTATTTATCTTCATGGAAAAGATATGCGTGGTGCTATATATGCTATTTATACTTTTAGTGAATTATTTCTTGAAGTGCCCCCGTTGTGGTATTTTTCTTCTTGGGAACCGCAGTATAAGAAACAGGTGGAGATACAATCGGACTTTGACTATTTTCAGAAGTCACCACAAGTCAGGTATCGTGCTTGGTTCCCTAATGATACCGATTTGTTCAGTCCTTGGAGACGCTTGTCGAAAGAGAACAACGAATTGTGGCTGGAGACTATGTTGCGGTTGAAGCTTAATACTGTCGAATTGGAAGCTACGGTTACATATCCGGATTATAAACTGAATGGTCAGGCTGCTTTATTACGTAAATACGGACTGGTACTTACTTCTCATCATCACGTAGCCTGCAACAATAATCTGAAAAACTGGGAAGGATACTGGCGACGAGTGCGCGGCATGGAAGCACCGGAGTTACTTTTATCGAATGAAAAAGCTCTTGTTGAGTTTTGGCAATATAGCATAGAAACGGTGTGTCGTGATAAACAGGAAAATCTGTGGCAGATTGCTTTTCGTGGTGTAAACGACCAGCCTTTTTGGGCTGCTTTTGCCGATGCTCCGGCGGGTGATAAGGAACGTGCAGAGGTGATTAACCGTATGATTCGCATACAATTGGCTATGATAAAAAAAGCAACAGGAGAGAATGATCCTTTTGTACGAATGACCTTCTACGATGAACTTTCTGACTTGTTGGCTAAAGGCTATTTACAACCTCCGACGGGTAAGAATATGCTTTGGACTTTTGTTGCCGGACGGAGAGATCACTATCCTTACGATGATTTGGTTACATTCGATACGACAAAGCAAGTGAAACTGGGATATTATATGAATCTTCAATTCACTTCGACCGGTGCTCATCTGGCTCCTGCAGAAGGACCATGGAAAATGGAAGCGAACTATCGTTATGTGAATACACGTGGTCCGCTGACTTTCTCGGTGGTTAATGCTGGCAACTTAAGAGAATTTGTCATGGAAATGTCAGCCAACGCTCGTATGATGTGGGATATGAAGGCGTATAATACAAATTCTTTCCTGATTGATTTCTGTACCCAACATTTTGGAAAGGAGCATGCTACTGAAGCTGCCAAGCTTTATCATGATTATTACTATGCCTATTGGCAACAGAAACCGTCAGAGTTTCCGGGATTGGAACGTCAGTTTATCTTTCAGGATTTACGCTACTCTCGTGTTTTTGAACAGATCGGAAAACGCTTTGATGACTTTTCTCCGAATCCTTTGTATGAGATCGGATTTGAACGGGTGCCCGGTCGTTCGTTCCGCATTGACGGAAATAATCAGGTTGATTCATTGATTGCGGGAATGAAAAAGACAGCTGTGCGTTTCGAGGAGGTTTCACGACATTGTGAAGATTTTCTCAAATCTTTGCCAAAACAAAATCAACGGTTCTTCAGAGATAACTTGGCTGCTCCTTGCCATTATATGGCAGCATTGAGTCATTCATTATATCATTTTGTATCTGCTTATAAAGAAAAGGATCGCGGTAAACGGACTGAACATCTGGAAGTCGCTATCCAAGAATTGGAAGAGGCACGCGATGCCCTGTATGAAACGCAGGAAGGAGTATTCTCCACTTGGTATATAGGTGATTCCATGAATGGTAAATTTAATATTCCACAACAACTCAAATTGTTAAATAAACTGCACAAAGAATTTTAGTAACAATTTATATTAATTACCTAATTGAATCTAATTTATGAGAAATTTAGACTTTAGCACGAAGGTATTTCGTCTGCTGATGCTGGTTCTCCTACTCTTTTCGGTACAGATAAGCCGTGCTGATGAAGGGTGGCCGAGAACTCTCAAAGGGCGAATTGTTGACGCGAAAAGTGGAGAAACCCTTATTGGAGTAAATATCCAGATCTTGGGAACTACCACAGGTACAATTTCAGATTTTGACGGAGGATTTCAATTGGTGGTCAAAGCCAATTCCGTTATCCAGTTTTCGTATGTGGGATATAAACCCATTGAAATCAAAGCTGAAGAAGCGGTAAAGAAAACTGTTTTCCAAATGGAAGAGGATGCTGGTGTACTTGAAGAAGTGGTGGTAGTGGGGTATGGTACCCAAAAAAAGGTGACTAGCGTAGGCTCTATCACACAAGCTGATGGAAATAAGTTATTAAGAGGAGGTAGTGTCAATTCTGTAACCGAAGCATTACAAGGGAAATTGAACGGTGTAGTAGCTATTAATTCCGGTGGTATGCCGGGAGGAAATGATGTTTCTATGTATATCCGTGGTAAGAGTACATGGGGAAATACAGATCCGCTTGTATTGCTCGATGGTATTCAGAGTGATATTAAGGATGTGGATATGAATGAGATCGAATCTATCTCTGTATTGAAAGATGCTTCGGCAACTGCTGTATATGGTGTACGGGGAGGTAATGGTGTCATTTTGATTACTACTAAGCGTGGTACAAATAAAGCACCTACTATCAGTTTTTCGGCAAATTATACCTATAAGTCACCGACTACCAGTATGGAACTTGCTGATTATGTTACGTCCATGCGGGCTTATAACCAAGCTATGGCTAATGATGGGAGCTGGAACAAGTTGATTCCCAGGTCTACACTTGATGCATGGGAACGTGCTTATGCCGAAGGAAATTATGGTGCGTACAATGATGTATTCCCTTATGTAAACTGGTGGGATGAGTTGGTCGGGTCAGGTTTTACCCAGAATTATAATGTTAATATTCGTGGTGGTACGGATTATATGAAGTATTTTGCTTCGGTTGGTTACCAGGGTGACGGTGATATTTATAAGTTAAAGAAAAATGACTCATTTGATCCCCGACATAGTTATAAACGTTACAACTGGCGGTCGAATTTTGATTTCAATATAACGAAATCCACAAAACTGTCTATTAATGTGGCAGGTAAGATGGCTTATCGTAATAAAGCACTTGATGACAGTAATCCGTTCTATGCTATATTGACGAGCCCGACGAGTGTTTATCCTGTGAAATATTCTGATGGGGAATGGGGAGATGATACTTACACCAATCCGGTAGCTAATATGAATATGGAAGGTGCTAATCTGCGTAAAACATTTCAAGGGTGGTATGATGCTTCTCTTGAACAGAAGCTTGATTTTATTACTAAAGGGTTGAAAGTAAATGCCAAGGTTTCTTATTCTTCATCATCTACTACTTCTACAGCCACTTATCTGGGTACGGAAGCAGCAAGTCAGGCGTTTAAATATATTATTCGTTATTCACGTACATACGACTATGCTAACCCGATTATTGGTGAAGATGGACAGTTAACTTATCCGATGTTGGAAAGCAAGCGTCTTCCTTATGAAACATCTGTGTCTAATCCGGCTTTTGTTAAATATTACGATCAGTTGGATGCTTATAGCCGTCGGTTTTATTACGAATTCTCTATTGCTTACAACCGTTCGTTCGGGGATCATAATGTAAGTGCACTTGCATTGGTGAATCGTCAGATCTTTGACTCAAAAGATGGTGGCGATATTCGTTTCCCGAACTATAATGAGGATTGGGTTGGACGAGCTACCTATAACTGGCGCGAACGTTATCTGGCGGAGATGAACATTTCATATACAGGTTCGGAGAAGTTCGCACGTGGACATCGGTTCGGTTTGTTCCCTTCTTTCTCATTAGGATGGCGGTTATCTGAAGAATCGTTTATCAAGAAACATTTGGGAGACGTACTTACAAATGCCAAAATTCGTTACTCGTGGGGAAAAGTAGGATCGGATGCCGGAGCAAGTCGTTGGAACTATATTCAATCGTTTACCTCCGGAGACCATCTGACTTTGGGCACTGATGCTACCGGACATAATTGGGGACCGCTTTATACAGAAGGTTCTATCGCTAATCTGGGCTCTACTTGGGAAAAATCAACCAAACAAAATTTAGGTATCGAAATTGGTCTGTGGAATAAATTGTCATTAACGCTTGACTTGTTTGACGAAAAGCGTAGGGATATCTTAATGACACCCAATACCACATCTTCTATTGCGGGAGCTACTTTTAATTCGTTGAATATTGGAAAAACGAAGAATCATGGTATCGAACTGGAGTTGCGTTGGGATGATAAGATTGGCAAGGATTTTCATTATTATGCCAATTTTACAATGGCGTCAAGCGAGAATCGTATTGTATTCCAGGATGATCCGTATAAATCTCCAGACCATTTGAAAAAGGCGGGAAAGCCGATCGGGCATCAAGCACGATATTTGGCAATAGGTAACTATGGCTCTATTGACGACGTATTTAATTATGCTCAAAGCGGCACTATCAATTCCATATCACCGAATCAGGTGATTCCTGGTGACTTGGTATATATCGATTTTGATGCTAACGGTATTCTGAACGGTCAGGATAAGGTGGCGGTCGATCAGTTGAATTATCCGCTTCATACCTATGGTCTTGATTTGGGATTTAATTGGAGAGGGTTGAGTTTCAGTGCTATGATATATGCTCCTACAGGTGTATGGAAATTGGTGGATACAGTTTATGCATCTTCGTTTAAAGGAGGAAGAGTAAATGCACAACCTGGAGCGTTAAATACCTGGTCGCCTGAAACGGCTAGTTCAAGTGGTATTCAGAGACCTTCTTTACATTTAAAGGATGATGGTGGATTTAACGGTACTGAAAGCACTTGGCGCTACCGGAACTTTTCATATCTACGTCTAAAGAATGTGGAGGTTAGTTATCAGTTACCTAAGCGTTGTCTAACTCCAATGCGTATCTCTAGTTTACAGGTTTACGTTACAGGTAATAACTTGCTGACTTTTTGGGGAGGTGACAATCGCATAGATCCGGAAGGTAATCAGACAGGTTATCCTATTCTGCGTTCGGTAACATCGGGAATCAGACTTTCATTCTAATCTTAATAAAAATAATGATCATAATGAAAAATAAATGTACATATATACTTGTCGGTCTCATGCTTTTCCTGACTGGATGTGAAGATTTCCTGGATAAGCGTGAAGATGCAGGCGGACTTGATGAAACTGCTATTTATGCCAGTTATGAGTCTATACGTGGCTTTTTGGATAAAGTATACAGTAAACTGGACACTTATAACTGTATGGTGAGCCGTGATGCAGGAAGTTACGGTCGTACGTATGTCGGCGCAATGGCTGATGAGATGGGAGTAGTATATAATAATACGGTTTTTAATAAGTTCTTTTCAGGAGCATGGTTGCTGACAGGGAAGAGCGAGAATGTTACCGAGATAGGTAATGGAAGCTTAACTCCGATTGGCAGGGCTTATCCGGCTTTGCGTATAGTGAACCGTGTTATTGAGAATATAGATAAAGTTCCACTGACGGAAGAACAGCGGAATGAAATATTGGGACAGGCTTATTTCTATCGTGCCTGGTTCTATTTTCAAGTTATCAAACGTTATGGGGGAATGCCGATTATTGATCGTGTATTTGCCGGTGGAGACGATGATTTGCCTCGTGTAACTTATCATGAGAGTTCGGAATGGATGGTTAGTGATATAGATAAAGCGATTGCAATGCTGCCTGATACTTGGGAAGCTATGCATTATGGACGTCCTACTAAATTGGCTGCTTTAGCTTTCAAAGAAATGGCACTTCTGTATGACGCCAGTCCGTTAATGCAAAATGACCTGGATGCGGTAGTGGTGAAAGAATACGATAAAGAACGGGCTAAGAAAGCAGCACAAGCAGCTTGGGCAGCTATCAGTTATATGAAAAAAAATGAATCGCTTACAGGAGTCCGGTTGGCGACAAAAGAGGAATATACGAATACTTTCTGGTTTCCCGATACGGAACTCAAGAGGGCGGAACATATATGGATGTGCCGTAATATACAGGGTACGACTAATCGCTCTATGTGTATTCGTGCATTTTGGCTGTATGGAGATATGACC
This sequence comes from Bacteroides sp. MSK.20.12, assembly GCF_019052435.1. NCBI lineage: Bacteria > Pseudomonadati > Bacteroidota > Bacteroidia > Bacteroidales > Bacteroidaceae > Bacteroides > Bacteroides sp. MSK.20.12. Next base: position 44,834 of record NZ_JAHQVH010000026.1, on the reverse strand, counting down.
GGGCAGACTGGGGCGGAATCTATGGCTATGTCATGTCCTACCTTGAACGCAGCTAACATGTACGAGCGTCAGGGCGAGGATGGTATCTATTATCCGATTGACGATCCGAGATCTGGTTACCAGTTTGATCCCGAACATGCTTTTGTCCGCCGTGATCCTCGTTTTTATAATAATATCCTGATTCCGGGTGATGAATGGGGGACGTATAAGGATGGAGCTCCTCATTATATCCGTTTGTGGGTAGGTTGTTCTGCTTATAATCAGTATTTGACGAATTCTAATACGAATGCTCGTGAATTGTCAGGTTTTATGTGTCGCAAATTCTTATGGCCGGAAGCAAACCAGAAACATACAGGAAGTACGAGTGGGGCAGTTACTTATATAGGTAAAATAGCACAAACGGTATTTATCAGAGTTTCGCAACTTTATCTGGATTTCGCCGAAGCCTCTTTTGAAGCTACGGGAAGTGCCACGGCTAAAGTGGAAGGATGTGATATGTCTGCTGTAGAAGCGCTGAATTTAATTCGTAAACGTATCGGGGTTACAAATTTGCCTTCTGATATTGTGAATGATCCAGTTAAGTTCCGTGAAGCTTATCGCCGTGAGCGTGGTGTGGAGCTGATGTTCGAGCATCATCGCTGGTGGGATTTGCGTCGTTGGATGGTTATGCACGAGGTGTTTAAAGCACCGTTCCCGCTCAAAGGGGTACGCTTCCATCCAGTAGGAAGTTATGGAGATAAGGCAGGTAACTATACTCGTCCGGCTAGCTTTACGTATGAAGAATTTGAAATGACTAAAGAGGTACGTAACTTTTCTAATATGCGTAATTACTGGTATCCGCTTCCTCAACATGACGTTGATGCTCTTCGCAATCTGAAACAGAATCCAGGTTGGTAATGAAAAACACTTAATAGTTGATGTTAATGAAAAACAAATATCATATATTCTTTACTGGTATGCTGTCCATTGCTTTTTTCATGGGAGCTACCGTAGACACGAAAGCTCAAGATTCGATAGCAGTCGTTAGTCGTGTCAATATTGAACACCTGAAAGCAATGCCCGACTTGCAACTCTCCAATACATTGCAAGGGCAAGCGGCAGGTTTGATTGTTATTCCTAATACGGGAGGTATCGGTTATGCCAACTCGACATTTTATGTTCGGGGACAACATAGTAACGGAACTAACAAGGCTATCGTAATTATAGATGGCATTGAACGTCCGATAGATGATATATTGCCTGAAGAGATTGAATCTATTGAGGTCTTGAAGGATGCGTCTGCCAAGATTCTTTATGGTGCGCAGGCTACGAATGGCGTTATCTTAGTGCGTACTAAACGTGGTCAGGCTGGTAAGCGGGTGATTCGTTTTGGTGCCGAATACGGGGTACAACCTGTGACTCGCTTACCCGAATATCTTGATTCTTATAATTATGCGACACTCTTTAATGAAGCTTGTGTCAATGACGGCTTGCTTCCTTTGTATTCCGACGCTGATCTTCAAGGGTATCGTAATTCTACCGGGGTGAATGATTTACTTCATCCCAATGTTGATTATTATAAGGAATTTTTGCGCAGCTCAAGTACGTTCCGTAAAGCGACACTGGAATTGAGTGGAGGTAATGCAAGAGCTAAATATGCCGTTACGGTAGGCTATACAGGAAGTTCCGGTTTGGAAAAAGTAGGCGATCGGTCTGACTTGAATCGGGTGAACGCCCGTGGTAATCTGGATATACGTATTACCGATTTCCTTTCGGCTTCGGCAGATGTGGCTGCCCGTGTGGAAAAAAAGGACTGGGGAGCTAAAGATGGTGGCGGGATGTTTAGCGAAATATCGACGCTCCGTCCCAATGAATATCCTTTTATGATTTCGGCAGAGGATATACACGGTCATAATGGCATAGCGGCAGATGAGACTTCGCTGTTATTTGGAGCCAGTTCACGTAAGTCAAGCAATCTTTATTCGGATATGCTCTATGGCGGTAATACGTCGGAACGTTATGTCAATAGCCAGACTAACCTCGGTCTTAATTTTGATTTGAATGAGTTTGTGGAAGGACTGGCTGCGGAAGCGTATATTACTTTTGATAATTATAGTTATCTGCGTCAACAATTACGGAATGATTATCCCACTTATTCTATTGATCGTTACCTGAATGCTGCCGGAGATGAGGAAATACGTTTTACAGAACGTAAGAAACTGAATTTGCCCAAGAAACAGTCTATTGCGTCTAACAGCACTTATCGCTATTTCGGATGGAATGCGCGTGTAAAATATAATCGTTCGTTTGGATTGCATGATATGGGAGCAAATGCTGCTTTTCGCTATACGGCAGAGGAAGCTACGGGCAGTTCACAAGATTTGAAAGAAGGTAATTTCACTTTCCGTGCCAATTATGCGTATAACAAACGGTATATGCTTGAAGCTACATTGGCGGCAATGGGGTCTAACAGATTTCAGGGAGATAATAAGTATTTCTTCGCTCATTCGGTAGGAGGTGCATGGATAATATCTAATGAATCTTTTTTTAAGGATATGAAGGCTGTAAATCTTTTAAAAATGAAGGTGAGCTACGGTCATTTAGGATATGCAGGGGATACTGACTTTTTTCTCCATAGAACAAATTGGAGACAAGGGGATAAGGAGGAATTCAAACCTAGTACGGGGGCCAATACAACCGATTTGATTCGTTTAGGTAATCCTGACTTGAAATGGGAGTATTCTAATGAACTGAATATCGGTATTGAAGGTCGTTTCCTGAATAATCGTCTGTCTGGTGAGGTTAATTACTTCCGTGAGTTACGTAAGAATATAATTGGTATCAACTCTGCTAAATATGCAACGATAGGAGGAAATTTCATTCCTTCTGAAAACATAGGTGAGGTATTGAATCAAGGTATTGATGCCTGTGTAAACTGGAATGACAAAGTAGGTGAAGATTTTACGTACAATCTTGGGCTTAATATTACTTTTACTAAAAATAAACTTCGTAAAACGAATGAACTAAGTAATATCGAAGACTATCGAAAGAGTATTGGACAACCTACCAGTGCCATTTTTGGCTGGCAGTCACAAGGTTTATTCGGAAAAGATGTGGCTATTGCCGGGCATCCCTTTCAGAGTTTTGGGAACTATCAGGTAGGAGATATTGCTTATGCTGACTTGAATAATGACGGAATGGTGGATAATAATGACCAGACATGTATCGGACAGAGTTTCCCGAAGACTACGTTGGGAGTGGATGTAACTTTAAACTACAAAGGATTCGGACTCTATATATTGGGTACGGCAACAACCGGAGTTACTCAAATGTTGACTAGTACTTATTACTGGAACAAAGGACTTGACGGTTATTCCGTACTTGCCGAGGAACGTTATCATCCGGTAAATAATCCTACTGGTACACAGCCTCGTCTGACTACCACTTCGGGAGTGAATAATTATCGCAACTCTACGTTTTGGACGAAGAACGGTTCATTTTTCCGTCTCAAGAATGTTGAATTGAGCTATACCTTGAATAATAATTCGAAAAAAGGCATAGGCAAGAATTATAAATTCTTTGTGAGGGGAGCTAATTTGTTTGTATTGTCGGGTATTAAGGAGCTTGATCCGGAACAGATGCTTGCCGGTATCAGCAATTATCCTGTGTACCGCACTATTACAGGTGGAGTATCTATTAACTTCTAAAGTTGATGTAATTATGAAAGTATTGAAATATATATTTAGTATGATGCTATTGGGTGGCATCATCAGTGCTTGTGCCGACCTTGACACTAAGCTGACAAACGAATGGTCGGAAAGTGATACATGGAGAGATGCGGATATGGCGCGAGGTGTTTTGTTATCTGTTTATCAGGATGTCATGATTGCGCCCGATGCTTGGGATGGCAATTTTCTGGATGCTGCTACAGATAATGCACTGACCCGGAATTATGACTCTAAGGTGTATCGTGCCAGTCAGGGGGCATTTAGTCGTTCTACTAATCCTCTTGGCAATTGGAGCAGTTGCTATGATCAGCTTCAACGGATTCATTTGTTCTTGGATAAAGGGCTGACAGATAACGTGAGTTATGATGTAGCAAATGCAACTAACGACAAAAGAACCAAGCGTCGCCTTCAAGGTGAGGCACTTTTTCTGCGGGCATGGTGTAGTTTTCAGTTATTACAAATGTATGGAGGAAAAACCGATGATGGAGAAGTGCTGGGATATCCTATTGTGACCCGGTATATTACTCCGGAAGAATCTGCCCATCCTGAAAATTTTAAGCGTGATACTTATGAGGATTGTGTAAAGCAGATATGCGATGACTGTGAAACAGCTATGTCTCTGTTACCATTAACCTATTCGGGAGGGGATGCTATCTTGGGCGATATATCTTTTGGTAGAGCGTCCGGATTGGCTGCTGCTGCATTGAAAGCGCGTGTATTGCTGTATGCGGCGAGTCCGGCTTATCAATCTGACCGCGTCGTAAAATTGAATGGTATGGGGGATTATACGATTATCGATCAGGTTGCCTATAAAGCAAAATGGGAACGTGCAGCACTCTATGCGTATGAGGTACTCCAGATGCAAGGGATGGCTACTTATGCAGCGTTGATACCCAATGAATTGTATGACGGCGGTGATGCACAATCTGCAGAATTTCTTTTTAGAACATTCGTAGGTCGCAGTCATGATATTGAAACAAGGCATTATCCTCCTTACTATTATGGGAATGCACAAACTATTCCATCCCAAAATCTGGCTGCTTCATTTCCTGCTAAAAATGGTTTCCCGATAGATGATCCTCGTTCTTTATACGATAAGGATAATCCTTATGATTGCGAACGCGATAACCGTTTTTTTGTGAATCTGTATTACCAAGGACGTCAGTTTGGAGCTAATGCATCTTATATTGACGTAACACCTGGAGGTAAAGATTCCGGTTATCTGGATGTGAAAGCCAGTCGTTCGGGATATTATCTGGCAAAGTTTATTAATGCGGATGTGGCTAATTTCCTGAAACCGTTGGAAGAGCAAGATTCACGTCATTATTATCCGATGTTGCGTAAAGGAGAGGTTTGGTTGAACTTTGCTGAGGCTTCCAATGAAGTGTGGGGGCCGAAGGTAGCAGGCCCCGGATGCTCCATGTCTGCGTATGATGTCATTCGTGTGATTCGTGAGAAATCGGGAGGGATTACGAATACGACCTATCTTGATGAAATGGCTGGTACACCGGAGAGTTTCCGGAAACTGATTCAGAATGAACGCCGGATCGAGTTTGCTTTCGAGAACCAACGTTTCTGGGATTTACGTCGTTGGTTGCTGCCACTAAATGAATCAATTTTAGGTATGGAGGTTACTCGTAAAGAGGATAGTAGCGAAAATTTTGAAGTAAAATTGGTGGAGGAACGGCCGCTCAATGATATCCGCTATTACTATCTTCCTTTGCCGTATGATGAATTACAGAAGAATCCGAATCTGAAAAATAATAAAGGTTGGTAATAATCTAATTAAAAGAAAATAAACACATGAAATTAGTAAAGTTTTTATTCGTATCGTTCGTTGTGCTGGTTAGCTTTACCTCATGTTATGATGAGTATACTAACGATTATGAAACTCCCAATATGGGTTTTGCTGTGGCTAACCCCTTGCGTACAGTGATTGCTGATAGAGATATGCCTATATATATAGGCGTATCTATCGGTGGTAAACGTGAAGTGGATATGTCGGATTGGGCAAAATTTGAGATTGATCCGTCATTGGTAGAAGGGACTGGCAAAGTATTGCTTCCAAGTAATTACTATACATTATCTGACCAGGAATATTTTCGTGTACGTAAGTCTAATCTTCCGGTTGCTGATGTCCGTATAGATTTTACGGAGGCATTTTATAACGATCCGCTTTGTCTGGAAGCGCACTATGTATTGCCATTTCGTATGACAGAAAACTCTTTGGGAGCTTTACGCGAGGGAGCTGAAACAACTGTTGCTGTTATTAAATACGTTAGCACTTACGCCGGAACTTATTATCGGATGGGAAAGGCGACAGAGGTGGATGCTTCAGGGATTGCCATAGGACAACCGGTAAGTTATGGTGATACGTATGATATCATCAACTGTAGTACCGTTGCTTTTAATAGCAAGGCTCCGCGCATTGTGGTTTGTCCTGGTGTTGGTAATGAAAAAGAGGGGGTTGGTAGTGTAACGCTCTCAATGGATGCGGACAAGAATGTGTCAGTTACTGGTGTGGATGGAAAGGCGGCTATCAGCAATGCTTCAGGAAGTTATAAAATAGAAGGAGACTATGAATATGTTGCTGATGTCACTAAACGCGCTCCTCAATTTGATTTGGAGTATACTTATGAGAAAGCGGGCAAATATTATCATGTAGTAGAAAAATTGGTTCTACGTCAGGATCCGCTTTATGATTTGCGCGTTGAGACATGGTGATGAGTAATAGATATGATTGAAACATAATATTAAGCAAAGATGAAAAAAAATATATTTCTCGTGCTATGCATTTCTTTTATTTGTTTTGGCTGTAGTGCAGAAGCGGAATGGGAAAAATTAAAAGTAAAAGAAGTAGTGAAGACGGATCCTGTTATTGATTGGTCGGCTACTGCTGATAGTTGTACCTATGTTCTTATTGAGCAGTTTATGAATAAAGAAAAAGGTACTTTCTGGAAATCACCGAAAGATGTGAGTGGAGGCTCGTATAATATTTATTGGCAACAGGCACATGCGATGGATGTTGTTATATATTCTTATGAGCGTATAAAGGATAAGAATCCGGCATTGGCTGCCACATACAAGAATTATTTCAAATTATGGTTTGATAATAAGGCGAATAATTATCATCATAGTGACAGTGATGAAACTGGATTTTTGAATCCTTTTACGGATGATATGTGTTGGATTTGCCTTACGTTGATACATTTGTCGGAAGCTACCGGTGATGCTGTTTATATAAATATGGCAAAAAATATTTATGATACACATATTATAACCCGGGCATGGACAGATGCTAAAGGAACCGGATTGCCTTGGAAAAGCGATGATAAGAGCCGGAATGCTTGTACAAACTCTCCCGGTTGTTTAGTTGCTGCCAAGCTGTATAGGAAGTTTGGAGGAGAAAATTATCTCGAAGATGCGAAAATGTTATATAAATATATTGTGGGTAGTTTACTGAAAAGTGATGGAAGAGTGGAAGAACCCCCTTTGACATATACACAGGGCACTTTTGGAGAGGCATGCCGACAATTATATCATATTACGCAGGAACGGGAATATATGAGAAGGGCTGAATTGGTAATAAACTATACAATGACTAGTGATCGTTGTTTGCAAAACTGGATTTTGCGGGATGAAGGAACAAATATGGATGGAAGTATTTTTAAAGCGGTATTTGTGCCTTATGCTGTAAATTTGGCTTTGGATGATGATACTTCTGATTTTGTGAAAAAGCGTATTAAAACTTTTTTGTTGGACAATGCCGAAGCATTGTGGAAAAACATGGATAGAGGAGAATATCCTGCTATGTATTGCAATTATTATTGGGGTAGTATGTTTCCTTCCAATGAAATTGCATCCATGGGGGCACAGGCAAGTGGTAGTTCTTTAATGGAAGGAGTTGCCCGAATGATGGTGACTCCGGAAAAATAAAGTAATCTTTGTAGCCCAATATAATTAAATCGAGCTTATGAATCATCGGTTCCGTTGTTCTTGCATTATCTTGTTCATTTTTTATTCTTGTATTAGTCATCTTTATGGGCAGGTGCAGGCAGTATCTACCGTTGATACAGGGTATGAACTTTGGTTGAATTACAAATCCGGTTCCAATTCCCGATTGAAGCAATCTGCTATTCGGTATGCCAGTCAGGTTCGTTTGGCGGGAAGCCAGTATGATGAAGTAATAAAAGAGGAGTTGGAGCATGCTTTAAAAGCATTGCTGGAAATTACACCGGGTTTTGTTCGTGGTGAAGAGACTGGAATTCAGATGAGTTTCTGTACAGATAAAAGGCTGGGTAAGGAAGGATATATCATCCGTAGTGGTAAAAAGAGGATAACACTTCAAGCCTATTCCGATGCAGGGTTTCTTTATGGCACGTTCCATCTGATTCGATTGATTCAATGTGGTGAACCACTTGTACAACTGAATATAAGAGAGATACCTGCATTGGAATTTCGACAACTTAATCATTGGGATGATTTAAATGGAAATATAGAGCGGGGATATGCTGGTAAGTCGTTATGGAAATGGGAGGAGTTGCCGGAGAAAGTCGATAGTAGATATACTGACTATGCCCGTACTAATGCGTCTATAGGCATAAATGGAGTTGTGTTGAATAACGTTAATGCCGATCCTCGTATTTTGCGCAGGGACTATTTGAAGAAAGTAGCTGCCTTGGCAGATGTTTTTCGTAAATACCATATACGGGTTTATCTTACAGCTAATTTTGCGGCACCTTTAAAACCGTCGGCAACTCCGGATGTGATGAAGCAATGGGGAGGGATAGGTGACCTTGATACAGCTGATCCGCGAGATCCGCATGTACAAGCGTGGTGGAAAGCGAAAGTTGATGAGATATATGAGCTGATTCCTGATTTTGGCGGATTTTTAGTAAAAGCCAATTCGGAAGGTATGCCCGGTCCTCAAGACTATCATTGTACTCATGCAGAAGGAGCAAATTTGTTGGCCCGTGCTTTAAAACCTTATGGAGGCATTGTGATGTGGCGCACTTTTGTTTATAATCCGGAGATTGATAAAGATCGTATCAAACGTTCTTATAAAGAGTTTCTTCCGCTTGATGGGAAGTTTGATGACAATGTGGTCTTACAGACGAAAAACGGGGCACTTGATTTCCAACCGAGTGAACCTGCCCAACCTTTATTTGGGAGTATGAAATATACTTCTTTGATGCCGGAACTCCAGATTACTCAAGAATATACAGGACATTCTACATATTTGGTTTATCTATTGCCTATGTGGAGGGAGTTCTTGGATTTTGATACCTATAGTGAAGGAAGAGGAAGTACAGTGAAGACTATTATTACAGGTAAGACTGCTTCTTATCCCTTTCGTGCAATTGCAGGTGTGGCAAATACTGGAGATTTACAGAACTGGACAGGACACCACTTTGCGCAAGCCAACTGGTTTGCTTTTGGGCGTTTAGCATGGAATCCCGATGAAGAAACAGAAAAAATAACTTCTGAATGGATAAAGTCTACTTGGAATTGTGACGAACAAACTCTAAAGGTTATTGAACAAATGATGATGCCGACCTGGGATCGCTTTGTTCGTAGTCATTCGCCTTATAGCCTTGGATTAACTACCCAGGTAAAATGTCATTATAAAGCAGGATTCGGAATACGTGCTAATAAAGAGTGGAAAATTAGTAAAGAAAGTATTGGTAATGATCGTACTGTCAATGGGTCCGATTATGTATCTCAATATTGGAGGCCTAATCGTTCAATCTTTAATGATATAAATCTGTGCCCAGAACTGTATTTGCTCTGTTTTCATAATGTATCGTGGGAGCATAGAATGAAATCCGGTTTGACTCTTCGTGAAGAATTAACCGCTAATTTAAAACTGGGAATAGAACAAGCTGATAGAAATATCCGGCTTTGGAAATCAATTCGTCATAAGATTGATTCCCGGAGATTTGCAGAGGTAATGGAAAGTCTTTTGAAAGAACGGAGAGATGCTGAAACATATTACAATGTTGCTATTCATTTTTTTGATCTTTACAAGTAAAATCTGTATTGGATGAGTTTTGATGTGAAAATGGTTATTTTTTGTCCTTTATTGAATGGCTATTTTCGTAACTTATTGGAAAGATTGCCGAACTTTGGGTGTGAGTAATTCATACACTTCTTGTTACTAAACTTATTACGATATTATGTTATGAATAGAAAAGTTTTATTCTCAATCTCTGCTGTTTCTGGTATGATAAATATCATCCCAATGTCGGCACAAACACCCAAACCCAATGTTGTTATCATCATGACCGACCAACAGCGAGCTGATTTGTGTGGTCGCGAAGGTTTTCCGATGGCTGTCACTCCTTTTGCCGATTCGCTGGCATTGAGTAATGTCTGGTTTGATAAGGCGTATACGGTAGCTCCTGCTAGTATGCCTGCGCGTTGTTCCATGTTTACAGGACGTTATCCGACTGCTACGCATGTCCGTACGAACCACAACACTCCCGATATGTATTATAAGAAAGATATGCTCGAAGTGTTTAAAGAACAAGGATATAAGACGGCATTAGTGGGAAAGAACCATGCGCATGTGAAAGGGAAAGATTTTGATTATTGTGAGGAATATTTTCATTGGGGAAAGAATCAGCGTGATACGCAGGAAGATAAGGACTTTGCATTTTTTCTGAATAATAAAGCGAGAGGTCAATATTTGGAAGCCACCCCTTTCCCGGCAGAAGCGCAGAATCCGGTGAAAATGGTTACCAAAGCTTTGGCTTGGGCGGAGCAGCAAAAAGATTCCGCATTCTTTATGTGGGTTTCAATGCCTGAACCGCATAATCCATATCAGATATCAGAGCCTTATTTCTCAATGTTTTCTCCGGAAAAGATACCGGCAACTTTGACTAGCCGGAACGATTTATCTAAAAAAGGAAATAAGTATGAGATTTTGGCGGAATTGGAAGATACAGCCTGCCCGAACCTGGCAAAAGATCTTCCTCGTTTGCGTGGAAATTATTTAGGAATGCTTCGTCTGATTGATGACCAGACCAAACGCCTGATTGAAGGATTCAAAGCAGCCGGGCTTTATGAAAATACCATTTTTGTAATCCTGTCAGACCATGGGGATTATTGTGGGGAGTATGGTTTGATTCGTAAAGGTGCAGGAGTGCCCGAATGTTTGACCCGTATTCCGATGATTTGGGCAGGATACAACATTCATCCGCAAAAATCTCCAATGGATGCGCATGTTTCTATTGCTGATGTATTTCCTACTATTTGTACAGCAATCGGTGCAGATATACCTCTGGGAGTGCAAGGACGCAGTTTATGGCCGATGTTGACGGGTAAATCGTACCCAAAGAAAGAATTCTCGAGTGTAATTGTACAACAGGGATTCGGTGGTGAAGATTTCACCCGGGATGAACCGTTGACATTTGCTAAAGAAGGGGCTTTGCAACCCAATAAAATAGCTCACTTTGACGAACTGAATACCTGGACACAAAGCGGAACTGAACGTATGGTTCGCAAAGATGACTGGAAACTAGTACTCGACAATTATGGTCGTGGTGAACTGTATAATTTGAAAGCCGATCCTTCCGAGATTAATAATCTTTATAATAAAAAGAAATATGCTTCCAAACAAATGGAATTGCTGGAAGAATTGATGACTTGGGAACTGCGTGTACAAGACCCATTGCCGGTGCCAAGAAATCGTTACCATTTTAAGCGGAATCCATATAACTATCATTTTGAAGATAAAAAGAAATAGAACTGAATAACTAGAACTACTGTATCAATGAGAATCTTTTCGCTATTAATATTATTGGTAGTGGCATCTGCCCTGCAATCACAAGTGGTTGTGAATGAGAATGTAAAACATAGTAAATATACTTTCCCATTAGTCGCATCGAAAATAAAGGCGACCGTGTGTTATGATGCCAATGATTACCCGGTTGTAAAGAAGGTTGCCGAACTGTTTGTGTCTGATATTGAAAATGTCACAGGGCAGAGATTAAAATTGGCAGATGAATGGCAGAAAGGAAGAACAGTGGTGATTGTCGGTACTATTGAAAAGAATCAGGCAATTCGTCAGCTAGCCTCCAATGGGAAAATAGATATATCTCCTTTGGAAGGAGCATGGGAACGTTATCTGATTCAGACAGTTAATCATCCTTTTCCAGGAGTAGATAAAGCGCTGATTGTAGCCGGAAGTGACAGGCGAGGAGCTTCTTACGGTTTGTTTTCTCTTTCGGAAATGGCAGGTGTATCTCCTTGGTATTGGTGGGCGGATGTCCCTGTGAAGAAACATAAAACACTTTATGTGGATGCTCCCACCACTGTTTCCAAGACCCCTTCCGTGAAATATAGAGGTGTTTTTCTGAATGATGAAGATTGGGGACTGAAACCTTGGGCCGCTAAGACTTTTGAGAAAGAGCGTGGCAATATAGGTCCCCGTACTTATGCCAAAATATGCGAATTGTTGTTACGGTTGAAAGCCAATCATCTGGCTCCTGCCATGCATCCGGTGTCGACCGCATTTTATAAGATACCTGAAAATAAGTTGGTGGCAGATACTTTTGCTATTGTAATGGGGTCCAGTCATTGCGAACCATTATTGTTAAATACAGCTAGTGAATGGAATTCAAAAACGATGGGGCCTTGGGATTATGGTAAAAATAAGGATAAAATTAATGAAGTTCTAGGAAACCGTGTAAAGGAAAACTGTGCTTATGAGAATGTATATACATTGGCTTTGAGAGGATTGCATGATGCGGCAATGGGAGGAGGTGATGTCCCCATGAAAGAAAAGGTCAAAATGCTGGAGAGTGCGTTGAAAGACCAGCGTAATTTGATTGCAGAACATATTGATCGACCGGTTGAAACAATTCCACAGGCATTTACTCCATACAAGGAGGTGTTGGAAATCTATTCGAATGGATTGGAATTGCCGGATGATGTAACCATTATTTGGCCGGATGATAACTTCGGCTACATGAAGCGCTTAAGTGGCCCGCATGAACAGAAGCGCTCCGGGCGTGCAGGTGTTTACTACCATGTCTCTTATCTGGGAGTTCCCCATAGCTATTTGTGGTACAGTACTACTCCCCCGGCTCTGATGTATGAGGAACTCCGAAAGGCTTATGATACGACGGCAGACCGTATCTGGCTGGCTAATTGCGGTGATTTAAAAGGAGCCGAAATGCAAGTCTCTTTATTCCTTGATATGGCTTATGATATAGATAGCTTTAATGCGAATAATGTGGTTACCTATCCCGCCCGTTGGTTGGCAAAGATGTTTGGGGAACAGTATTATAGCGTATTTGAAGATATCACTTCTTCGCATATCAATTTGGCTTTTTCCCGGAAACCGGAATATATGGGTTGGGGATATTGGAATAATTATTGGGGCGGGGGAGAGAAACGTACGGATACGGAGTTCTCTTTTGCCAATTATAATGAAGCAGAAAATCGTCTGAACGAATATAGCCGCATTGGGAAGAAAGCGGAAAATCTTTTGGCATCTTTGGATAAAGACAGTCAGCCGGCTTTTTATCAGTTATTATACTACCCGGTGAAAGGTGCCGAACTGATGAACCACATGACTATAAAAGGACAATATTATCGGCAGTATGTTCGTCAGCAGCGTGCCGTCGCTAATTTGATAAAGGAGAAGGTAAAGAATTACCATGATAGTCTGCAAATCATAACTGAAGGGTATAATTCTTTGTTGAACGGGAAATGGAAATATATGATGTCTTTGAAACAGAATTATGAAGGTTCCAGTTCTTACTTTATGCTCCCGTTGATGGAAGAAAGTTATACACCGGTTGGTGCTCCTAAATTAGCTCTTCAGGCAGAAAGTGAAATCTTGGATAAAGGTGGGTTGAGCTATCATAGTTTGCCTGTTTATAACACTTTTTCTCGTAAAAGCCATTGGATCGATGTGTATAATCAAGGAAGTGGAGATTTGAGTTGGACTGCAAAGCCCTCGGACGATTGGATTATAGTGTCTCAAAAAGCTGGGCAAACTCCGACAGAGGACCGAATCAGGGTATCTGTTGATTGGGAGAAAGTTCCGGTTGGAGAGAGTATTAAAGGTGCTGTGGAGTTTAGTTCTAATGATCAAAAAGAATGTGTATTGGTTTCTGTTTTTAATCCGGCGTCTCCTGTGCGTGATGAGATGCAAGGAGTATATATGGAAGAGAATGGGTATGTCTCTATTCCGGCTGCAGGGTTTCATCGTAAGTTTGAGAGTAATGACATAAAAATGAATATTCTTCCCGGGGTTGGGGTTGAAGGGTGTGCTTTGCAATTAGGGAATCCTATATCTCCCTTACAGATGTATCGTGCTGGTGATGTACGTAGAGTGGAATATGATTTTTATACGTTTAATGCCGGGATTTATGATGTGTATACCTATGTTCTACCTACATTCCCTTTACACGCAGAGCGAGACCATAAATTGCCGGAACATACTAATTCGGACACAAAGTATAGTGTCCGTATAGATGATGGTTCTATTTCTACTCCATCTACTTCTGCTATTGAGTATTCTCAAGTTTGGTATGATAGTGTACTGAAGAATTGTAGAGTGAATAAATCTACTTTGTATGTGAAGAAGCCGGGCAAACACACCCTACAGATACGTTGTGGTGATCCCGGGGTCGTCATTCAGAAAATAGTCATCGACATGGGAGGATTAAAACGTTCATACCTTGGACCTGAAAGTACAAAATGTAATTAGTCTAATTGATTGGAGAACCAGATGGCTTTGCCATGGGTTCTCCGGCTTTATCCGGTATTCCCAGTATAGGCATCCTATCTTTGTCCCACTCTATTTTCTGCAAGCGGGGAGTACGTGAGTCCATTGCACCCGGAGCATCATTCGGTATCTGACGGGCATGATAAAGCATATAACATTCCTTTCCATCCGGTGAAGAGACGAAAGAACTGCCGCCGGGGCCAAAAACTTCATTCTCCGGTTTCTGCTGAAATACGGGTGTCGGATGTTTCTTCCAGGAAGCAGGGTCCAACAGGTTGGCATTGGCGTCTGCTGTTAGCAATCCTACACAATAATAGGGAGTCCAGCTACCGCTGGCGGAATAAAAAATGCATACTTTATCTTTATTCTTCGGCTGGAAGAAATGAGGTGCTTCGTTCACATGGATCGGATAGGCTGTTTTGCTGCCATCGGGATTCACCCATTGACACTCCCATTCATATTCAGGTTTGGAAATCAGAACTCTGTCGGAAGAAAGAGTCCACGGATTTTCCATCGAAGCGATGTAAATACATTGTGTCTCGCTGTCAATTCTTCGTTTTTGCCATCCGCACCAAATCATGTAACGCTGTCCGTTGTGTTCGAAAGTACTCGCATGAATTGCCCAGTTGTTATCTTTGTCGGTCGGTATGCGCCCTTTCATAACAAACTTACCCTCTGTAGGAATATCAGCCTCGTTTTCAATTACATAAATCTGGTGATTATCCATATTACCATCGTCTGCTGCGAAGTAAATATACCATTTGTTGTTGATGCGATGCATTTCGGGGGCCCATAAGTGATGGGAATTGCTTGGATCGGTTGGTATCCATACCGGCTTTCTAAGACTGTCATTCAAATTTGTAATATCACTGGTCTCCCAGAGCATGATTCTGCTTTCAGAGCCTTGCGTATAATAATATTTCCCTTTATAAAAAACAGCCCATGGCTCTGCTCCTCTTTCACGTAGCGGATTTGTATAAGTAGCTCCTGTTATGGCTTCCTTTTCCGGCTCTGTTTTCTTCTTGGGTTGACAGGATGCACAAATAATGACTAAAAGTACGGCTAGTAATAACAATCTGCTTTTCATGGTATTTTTCATTTAATAATGACACTGCAAAGAAAGCACAAAATCCTGATAAATCATCTTTTTTTTGCAGATTGGTTAGTATTTATCCTTAATTGGTTTGTATTTATTGAATTTCTAGTTGTTTTTTCTCATCTTTGTGGCACGAACTTTAAAATTGATATTGTATGAAACTGAAGCACCTTATTCTTCTTAGTGTTATTTGCTGTTCCCAGTCTGTATTTGGACAAAAAGCCAATCAACAACCGAAGACGAGTGGCAATCCTGTATTTCCGGGATGGTATGCCGATCCGGAAGGAATTGTATTTGGGGATGAATACTGGATTTATCCTACGTATTCGGCGCCTTATGACGAACAGACTTTCATGGATGCCTTCTCATCTAAAGACCTGGTGAACTGGACAAAGCACCCGAAAGTGTTATCAAAAGAGAATATTAGTTGGTTTAAACGTGCTTTGTGGGCACCTGCCGTGATTCATGCGAATGATAAATATTATATATTTTTCGGTGCGAATGATATCCAAAGCAATAATGAACTGGGCGGTATTGGTGTAGCTGTGGCCGACAATCCTGCCGGACCATTTAAAGATGCGTTAGGCAAACCTCTGATTGATAAATTTGTAAATGGTGCGCAACCGATCGATCAGTTTGTTTACAAAGACGATGACGGACAGTATTATATGTATTATGGTGGCTGGGGACATTGTAATATGGTGAAACTGGCCCCGGACTTGTTGAGTATCGTGCCGTTTGAAGATGGTACCCTTTATAAGGAAGTAACCCCCGAAAAATATGTAGAGGGACCTTTTATGTTGAAACGTAACGGAAAATACTATTTTATGTGGTCAGAAGGCGGTTGGACCGGACCGGATTATTGTGTTGCTTATGCCATTGCCGACTCACCGTTCGGACCTTTCAAAAGAGAAGCAAAAATATTACAGAGGGATCCCAATATTGGAACAGGGGCCGGCCATCATTCAGTTGTAAAAGGGCCGGGAGAGGATGAATGGTACATCATTTATCATCGCCATCCATTGGGTGAAACGGATGGAAACGCTCGTGTGACCTGCGTTGACCGTATGTACTTTGATAAAGATGGAAAAATAAAACCCATAAAGATGACTTTCGAGGGAGTAGAGGCAAGCCCATTGAAGTAAAATCTGAAAAGTTCAGTCCATCCGTAATTAATATTTTAATAAAGATGGGCTTTTTTTGATTTATTGTTTTATTTTTGTCCTTGTAAATCAAACATACTTATTATAATGAACCCAGATATACACACTCTTTCCGACTCCCTTTTGTGGAAAAGGTTTCTCGAGGGAGATTCGAGTGCGTATACCCAAATCTATAATCGAACGGTGCAAGATCTGTTTCGATTCGGACTATTATATACTTCAGACAAAGAATTAATTAAAGATTGCATACATGATGTGTTTGTGAAAATCCACATGAATCGTGCAAAGTTAGCCCCAACAGATAATATTGCAGCTTATTTGACGGTAGCGTTGAAAAACACTCTTTTTAATGCGCTAAAAAAGACAACAGATTCTCTTTCGTTTGATGAAATAGGTGAGAGAGAAGAGACGGTTGACGAATCCCCCTCCACTCCGGAAACTATATATATTAATAATGAACAGGAAAAACAAGTTCAGGCAACCGTACATACTATGATGTCTGTATTGACGGACAGACAGCGTGAAATTATTTATTATCGATATATCAAAGAGATGAGTATTGATGAAATAAGTAAGGTGACAGACATGAATAATCAATCTGTTTCTAACTCCATTCAACGGGCTTTGGGACGTATCCGGGACTTATTTAAGAGAAAATAAGAGAGAATAATCAGCCTATTTTTCCTGTCAATCAAAAAAAAGTGGAAAAAACTTCGGAAAAGGTGAGTATAAAATGAAAGTACAACTGTTATTCATACGTAAAGACAATGAAAATGATGAACTCTGAACAAAAACATACAGATTTTTCCCTATATACTTTTGAAGAATTCCTTCAGAATGATTTCTTTATTTCTTCCATGAATCATCCTACGGAAGAAACACAGAAGTTCTGGGATGAATTTGAACAGATGAATCCTTCCAATATAGATGAATATATAGCAGCAAAAAGATATTTGGAGGTTTTTTCAAAAGAGAAAGAAGAAGTACTTTCAAACGAGGAAACGGATGATTTATGGACTCGTATACAGGCAACCAATATAAATAAGGAGAAGGCGAAACGTAAGAACTATTTCTTAATAGGATTGAGCTCGGCGGCCAGTGTTGCTATTCTTGTGGGATGTTTCTTCTTATTAAAGAGTTATTCTTCGGTGCTGGATCCGGATATTGCCACTTTTGCAGTGAATACCAAAGCTGATTTGCCTCTGACGGAGGAAACACTGTTGATTTTGGCGGAAGATAACGTAGTGAGCCTGAAAGAAAAAGAAACGGAGATTACGTATGATTCCGTAGAAATCAAAACAAATCAGGAAAGTATACAAAAGGAAAAATCGGCAGCTTACAATCAATTGGTCATTCCGCGTGGAAAGCGATCGGTATTGACGTTTGCCGATGGATCTAAAGTCTGGGTGAATGCCGGCACGAGAGTGATTTATCCGGTAGAGTTTGAAAAAGATAAACGTGAAATCTATGTGGACGGAGAAATCTACATAGAAGTAACCAGAGATGAAAACCGCCCTTTCTATGTGCGGACCAAAGATATGAATGTCAGGGTGCTTGGTACTAAATTTAATGTAACGGCGTATGAGTCGGAAGCAATTAGAAGTGTAGTGCTGGCGCAAGGATGTGTTCAGGTAGAGACAGCCCGGACTCCGAAAGCGATTTTGGCTCCTAATCAGATGTTCAGTTCTGCCGATGGAAAGGAAAATATATCACAAGTAGATGTAGAACAGGCAATATCGTGGATAAATGGACTATATTGTTTCCAAAGTGCCGATTTGGGAATAGTCTTGCAACGCCTGTCTACCTATTATGGTGTGAATGTAGAATTTGACCCAGCGCTAAGTAAAATAAAATGTTCCGGAAAAATCGATTTGAAAGACAGCTTTGAAACAGTTATTAATGGATTAACCTTTGTTGCACCAATTTCTTATGCCTATGATGAACAATATAAAACGTATCGAGTAGTAAAGAAATAGATATAAAAAATAAGATAATAAACTAATCTAACTCCCTTATTTTATGGTAATTATTGAAGAGAGTGGATGATACGAACTATCATCCAGATGGGACTTGTGTGCCTATGAATGTTTATATACAGAAAATAATATTATGAGAAATTTTTAACATGTTTAATATGAAAAATGCAATTAGAGAACGAAAGAGTAAGGTTCTCGGGCTATTCCTGTGCTTTTTACTTCTCGGAATAGACTACTCTTTCGCAAGTTACAACAATTATTCTCAATTTAAGACTCTTTCGGTCAGCATGAGTAACTCGACGTTGAGAGAAGTGCTTAAAACAATAGAGAAAAGTAGTCAATTTGTTTTCTTCTATTTAGATGACGCTGTCAACTTAGAACGTAAGGTATCTATCGACAGTAAGAATAAAAATATAGAAGAAATCCTTTCTGAACTTTTCGAAGGTACTTCGTGTACTTATCGGATCTCTGACAGGCAAATATTTATTTCCGGAAAAGACCCTGCTTCAACCGAACAGCAACAGAATAAGCGGAAAATATCCGGACGTGTCACTGATATAAAAGGAGAGCCGCTTATTGGGGTGAACGTCACTGTGGATGGAGATGCAAACGGTTCGATTACAAATATGGATGGTTTGTATGAGATATTCGTAACCAAGAAGAGCGTAGTGCTTAAGTTTACCTATATCGGGTTTAAAACTTCTGAAATACGAACCAATGCCTCGACCAACATTTATGATGTCACCTTGGAAGAACAGGTCAACGAATTGGAAGAGACTGTTATTGTGGGTTATGGTACCCAGCGTAAAATAAGTAATATCGGTGCACAGTCTTCCATGAAGATGGAAGATATTAAGACGCCTTCTGCCAGTTTGACAACTACATTGGCGGGACGTCTGGCGGGTGTTGTGGCTGTACAACGTACAGGAGAACCGGGAAAAGATGCTGCTGATATCTGGATTCGTGGTATTTCCACTCCCAACACTTCTTCTCCGCTGGTATTGGTGGATGGAGTGGAACGTTCGTTCAATGACATCGATCCGGAAGATATTGAATCGTTGACAACGCTGAAAGATGCATCAGCAACAGCTGTGTATGGTGTACGTGGTGCCAATGGCGTAATTTTGATTAAAACCAAACCGGGAAAGGTAGGAAAACCGACAGTGAGCGCGGATTATTATGAATCGTTTACCCGTTTTACGAAGATGGTCGATTTGGCAGACGGTATCACTTATATGAATGCAGCCAACGAGGCAATGCGTAATGACGGTATTGCTACGAAATATACAGAAGATCAAATACGTAACACGATTGCCGGCAAGGATCCTTATCTATACCCGAATGTGGATTGGTTGAAAGAAATCTTTAATGATTGGGGACATAATCGTCGTGTGAATGTAAATGTACGCGGTGGTAGCGAGAAAGTCGCTTATTATGCATCAGTCAGCTATTTTAATGAGACAGGTATGACGGTGACTGATAAGAATATCAACACCTATGACTCCAAAATGAAATATAGCCGTTATAACTTTACTACCAATTTGAATATCGACGTAACTCCTACTACTAAGGTCGAGATCGGTGCGCAAGGTTATCTGGGAGAAGGAAACTATCCGGCCATCTCTTCTGCCGATTTGTATAATGCGGCAATGTCTATCTCACCGGTTGAATATCCGAAGATGTTCTTTGTTAACGGAGAAGCCTTTGTGCCGGGAACTTCAACCAATAACAACTTTAATAACCCTTATTCACAGGCTACACGTCGTGGTTATGACAACCTGACGAAAAATCAGATTTACTCTAATTTGCGCGTCACACAGGATTTGGATATGCTCACGAAAGGACTGAAACTGACTGCTATGTATGCATTCGACGTATACAATGAGATACATGTACATCAGGACCGTGCAGAGTCTACCTACAACTTCCTGGACACTAGTGTTCCTTACGATATGAATGGACAACCTATTCTGCAACGTATTTATGAAGGAAGTAACGTGTTAAGCTATACACAGGAAACGAGTGGCAACAAAAAGACTTATTTGGAGGCTTCCTTGAATTATGACCGGACATTCAACGACGATCATCGTGTTAGTGCGTTATTCCTGTTCAATCAGCAATCCAAACTATTATATCCGAAAGGGACATTGGAAGATGCGATTCCGTATCGTATGATGGGTATTGCCGGTCGTGCCACTTATTCATGGAAAGACCGTTACTTCGCAGAGTTCAACATCGGTTATAACGGTGCCGAGAATTTTTCGCCCAAACATCGTTTCGGAACTTTCCCTGCATTTGGTGTAGGATGGGTTGTTTCAAATGAGAAATTCTGGCAACCTCTGTCGAAGGCAGTTTCTTTCTTGAAGATACGTTATACGGATGGTAAAGTGGGTAATAGCGAAGTTTCCGACCGTCGTTTCATGTATCTGGATCAGATGAAAGAGAATGGAGACTATGGCTATAAATTCGGACCGAATGGAACTAAGTGGGCCGGTTATGAAACAGTGAATATGGCTGTTGACCTGATCTGGGAAGAATCTCGCAAACAAGACTTGGGTATTGACCTTAAGCTATTTAATGACGACCTGTCTATTGTGTTCGACTTGTTTAAGGAACGTCGTGAAAACATTCTGTTGAAGCGTGAACATTCTATGCCTTCATTCTTGGGGTACAACACATCTGCTCCTTACGGAAACATCGGTATCATAGAAAATAAGGGATTTGACGGAACAATCGAATATAACAAGCGTATCAATAAAGACTGGGTAATTGCGCTTCGGGGTAATGTCACCTTTAATAAGGATAAATGGATTCAGGGAGAATTGCCGGAACAGAAATACGAATGGATGAACCAATATGGACGTAACATCAATGGAGCGAAAGGGTATGTTGCCGAGGGACTGTTCACTCAGGCTGAAATAGATGATATGGCACGTTGGGAATCTTTGTCGGCTGCCAATAAAGCCATTACTCCCAAACCGTTTGCTTCACAGTTTGGAACAGTGAAAGCCGGAGATATCAAATACAAGGACTTGAACAATGACGGTCAGATTGATGCGTACGACCAGACTTACATTTCTCGTGGAGATGTGCCGACAACTGTCTATGGTTTCGGATTTACAGTAGGCTGGAAAGACTTGTCTGTGGGCATGATGTTTCAGGGCGTAGCGGGAGCCGAACGTGTATTGAACGGTAGCAGTATTAATCCGTTTAATGGCGGTGGTGGTAGCGGTAACCTCTACTCTAACATTGACGACCGTTGGACAGAGGAAAATCCGGATCAGAATGCCTTTTATCCGCGTTTGTCTTATGGAAGCGAAACAACCAGTAGCATTAATAACTTCCAGAAAAGTACCTGGTGGGTGCGTAACATGAACTTCCTGCGTCTGAAGACATTGCAGCTCTCTTATAATCTGCCGAAACCCTGGGTGAATAAAGTTCATCTGAAGAATGCGGCTGTATATGTAATGGGAACTAACCTGTTCACTTTGAGTCGCTTCAAATTGTGGGATCCGGAGTTGAATACCGATAATGGTGCTTCTTATCCGAATACGACTTCTTATTCAGTTGGTATTAATTTCACATTCTAAACAAAAAGATAATGAAAAAATATAATTATATAATCGTAAGTTTGCTGGCGTGTCTCTTGACGACATCTTGTAATGACTATTTTGACCAGGTGCCTGATGACCGTTTATCACTCAAGGAGATTTTCACAACCAGAGATGGAGCCTTGCGGTATCTTTCGAATGTATACACATTCTTACCGGATGAATTTAACCAACGTCAGGTGCATGAAACAAGTCTGTACCGTACTCCCGGTCCTTGGACGGGCGCTAGCGATGAGGCGGAGTGGACAAATGACAAAAAGGAAAAACTGATAAATAACAACTCTATCGATGCGACGGAAGGAACAATGGTATTATATCGCTGGAAGAGTTGGTTTTCAGGTATTCATGAAGCGGCAGTATTTACAGAAAATGTAGATCAGGCACCGCTGACTGTTACAGAAAGAAATCAATGGAAAGCGGAGGCAAGAGCTTTGCGGGCGATCTATTATTTTTATTTAGTACGTACTTATGGTCCGGTTCCTTTGCTTGAAAAGGATTTTCCGATGGATACTCCGAGTGATGAGTTGCAACTCTCGCGCAATACGGTAGATGAGTGTTTTGATTTTATCGTATCAGAACTGAAAGGTGCACAAAACGATGGTTTATTGGACGATGCTTCTACCGACAAAGTGTCCGGATATGGCCGTATTGACAAGGCGATTGCACAGGCGTTTATCATTGAAGCATTGACTTATCGTGCCAGCTGGTTGTTTAACGGAGAGTGCACTTACTATTCAGGCTTGGCTAATACGGACGGAACAAAGCTGTTCCCTAACAAACCGGATGAAGCTACCAAACGTGCCAATTGGCAGAAAGTGATTGATGAATGTAACACTTTCTTCTCTAATTACGGAAGTCGTTATCATTTGATGTATACCAATAAGGACGGTGTTGCTGTTTCCGGTCCGGACTCGGAAGGATTCAGTCCGACGGAATCTTATCGCCGTGCAGTAAGAACCTTGTTTTCTGAAATGGGTAACAATAAAGAAATGATTTTCTACCGTTTGGATAATGCTGCCGGAACCATGCAGTACGACCGTATGCCGAATAGATCCGGTAATACGACCAACTATAGGGGTGGTAGCTTGTTGGGAGCAACCCAAGAAATGGTAGATGCCTATTTCATGTCAAACGGAGAATCCCCTATTTCCGGTTATAGTGCTGACGGTGTCACTCCGATTATCAACGAAAAATCCGATTATGTAGAAGAAGGAGTCTCTACAGCAGAATACAAAGGAATAGACGGTACTTTATATGCACCGGTAGGAACCAGAATGATGTATGTTAATCGTGAACCTCGTTTCTATGCAGACATAACCTTTAGTAATTCAAAATGGTTTGAAGGAACAGAAGGCGGTTATATAGTAGATTTCACTTATAGCGGAAGCTGTGGTAAGGAACAAGGTAGCAATGACTATACGAGTACAGGTTATTTAGTACGTAAATGTATGGATTCCGGTGACCGTAACCAGAATCTGGTTTGTGTGCTCTTGCGTCTGACTAATATTTATTTTGACTATATCGAAGCGCTTGCTCATGTCAGCCCGACTCATGAAGACATCTGGACGTATATGAACATGATCCGTAAGCGTGCGGGCATTCCGGGCTACGGTGAAACAGTCAATCTGCCTAAACCGACTACAACGGAAGAAGTCATGGAGCTGATTCGTAAGGAGAAACGCATTGAGTTGAGTTTTGAAAACTGCCGTTATTTTGATGTACGTCGCTGGGGATTGGTAAATGAGTATTTCAACAAGGCAATTCACGGTATGAATGTCAATTATGACGGAAATGAATTCTTCAAGCGTACGGAGATTGTGAAGCGTATTTTTGACCGTCAGTACTTCTTCCCCATACCACAGGGCGAAATTGATATTGATAAAAACTTGGTTCAGAATACAGGATTCTAAATACTGATTATAAAATAGAAATGATGATGAAACAATATATTTTCTCTGCAGTTTGTCTCATGTCCGGTGTCCTTTGTATGTCCTCTTGCAATGAGGATAAACAGGCAAAGCCATATACCCCGGATTACGAGATTGTACCGGAGTATACTAATGCGGATACCTGGACTGCCTATGAAGCATTTAATGATAACTTACTGGATCCCGATAAGAACATTTATAAAACAAGTACCGCTTATACTGCTGCTACCGACCGTAATAACGGAGCTGCCGCTATCTGGTGCCAGCCGATCTATTGGGATATGGCCATGAACGCATATAAACGTGCAAAAGCGGAAGGGGATACGGAAAGAGAAAACAAATACAAGCAGTTGTGTGATGATTTATTTGCCGGAAATAAAGCACATTATGTAAACTTTGATTTCGACAATAATAATGAGAATACCGGCTGGTTTATCTATGATGATATACAGTGGTGGACCATTACTTTGGCACGTGCTTACGAATTATTTAAAGTGGAAGAGTATCGCAGTCTGGCAGAAGCAAGTTTTGCACGTGTATGGTACGGTTCTCCCCGCGTAGGTGATACGGGTTCTTATGCAGATCCTGAAAAGAATTTGGGTGGAGGTATGTTCTGGCAATGGCAGCCTATCGGCAATCCGAATGAAAATGCCGCCGGTGATGGTAAGATGGCTTGTATCAATTTTCCGACAGTGGTAGCTGCATTGACCCTTTACAACAACGTTCCTGCCGATCGTGTGGCTGATCCGAATCCGGAAAATTGGAGTAATAAGTACGGTGATTTTACCCGTCCGCATTATGAAACGAAGGAAGCTTATCTGGCAAAAGGAAAAGAAATCTATGAATGGGCTGTGAAGAATCTGGTAGACAGCAATACCGGAGAGGTTGCCGACAGCAAGCATGGTGAAGGCAATCCGGCATGGTCGGACCATGTATACAATCAGGCCACTTTTATCGGAGCTTCGTTATTGCTTTATAAAGCTACCGGTGAGAAAACATATTTGGACAATGCAATTTTGGGAGCTGACTATACAATGAATACCATGTCCGAAACGTACGATTTACTGCCGTTCGAGAGTGGCGTGGAACAGGGTATTTATACCGCTATCTTTGCGGAATACATGGCCATGCTGGTGAATGATTGTGGCCAGACCCAGTACGTACCGTTCTTGAAACGTAACATTAATTACGGCTGGGCTAATCGCGACCGGACACGTAATTTGTGTGGTGGCGAATATTATAAGGCACAGATAGAAGGTGCTACTATTGACAGCTATAGTGCATCCGGAATACCGGCATTGATGTTGTTGTTTCCGGCAGATAAATAATTGTAACCCATAAAAAAGAAGAATAATGAATACGAAATATTCAAATTGGAAAATGTGGTATTATGTGTTATGCATGGTACTGACACTTCAATTGGCAGCTTGTTCTGAAGAAACGCATGACGAGTATACTGCGGCTCCTGAAATAGAAGATACCTATATCGACCAACTGGATGCATTGATTGCTGAAATGACCGATTTGCAGCAAAATTCAGACTACGGAGATAAGAAAGGACAGTACCCCACCGAAAGCCGGGCAATTCTGACAGATGCGATAGATGATGCCAATCGTGCGGTACTTTTAATCAAATATCAGCAACCCTCTCCGTCGGAAAGTGAGAAACAACGCTATGTGGCAGAAGCCAAGGCGTCTATGGAACAGTTCAAGAGTACGATCCGTACAGAAGACGCTGAAACAACACCGGCTGAACTGTTTGTGGACGGACGTGGTGATGGTGGTTCTTATATCGATTTCGGACGTAGCGAAGAATATGTCAATTTCGGAACCGAAGGAAACCAAGCCTTTACTGTTGAGTTTTGGGTGAAAGTAACCAAAGGTGGTGGAAAAGACCAGAATGTGTTCCTGTCAACTTATATGGGCGGTGACGGATGGCGTAATGGCTGGATGATGTACTGGCGTAATGCGGACGGTGGTATTTATCGTGCAACTTGGGGCGAAACAGGAGGAAATATCTGTGAACCGTCACTAAAGGCACCGGAAGATGGAGAATGGCAACATTTCTTGTTTGTGTACAGTGATAAAGGCTTGCCGGGCAGTCCGGAGCTTCGTGCGAAATTGTATGTGAACGGAGAAGTGAAAACAACCGAGGGAAGCGTGGGTAACAGGTTCTATAATTCGAGCAACTATGCCAACTATAATGCACCGATGACCGCTTTCGGACGTTATATGCGTACCAGTGATAATCTGTTTGAAGAAGGCTTTGCCGGTTATATGAAGAAAATCCGTATCTGGAAAAGCGCAAAGGATAACGAATATGTTCAGAATTCTTATAATGGAACGGCTGAAGTGACGGGTAAAGAAGCAGACTTGGCGGCAGCATGGGATTTCATGACCAAACCTTCCGGTTCGGGTAATGAAGTAATAGACCTGACAGGCCGTCATACTGCTAAGATTATCGGTACTTACGAGTGGCAACGTATTGTTGAATAATAATGTAAAAACGATGAAAAACATGAAATGTTTAACTAATAAATGGAGAGAGGGAGCAATGCTCCTCTCTTTCCTCCTGATTTCTTGTCTGGCAGGGATATTTACCGCTTGTGACGATATTGAAGACGAGTACATAACAGATACACAATTAAGTATCTTACAGGAAAGCCGTACGTCATTGAACTATTTATTGAAAAATTCAACCTACGGAACTGCTCCCGGAACATATCCTGAAACCGGAAAGGATATATTAAATGCTGCTATTACCGAGTTGGATGCACTGATAACACGGGTAGAAGCTGGCGAAGAACTGGATGAAACAACTTTGGAAGCTGCTGTAGCAAAGGTAAATCAAGCGATTGACGAGTTTAAAAAATCAAAATATTATAATCTGTCTCCGGAAGCACAGCAATATATCAATAATTTACTGGCTAAGGCGGATGAAATACTTGCAATCGTTAATGATGAAACGAAGTGGGGAAATCATCAGGGACAATATCCGGTAGAAAATAAGTCGGTTTTGGAGAGTGCAGCTAAAGACTTGGAAAGTCTGGCTGAAAGAATCAAATCCGGTTCCATCACAGATATGACGCAGGAGATTTATGATGAGGCTGTTGCTGCTGCCGATAAGAAAGTAGAAGAAGTAGAAGATTCTGCATGGCCGGATAACAGTCAGATTACCTGGAATCTGTTTGTAGATGGAAATGCCGGTTCCTATATAGACTTTGGTTATAGCGAGGATTATGTGAAGTTTGGAGAGGATGACAATCAGGCATTTACGATTGAACTTTGGGTGAATATCAAAGAATATTGCAATAAACAGGGAGAAGACAACTGTACTTTCCTTTCTACCATGACAAACGATCCTTATTGGAGCGGATGGCGTGCCCAGGATCGTACGAAAGGATTATTGAGAACAATGGTTGCTCACTGGGAAAATGAGAATCATACAGCGGCAGGTATATGGGAACCGGGGTGGAAGAACTCAGATAACTGGACTAAAGATCGTTGGACACATTATGCCTATTTATTTAGTGATAAAGGTTTGCCGGGATTTGATACACCAACTGATATTAAGAGCTATGCTATGGTTAATGGTGTAAGGCGAGATGGAACAGTAGTTCGTATTGGTGAATCTTATAAGACTTATGTAAATAACAACTCTATTTCCAATCAGATTCACATGACCGGATTCTGTATGATGGACAATAATGGAAACCGTAACGAATGGTTCTCCGGTTACATAAAGAAGATCCGTATCTGGAAAACAAACCGGACAGAAAATCAGGTATATGCTTCTTATATGGGGAATGAAGAAGGTGTAAGTGCCGATAATCCGAATTTGGTAGAAGCCTGGGATTTTGAAGTGAAAGGTGATCAGCCTACTCAAAGTGCTACCAGGACAATAACAGGTTTGAAAGGTCATACAGCAACATTAGTTGGTGATAACTGGCAATGGATTGAATCCACAGACATTACAGATAACAAATAATTGTTTACCGGAATGAGTTTTCAATAGGTAGATTAAATATTCCCCTTATCTCTGTCATAAGGACAGAGTAAGGGGAAATTATTCTCCAATAACCCTTTATTAATCCTTTATTTTTATTGTAGAAAAGTGTTTTGGTCTGTATTTGTTCTTTATTGAATAAATATTATCGTTTTTTTTCAGCTATTTCTGCAATCTTTGTAACAGGAAAAATACTATAAACTTATAAACTATCATGAAAAGCAAAATTCTTTTGGCTCTGACACTACTATTGGGAGTATCAACTACCACATGGGCAGTCGGTAATTTAGGAAAAGCAAACCAGAAGAAGCATGCGTATACGAACGAAGATGTATGGGCAGCTTATGAAGGATTTAATAATACACTACTAGACTCCAATAAATATATTTACAAGACAAATTCGTCCTATCCGAGTGCTGTTGACCGTGGCAATGGAGCAGCGGCTATCTGGTGTCAGCCTATTTATTGGGATATGGCAATGAATGCCTATAAACTGGCAAAGGCACAGAAAGACAGAAAGAAGACAAGTTATTATAAAACACTCTGCGAGAAAATATTTGCAGGGAACAAAGCGCAATATTGTCAGTTTGATTTTGATGATAACAACGAAAATACCGGCTGGTTCATCTACGATGACATCATGTGGTGGACTATCAGCCTGGCACGCGGCTACGAGCTTTTTGGAGTGGATGAATATCTGAAACTTTCGGAAGCCAGTTTCAAACGGGTATGGTATGGCTCGGAAAAGGTAGGTGATACAGGCTCGTATGACAAAGAAAACGGAGGTATGTTCTGGCAATGGCAACCCATTCAAAATCCGAAACCGAATAAATTCAGTGATGGAAAGATGGCCTGTATCAACTTTCCGACAGTTGTTGCAGCATTAACCCTCTACAATAACGTGCCTGAAAATAGAAAAGAATCGACCGACAAACGGCCGGATTATCAGACGAAAGCTCAATATCTTGCCAAAGGTAAAGAAATCTATGAATGGGGAGTGGAAAATCTCTTGGATAAAGCAACAGGAAAGATTGCCGATAGCCGTCATGGAAATGGCAATCCTGCCTGGAAAGCACATGTCTATAATCAGGCAACCTTTATCGGAGCTTCCATACTGCTTTATAAGGCGACCGGAGAGAAACGTTATCTGGACAATGCTATTCTGGCAGCAGACTATACAGTGAAAGATATGTCTGCAGAACATAAAGTGCTACCTTTCGAAGGTGGTATTGAACAGGGTATCTATACTGCCATCTTTGCGGAATATATGGCATGGTTGGTGTATGATTGCGGACAAACCCAATATCTCCCGTTCCTGAAACGTACCATCAAAACAGGTTGGGCAAACAGAGATAAGACACGGAACGTATGTGGAGGCGAATACTATAAAAAGTTGCCGGAAGGTGCGGAAATCGACAGTTATTCTGCTTCCGGTATACCGGCATTGATGCTTTTGTTTCCGGCTAAGAAATAAATAGAAAACGACGGAATTTGCGTAAAATAGATTAAATAAACAGGTGATTTAAATTATGAAACAACAACTGATGATGCTGTTACTGGGAACAGCTTCTGTATTTTGTAGCTGTGAGACCCAGGTAGAACAGCACGAGAAGAATGAATTACGTGCTCCGGCATATCCGCTGGTGACAATTGATCCTTATACTAGTGCATGGTCTACTACGGACAATCTATACGACAGTCCTGTAAAACATTGGACAGGCAAGGATTTTTCTTTACTTGGTGTTGCAAAAGTAGACGGACAAACCTACCGTTTCATGGGAACGGAAGAACTGGAACTACGTCCTTTGGTAAAGACATCCGAACAAGGTAGCTGGACAGGAAAGTATACCACTCAACAGCCTGCTGACGGATGGCAGAATGCCGGATTCAATGATAAAGCATGGAAAGAAGGCGAAGCTGCCTTCGGAACGATGGAAAATGAGCATACAGCCAAAACCCAATGGGGAGAAGAATTTATCTGGGTACGCCGGGTAGCTGATATTCAGGAAGACTTGACAGGAAAGAATGTATATCTTGAATTCTCTCACGACGATGATGCTATTATTTATATCAACGGCATCAAAGTGGTAGATACAGGTAATGCTTGTAAAAAGAACGAACGGGTGAAACTGTCGGAAGAAGTAGTAGCTTCTTTGAAACCGGGTGAGAATCTGATTGCAGGCTATTGTCATAACCGGGTAGGAAACGGACTGCTGGATTTCGGATTATTGGTAGAATTGGACGGTTATCGTTCTTTCCATCAAACAGCACAACAAACTTCTGTAGACGTACAACCTATGCAGACTTATTATACATTTACTTGCGGTCCGGTAGATTTGAAACTGACATTTACCGCTCCTATGTTCATGGATAATCTGGACTTGTTGTCACGTCCGGTCAACTATATTTCTTATGAAGTAGCCTCCAATGACGGAAAGAAACATCAGGTTGAGCTGTATTTCGAAGCATCTCCGCAATGGGCAATCGACCAACCTCACCAGGAATCTGTTGCCGACAGCTTTACTGACGGCGATTTGTTATTCCTTCGTACCGGAAGCCGCAATCAGGATATTCTGAAGAAAAAGGGTGATGATGTTCGTATCGACTGGGGACATTTCTATCTGGCAGCTGAAAAGGAAAACAGCACATCTGCAATCGGTGACGGCAGAGAGCTGCGCAAGAACTTCGTAGCCAATAAACTGGAAGCTCCTACCACAAACGGTTATGATAAACTGGCTTTGGTACGTTCATTGGGCGAAACACAAAAAGCTGATGGCCATCTGTTGATCGGGTATGATGATATTTATTCTATCCAATACTTTGGTGATAACCTGCGTCCTTACTGGAACCGTGAGGGTAATGAAACGATTGTTTCCCAATTCCAGAAAGCAGAGAAAGAATACAAGACACAAATGAAGAATAGCGCTGCTTTCGACAAGAAACTGATGGAAGAAGCTACTGCTGCCGGTGGACGTAAATATGCCGAACTTTGTGCATTGGCTTATCGTCAGGCATTGGCTGCACATAAACTGGTACAGGCTCCGAACGGCGACTTGGTATTCCTTTCTAAGGAGAACTTCAGTAATGGTTCCATCGGAACAGTCGACCTGACTTATCCGGGAGCTCCGTTGCTTTTATACTACAATCCGGAATTGGTGAAAGCTACCATGAACCATATCTTCTATTATAGTGAAAGCGGAAAATGGACGAAACCATTTGCTGCGCATGATGTCGGTACTTATCCATTGGCTAACGGCCAGACTTATGGCGGTGATATGCCGGTAGAAGAATCGGGTAATATGGTAGTGTTGGCTGCTGCCATTGCAAAAGTAGAAGGTAATGCAGATTACGCACAGAAACATTGGGAAACCCTGACTACGTGGACAGACTATCTGGTAGAGAACGGACTTGATCCGGCCAACCAACTTTGTACCGATGACTTTGCAGGTCACTTTGCACACAATGCCAACCTTTCTATCAAAGCAATCATGGGTGTTGCTTCATACGGTTATCTGGCAGATATGCTGGGCAAAAAAAGACGTGGCTGAAAAGTACACACAGAAAGCGAAAGAAATGGCTGCCGAATGGGTGAAAATGGCTGATGATGGTGACCACTATCGTCTCACATTTGACAAACCGGGAACATGGAGCCAGAAGTATAACCTGGTGTGGGATAAACTGTTGAATCTGCAAATCTTCCCTAAAAATGTTGCAGAAACGGAAATAGCTTACTATCTTTCGAAGCAAAATAAATATGGTCTTCCGTTGGATAACCGTGAAACATACACAAAGACCGACTGGATCATGTGGACAGCTACATTGGCAAATGACAAAGCTACCTTTGAGAAATTTATCGAACCCGTATATCTGTTTATGAACGTTACACCTAACCGTGTTCCGATGTCCGACTGGGTATTTACAGACGAACCGAATCAAAGAGGCTTCCAGGCACGTTCCGTTGTAGGTGGATATTATATCAAAATGCTTGAAGGAAAACTGATTAAATAAAACAAAAATACCATGAAGAAACTAGCTCTATTCGCTTTTACGTTACTTAGTGCATGGGCTATGACTGCAAAAACAATTACCGGACCGGTGGACTATGTTAGTCCGCTGGTTGGTACGCAGTCAAAGCACGCATTATCTACCGGAAATACTTACCCTGCCATTGCGCTGCCCTGGGGAATGAACTTTTGGGTTCCGCAGACTGGTAAAATGGGTGATGGATGGGCCTATACGTATGACGCTGACAAGATCAGAGGATTCAAACAAACCCATCAGCCAAGTCCCTGGATCAATGATTACGGTCAATTTGCCATCATGCCGGTAACCGGTAAGGCAGTATTTAATCAGGATGAGCGTGCCAGTTGGTTCTCTCATAAAGCTGAAACGGCTACTCCTTATTATTATAAAGTATATCTTGCCGATCATGATGTAGTGACCGAAATTGCTCCGACAGAGAGAGCAGCTGCTTTCCGTTTCACTTTCCCCGAAAACGACCACTCTTATGTAGTGGTAGACGCTTTTGATAAAGGCTCGTTTGTGAAAGTAATCCCTTCGGAGAACAAGATTATCGGTTATACCACTAAAAACAGCGGTGGTGTTCCTGTCAACTTTAAAAACTACTTTGTACTAGTATTCGACAAACCGTTTACTTATACGGCTGCCGTAGCCAGTGGTGTGATTGACACCAACAAACTGGAAGCGACAGACAATCATGCCGGTGCACTGATCGGTTTCAAAACCCGCAAGGGCGAACAGGTAAATGTGCGTGTAGCTTCCTCTTTTATCAGCCCTGAACAGGCGGAACTGAACCTGAAAGAGCTGGGTACGGACAACATTGAACAGATTGCTGCGAAAGGCCGCAAGGTATGGAACGATGTTTTAGGACGTATTGAAGTGAAAGATGATGATATCGATCATTTGCGTACCTTCTACTCTTGTCTGTATCGTTCAGTATTATTTCCCAGAAGTTTCTACGAGATAGATGCTAAAGGAGACGTGATGCACTACAGCCCTTATAACGGTGAAGTGCTTCCGGGATATATGTTTACCGATACCGGTTTCTGGGATACGTTCCGTTGTCTGTTCCCATTCCTTAACCTGATGTATCCATCCATGAATACAAAGATGCAGGAAGGATTGGTGAACACTTATAAAGAAAGCGGATTCCTGCCGGAATGGGCAAGTCCGGGACACAGAGGTTGCATGGTTGGAAACAACTCCGCTTCCGTCGTTGCCGATGCTTACCTGAAAGGATTGAAAGGATACGATATTGAGACATTGTGGGAAGCCGTGAAACACGGAGCGAATGCAGTACATCCGAATGTTCGTTCTACCGGACGATTAGGACATGAGTATTACAATAAGTTGGGATATGTACCTTATAATGTAGGTATTAACGAGAATGCAGCCCGTACACTGGAATATGCATACGATGACTGGTGTATCTATCAATTGGGTAAAGCCTTGAAGAAACCGAAAAAAGAGATTGAAATCTTTGCAAAGCGTGCAATGAATTATAAGAATCTCTACGATCCCGAACACAAACTGATGCGTGGTAAGAATGAAGACGGTACGTTCCAGTCTCCGTTCAATCCGTTGAAGTGGGGGGATGCCTTTACGGAAGGTAATAGCTGGCATTATACCTGGTCGGTATTCCACGATCCTCAAGGTCTGATCGATTTGATGGGCGGTAAAGACGGATTCAACCAGATGATGGATTCTGTATTTATCCTGCCTCCGATTTTCGATGAAAGTTATTATAGAGCCGTTATTCATGAAATCCGTGAAATGCAGATTATGAACATGGGCAACTATGCACATGGCAACCAGCCGATTCAGCACATGCTCTATATGTACAACTATTCCGGACAACCCTGGAAAGCGCAACATTGGATTCGTGAAGTGATGGACAAACTTTATACTCCTGCTCCCGACGGTTATTGCGGTGATGAGGACAACGGCCAGACTTCTGCCTGGTATGTATTCTCGGCAATGGGATTCTATCCGGTATGTCCGGGTACGGATGAATATGTTTTGGGTACTCCCTACTTCAAGGAGATGAAGCTGCATCTGGAAAACGGAAAGACGGTGACTATCTCTGCTCCGAATAACGGAGACGATAAACGTTACATTTCGTCGATGAAATTGAACGGTAAAGAATATACCAAAAACTATCTGACTCATCAGGATTTGTTGAATGGCGCTAGCATTTCTTTCAAGATGGACGCGAAACCCAATCAGCAACGTGGTACCAAAGAGGCCGATTTTCCTTATTCTTTCTCTAACGAATTTAAAAAGAAGAAGTAATCATGAAGAAACAGATCAAATATATCAGCGCAGGTATGCTGGCAGGTATGCTTCTCTGTGGCGGGGAGCTGCAAGCCTCCAACCGTATGACAGAAATGCATGTATGTCTGGCGGATGCTATTCAGAAAGATAACCGTCCGGAAATATCCAATCGTCTGTTCCGTTCCAATGCGGTAGAGAAGGAGATTCTCCGTGTACAGAAACTTTTGAAGAATGCGAAGTTGGCATGGATGTTTACCAACTGTTTCCCGAATACACTGGATACAACCGTACATTTCCGTAAAGGAAACGATGGCAAACCGGATACGTTCGTATATACGGGAGATATTCACGCTATGTGGCTACGCGACTCCGGTGCACAGGTATGGCCTTACGTACAATTGGCTAATTCGGATCCTGAACTGAAAGAAATGCTGGCAGGTGTTATTCTCCGCCAGTTCAAATGTATCAATATCGATCCGTACGCAAACGCTTTTAATGACGGCGCTATTCCTGACGGTCATTGGATGAGTGACCTTACAGACATGAAGCCGGAATTGCACGAACGTAAATGGGAAATTGACTCCTTGTGTTATCCTTTGCGCTTGGCCTATCATTACTGGAAGACTACCGGAGATGCGAGCATATTCAACGAAGAATGGATTCAGGCAATCACTAATGTACTGAAAACATTCAAAGAGCAACAACGCAAAGACGGAGTAGGTCCTTATAAATTCCAACGTAAGACGGAACGTGCACTGGATACTGTGAGCAATGACGGTCTGGGTGCACCGGTGAAACCTGTCGGTTTGATTGTTTCCAGCTTCCGTCCTTCGGACGATGCTACTACGCTTCAATTCCTGGTTCCTTCCAATTTCTTTGCCGTATCTTCTTTGCGTAAGGCTGCCGAGATTTTGGAGAAGGTAAACAAGAAGACAGCTTTGTCTAAAGAATGTAAGGACTTGGCGCAGGAGGTGGAAACAGCTTTAAAGAAATATGCGGTGTATAATCATCCTAAATATGGTAAAATCTATGCATTCGAGGTAGATGGTTTTGGAAATCATCATCTGATGGATGATGCCAATGTGCCGAGTTTGCTTGCGATGCCTTATTTGGGTGATGTGAATGTAAACGATCCGATTTATCAGAATACCCGCCGTTTTGTGTGGAGTGAGGACAATCCTTATTTCTTTAAAGGCAAGGCAGGCGAAGGGATCGGCGGACCGCATATCGGTTACGATATGGTGTGGCCGATGAGTATTATGATGAAGGCTTTCACAAGTCAGAATGATGCCGAAATCAAGACTTGCATTAAGATGTTGATGGACACGGATGCTGACACCGGCTTTATGCACGAATCTTTCCATAAGGATAATCCGAAGAAATTTACCCGCGCATGGTTTGCCTGGCAGAATACTCTTTTCGGTGAGTTGATTTTGAAGTTGGTTAATGATGGAAAGGTAGATTTATTGAATAGTATACAGTAATATGCTGACATAGTAATTTGAACGCGGATAACGCGGGTGATGCGGCTCTTTTTCTGATGCAAAATTAGAAAAAACGCGTTATCCGCGTCGTCTGCATCTAAATATGAATAGCTGAAAACTAATATTTAAAAACCAATTGTATCATGAAAAAGTTATGTGTATGGGCAGTTGCCGCCCTTTTAATGGCAGCTTGTACTCCGAAAGCTGAAAAGGCTACAGATTCCGGTTTATTGCAGAGTAAATTCCAGACAGAAGTAGATGGAAAGAAGACTGATTTGTTCACTCTGCGTAACAAGAACAACATGGAAGTTTGTATCACGAACTTCGGTGGACGTATTGTTTCAGTGATGGTTCCCGATAAAGACGGACAGATGCGTGACGTTGTTCTCGGTTTCGATTCTATTCAGGACTATATCAGCAAGCCTTCGGATTTTGGTGCGACTATCGGACGTTATGCCAATCGTATCAATCAGGGACAGTTCACCTTGGATGGTGTGGAATATCAGCTTCCCCGCAATAACTACGGTCATTGTCTGCACGGCGGACCGCAAGGATTCCAATACCGGGTGTTTGATGCAGAATTGTTGAATCCGCAGGAATTGCAGTTGACTTACCGTGCAGAAGACGGTGAAGAAGGTTTTCCGGGAAACATCACTTGTAAGGTGGTGATGAAACTGACGGACGATAATGCCATCGATATTCAATACGAAGCGGAAACAGACAAACCGACGATTGTCAATATGACCAACCACTCTTATTTTAACCTTGAAGGTGATGCCGGCAATAATTCCGGTCATTTGTTGATGGTGGATGCGGACTATTATACTCCGGTGGACAGTACTTTCATGACAACTGGCGAGATTGTTCCGGTAGAAGGAACTCCGATGGATTTCCGTACCCCGACTCCGGTAGGCGAACGTATCAACGACTATGATTTCGTACAGCTGAAAAATGGCAATGGTTACGATCACAACTGGGTATTGAACACGAAAGGCGACGTAACCCGTAAATGCGCTTCTTTGAAATCACCGAAGACTGGTATCGTACTTGACGTTTATACTAACGAACCGGGTATTCAGGTATATGCAGGTAACTTCCTCGATGGTTCACTGACCGGAAAGAAAGGCATTACTTACAACCAACGCGCTTCCGTATGTCTCGAAACACAGAAATATCCGGATACTCCGAACAAACCGGAATGGCCGTCGGCTGTACTTCGTCCGGGCGAAAAGTATACAAGCCAATGTATCTTCAAATTCTCTGTAGACAAATAATGGATTTATGAATGAGCTCCCTGCTCTCGGTTGCGGGAGTAGCGGAGCTTGATAAGTCTGTTATCAGACTGCTTTTGGCGGAAGGTGAAAATAGAAATAAATTATGAAATATTGGAAAACATATTATATCACCTGTTTTATTTTTGTGCTGATTCCACTTACATTGTACGGGCAGGAGAATGTTGAACAGTTGCAGAAACTGGACAAGTTAATGTTTAGCGGAAGATATTTTGAATCAAAGGAATTGTACGAGAATCTATCAGAGACAACGACAATCCCTTCTGATTTAGAGTTATACTATAAATTTCGAATGGCGCAGTTTTTAAACAAGACAGACAGTGTCGCTTACTATTTAGAGCAGTTTATACCTCACCATTATGCAACTTTTGGGGAGAAAACACTTGTTTTTTATTCTAATTTGTTTGATGCGTATATAGAACTAGGGGATACGGATAAGGCATTGGATACTTATCTGCAGATGAAACGAATTTGGAATGAAAGTCTTACAAAGACAAATACAGGCGGAAAAGAATATGAGGAATGGCGAACTGCTACAGAGAATTTTTTATCCTATGCTGAAAATGCAGTGAATCTGCCTCCTATAAAAATGAAACGGAACGAAACGTCTTCTTTTGTTGATATAGAAGAAGGTGATAAGTCTGTTTTCCAGGCAAAATATAATGGAATATCACAGAACACTATCTTTGATACAGGGGTGGGACCCTACTGTATCCTAAGTAGAAAGTTGGCGGATGGGATGGGCTTTAAATATGACAGCATTGACGAGAATAAAGTAACAATCAATGAGAACTTGATTTCTGTCCGGAGTATCATTGATTCTATTGAAGTTGGAAATATAACTTTTTACAATATTCCAGCCTTCATTTACTCGGACACCGCGAGTGTTCCATTTGTATCCGGTTTATCAATTAAGAGAAGAAAGAAGAGGAAGAAGGCTCATACTGTTGTAGATTCGGTGCGTACATTGTTTACGGATTGTGTGTTTCTTGGACTGCCGGTAATGAAATTGATAGGGAAGATACAGACT
This sequence comes from Bacteroides sp. MSK.20.12, assembly GCF_019052435.1. Lineage (NCBI taxonomy): Bacteria > Pseudomonadati > Bacteroidota > Bacteroidia > Bacteroidales > Bacteroidaceae > Bacteroides > Bacteroides sp. MSK.20.12. Next base: position 6,506 of record NZ_JAHQVH010000026.1, on the reverse strand, counting down.
GATTACGAACATAACAGAATGTGTTTCCCCGTCTCTGTGCCCAATGCTCACCTTCCTAAAGCCCCCAATGTTTATGCATACAAATACGATTTGTATATGCGTATAAAACTTAATGGAACTGATTTTACGGCTCATCTGGATACGGGTTCTGATGAATATATTACAGTAGATTCTGCATTTTACGAGAAACATCAGACAGAATTGCCGATTGGTTCTACCAGTAAAAAGAATACATTCGGGGTAGCTATGCTGCATCAGGCACGGGCGATCACATATAAAACGTTAAAAGATCCTGCAATAATATTTGATGATAAATTAATGCAGCCTCCTGGTCTGGAAGCTGTAAAGACATATCCTCTTGGCCAAATAGTTCCCGGTATATTTTTTGATGGAGTTATAGGCAATGGCTTTTATCGGAGAATAGGAAAGAAAGTGCTGCTGGACCTTGACAATATGCGTCTTGAAGCAGTGCAATGAGAGTTGAAATAATCTAAATGAGAATAGACGAAATGAAGAAAAATACAACTAAAGGACTTTTTGCATCGATAGTGCTTGGAGTGGCGGTTACAGCTTGTGCGCCTGCTTCTTCTAGTGGTACGGTGACGGTAGTGGACCGACCGGACATACAGTCCGTCAATACCAATTATATCGGGTATCGCGCTCCGCTTCGACCGTTGAATTTTATAAAGTTGCCGGTAGGTAGTATTCAGCCTGAAGGCTGGGTGAAGAAGTATCTGGAGTTGCAACGCGACGGTCTGACCGGACACTTGGGAGAAATCAGCGCTTGGCTGGAAAAGGATAATAATGCCTGGTTGACAACTGGTGGCGATCACGGCTGGGAGGAAGTCCCTTACTGGCTCAAAGGGTATAGCAATCTAGCATATATCCTGAATGACCCGAAGATGATTGAAGAAACCAAATATTGGATTGAAGGTGTATTTGCCAGTCGCCAGCCGGATGGCTATTTCGGTCCGGTCAATGAACGTAACGGCAAACGCGAACTTTGGGCACAGATGATTATGCTCTGGTGTCTGCAATCTTATTATGAGTATTCTCAAGATCAGCGTGTCATTGACCTGATGACGAATTACTTCAAGTGGCAGATGACTGTTCCCGATGACCAACTTCTGGAAGATTATTGGGAGAAAAGCCGTGGCGGTGATAACATCATCAGTATCTACTGGCTTTACAACCATACTGGGGATGCTTTCCTACTCGAATTAGCCGAGAAGATTCACCGTAACACAGCCGACTGGACGAAATCCACCTCCTTACCTAACTGGCACAATGTCAATATCGCCCAATGTTTCCGTGAACCTGCCACTTATTATATGCAGACCGGAGATTCAGCGATGCTGAAAGCCTCTTATAATGTCCATCATCTGATTCGGCGTACTTTTGGTCAGGTTCCCGGAGGTATGTTCGGTGCGGACGAAAATGCTCGTCTGGGATATATCGATCCCCGACAGGGAGTGGAAACCTGCGGTTTGGTAGAACAAATGGCTTCTGATGAAATCATGCTTTGCATGACAGGAGATCCCATGTGGGCTGAACACTGTGAAGAAGTAGCGTTCAACTCTTATCCGGCTGCCGTGATGCCGGATTTTAAAGCATTGCGTTATATCACTTGTCCGAACCATGCCATCAGTGATTCGAAGAATCATCATCCGGGCATTGACAATCGTGGCCCGTTCCTTTCGATGAATCCTTTCAGCAGTCGTTGCTGCCAACACAATCATGCACAGGGCTGGCCTTACTTCACCGAACATCTGGTACTGGCAACTCCCGACAACGGAGTGGCAACAGCTATTTATGCAGCTTGCAAAGCTACAGTGAAAGTGGGTGACGGCAAGGAAATCACTCTTCACGAAGAGACAAATTATCCTTTTGAAGAAGCTATTGCCTTTACTGTTTCTACCGGTGAAAAGGTCGCTTTTCCATTTTATCTTCGTATTCCTTCATGGACTCAAAAGGCGGAAGTACGGGTGAATGGCAAGAAGGTAAGTGCAGCTCCTGTAGCGGGAAAATATCTTTGCATCAATCGCGAGTGGGCGAATGGTGACCGTGTGGAATTGACTCTTCCGATGTCTTTGTCTATGCGTACCTGGCAGGTTAATAAAAACAGCGTAAGCGTAGATTACGGACCTTTGACTTTGTCTCTTAAGATTGCAGAGAAATATGTAGAGAAAGACAGTCGCGAGACTGCTATCGGTGATTCAAAATGGCAGAAAGGTGCTGATTCGAAAAAATGGCCTACTACTGAAATCTATCCGGATAGCCCCTGGAATTATTCGTTGGTATTGGATAAGAAAGAACCTTTGAAAAATTTCAAGGTCATCCGTAAATCCTGGCCGGCTGACAACTATCCTTTCACAGTAACCAGTGTACCTTTAGAAGTAAAAGCTATCGGTCGTCCGGTTCCTGAATGGAAGATAGACGAAACAGGACTGTGTGGCGTATTGCCGGAAGAAGATGCGGTGAAAGGTGATAAAGAAGAAATAACATTGATTCCTATGGGTGCGGCACGGTTGAGAATCTCTGCGTTCCCGAACACAAAAGAATAAATTAATAACTAGAAAACTTAGAATAAATGAAACGTATTGTTTTTTTAGATTACATCCGTGTGTTTGCATGCTTTCTCGTCATCCTTGTTCATGCCAGTGAGAATTTCTATGGTGCTCCCGGATCTACTGATATGGCAGGTCCGCAGTCTTTTCTAGCGAATGAAGCAGACCGGCTATGGGTATCAGTATACGATGGCTTTTCACGTATGGCAGTACCTCTGTTCATGATAGTCTCTGCCTTCCTGCTTGCACCGATGAAGGAAGAGCAGTCTATGTGGCAATTCTATCGCCAGCGTTGTCTTCGCATCCTTCCACCGTTTTTCATATTCATGCTACTGTACAGCACTCTACCTATGTTGTGGGGACAGATAGACGGAGAAACATCTATGAAGGACTTGTCGCGGATATTCCTGAATTTCCCGACGCTAGCCGGACACTTGTGGTTTATGTATCCTCTGATAAGCCTTTATTTGTTTATCCCAATTATATCCCCATGGTTGAGAAAAGCCACGGCTAAAGAAGAGCGTTTCTTTATAGGGCTGTTCGTGTTGTCAACCTGTATGCCTTATCTCAATCGTTGGTGCGGTGAAGTGTGGGGACAATGTTTCTGGAATGAATACCACATGTTGTGGTACTTCTCCGGTTATCTGGGCTATCTTGTTCTGGCGCATTACATTCGTGTACACCTTACCTGGAACCGTTCCAAACGTTTCATTATAGGAACTATTTTAATGGTGATCGGTGCTGTATGGACTATTTATTCATTCTATGTGCAGGCTATACCCGGCGAACTCCATTCCACACCTGTAATAGAAATAGGATGGGCTTTCTGTACGATTAACTGTGTGCTTCTCACAACGGGTACATTCCTTATGTTTACATGTATCAAACGTCCGCAAGCTCCCAAGTTGGTGACGGAAACATCGAAACTTAGCTATGGCATGTATCTTATGCACATATTCTGGCTCGGACTGTGGGTGACTGTGTTCAAAGATACATTGGCGCTTCCCACTGTTGTCGCTATACCATGTATCGCAGTGGTTACGTTTATCTGTTGTTTTGTAACAACTAAGATCATTTCGTTTATACCGGGCAGTAAATGGATAGTAGGATAAATATCCGGAAACAAAGTAGCATATACTACTGACTTCAAGCAGATGATCCTAGGCTATAAACAGTAAGATTTTGAATAGATAACCAAGTTATTCCTGATTTTCTATTCAAAATCTTACTGTTTATAGCTTATTTTCCTCTTAATATCCTCTTTCTCTTTTCACCTCTTTCACTCCTTTGTAAACACTTCTTTACCAGTTTTTTACGGGTGAACCCTCCCTCTGTTTGGAGCTTTATGCCGCTTTCATCGGTTTCACCAAATATACATTCCCATATTTGGTATGTTTGCGGGTGACCCCTGCCGCAAGCAAAACTTGCGCGAACGTAGCCGGATTACTTCCACGCATGGCAGCGGGGTTATACATCTTCAGTCTCCTGAATATGTCCGAAGCCGAGAGCCGTTCGCTTCCCTCTTCATTATCTTTAGCAATCCGGAAGCAGGCATGAAAGACTTCCTCTGCCGGACACGGATGATAAAAAGCAGCATTGTGGCGTTGCAGTTCCCGTTCCTCTTCTTTTGTGAACCAATAGCGGATGCCGGAGAGTAGTTCAGCTTTCAGTTGGGCATAGATCTGATCGTGCATGATACCTTCGCAATCGATCAGATGTTCTGCTTCAATGCAGATGAATCGCCGGCTACCGGTGGGATCGGTGAGCAAGTCAAAACGGTTGCTTGTACCGATGAAAGAAGCGATGCGCGGCAAGTTGCGGAAATTCTTTTGATAAGCTTTGCAGATATTCAGGTTTGCCATTTGCATCAGATTCTTCAATAATGGCATTTGCTGCGTTCCGTATTTGTCAAATTCATCCATGTTCAGAAGTCCCATTTCGGCAAGTAACCTTTCGGGTTTTCCTTGTGCAGACAGTTTCAGGTTGTCCATGTAATAACGTGACAGTGCCGGCGGCATCAGTGCCTTGCAAAATGTGGATTTTTGTCGTCCCTGCTCGCTGCTGACAAGTATGGGGGCTACGCTGTTGGCATGTATTCCCGTCATGCCTAACCATTGGGCGGTGAGTCCCAGCATCCAGGTATGGAAGCTTTTTATCCAGAGCTGATTGTCAGAGACACGCTGCGCCAAAGCTTCCAGTCTGTCTGTCCCATCCCAGCCGGGCAGTTCCTCCATGTAAAGCCGGAAAGGATGGTATTCAGGAATACAAGTGGAATAAATGTAACGGCTCAAGTCTTTATCCCAGCAGGATATGCCCTGGTCGTGTGCTTCCATGCAGAAAGTGTTCAGTTCCCGCTTACTTACAGGTTCGAAAGGAACGGCACGCTTGTTGGCAGGACGATATTCCGTTTCTTCCGTCAATAGGTTGTAACGAAAATCATACTGTTTTTGCAGGAATGTACGTACCTCTTGGGTTAATCGGACCGGTTGTTTTCGTTCTGTCTCTTTCTCTTTTCCAGTAGGCGGTACAGTGTCCGGCAGGGGAATGGTATATTTATCTTCATGACATTTTAGCGTTTTCTGTAGCTCTTTTTCTGTTTTCTCAACTGCATCTTCTTTGTTTTCCTTCATTTGAAACAATTTTAGTTCCTTCAATACCTGTCTCCATATCAATGTTATTGCATTCATTATTTTTTCTATTTTTAAGTGATTAAAATCGGTTTATTGTTCAGCGCTGATACTGCGAATGTACTATAGGATGATATCGGTTTGCAAGTATTTCTCCGGAAAAAATATAAATTTCTACTTGACTGAAGAAGGCGGCTTCTTATCGTCCTTTTCTCTATTTTTTATCGTATCTTTGACGAAGAGTTATTGTTGATTCACTTTCGTGGTCCAATTAAATGACAAGAGTGATTTAATTGGATAACGAGTGTGATTTAAATGAACCACGGTAGTGGTTTGATAATAAACTTAAAGTTTTTACATGAAATATATTCACTATCAAAACGTTAACGACTAATGGCTATACTTTACGATTGGTATGAGAATCCCGGTGAGTCCGATGATTCGGAAGAGAAAGGTTTGCATCCCCGCATTTTTTTGAATGGTAAGGTGGGAACGGATAAACTGTGCCGGATGATTCACGGACGCAGTTCGCTTTCTGTAGGTGATGTAAAAAATGCGTTCGAGATGCTTGCCCAAATTTGTGGTGAAGAACTACGTGAAGGACGCGAGGTACATATCGAGGGGCTAGGCTATTTTGCCCCTATTTTGAGGAGCACGCAAAAGGTGACCCGCAGTACTAAAAACAAATGGTCGAAGATGGAACTGAAAACAATCGGTTTCCGTCCGGATGCCCGCCTGCGGGGTGAATTAGTAGGTGTCAAAGCCAGCCGGAGTAAGTATGCGCGCCATTCGGAATCTTTGTCGGCAGTGGAGATAGATATGCGGCTGAAGGAATATTTCGCCGATCATGACGTAATGCTTCGTTATGATTTTCAGGAAGTATGCTGCATGACACGGACTACGGCGAATCGTCATCTCCGGCGATTGCTGGAAGAAGGTAAATTGCGAAATATCGGCAAACGAATGCAGCCGATTTATGTGGCTGCAGCGGGTTATTACGGGGTGTCTCGTGATGTGCTCCGGCGGTAAATGGAAACTTTGAGTAAGCGTCGATTTGAAGTGTGTCGGTGAAAGTGGTGAAAGCGTGATAGAATGGCTTTTGCATGGTCGCTTTCACCCGCTTTCCTGCTCTGGACGGAGGTTTCGGGAAGAAGGTGAAAGTGGTAGGCTGTAGGTATTTCGTATGATAATATAGGGCCTTTTTGTCTTTCAGTAGAAATATAGAGGCAGATTAATGATGTAAATATACTTTTTAATTATATTTCCTCTATGAAAAGCAAGACCGCGACTATCTTTGTGAGTGGAAACGAGT
>NZ_JAHQVH010000111.1:0-470 GCF_019052435.1 Bacteroides sp. MSK.20.12 | reverse complement strand
GCGTAGACATCGCAGAAGAAATTGAATTCTGTGTTGCAATGTGCGTCCAATGATTGCCGATAACTATTTAATTCGGCATTAACTACGGCAAAGTTTAGATAAATGATGAGATATGAATTTCGTTCGGGAGTGGGATGCTTTCCTATGTACAGGTCGCCATACCATTTCTCAAACTTGTCCGCTTCTAATATGTTATAATAATGTCGGAGCATGGAGATCGTTAAGCTCTTTCCGAACCTTCGCGGGCGAATGTAAAAGAAATACTTGTTCGCGTTCTCTATGAGAGGGATATAATGTGTCTTGTCCACGTAATAACAGTCGTCTTCGCGGACATCGATAAAGTTCATCATTCCATACGGAATACGTTTGCGCTTTACTGGTTGGTTCATAACTCTTTCATTTTCTCACAAAAGTAACAATAAAAAATGAATATTGATGGATGGCAGTTATATAAATGATAGAATATCTTT
>NZ_JAHQVH010000110.1:0-473 GCF_019052435.1 Bacteroides sp. MSK.20.12 | reverse complement strand
GGCACCAATTATTCGCTCTCTCCGGAATTTAATGAAATGACCGGATTCAACGAAGAAGAGGTACGCGCAATGCTGGATTATTATGCCACTACCTGCCAGTTTCACCACTCTACCGACGAGCTGATAGAAGCTATGAAACCTTGGTATGACAACTACTGTTTTGCAGAACAAAGTTATGGCAGTACTACAATGTACAACTCCAATATGGTACTCTACTTTGTGGATAATTACATCCGGAATGGAGGCTATATGCCACGTAATATGGTAGAAGAAAACATCCGCGTGGATTACAACAAACTACGAATGTTGATCCGCAAAGACAAAGAATTTGCTCATGACGCCTCGACCATCCAGACATTGGTACAACAAGGATATGTCACCGGAGAACTAAAAACAGGTTTTCCAGCCGAAACAGTTGCAGAACCGGATAACTTTATCAGCCTATTATTCTATTTCGGAATGTTGACTATCAG
>NZ_JAHQVH010000025.1:0-82891 GCF_019052435.1 Bacteroides sp. MSK.20.12 | reverse complement strand
TGGGACAGGCGTATGGATTATGTCATTCACTCAGAATGATTCTTGCCAAAAATACGGGTCAGTCCGAAAACCCTGTGGATATGTTAAATTCACACTGTCAGTTTGCATAATCTAAACATAAAGAATGGTATATCTCCTACTCCCCTAAACTGTGCTCTGAACGCTTTAATTTTTGCATTGAATGATTCTGCAAATGCATTCGTTTCCCTGCTAACGAAATAGTTTAGTATTGTTTCATAATAGTTCTGCATGGTATTTGTTACGGTTCTGAAACATCCGTATCCAAGCTTTTCTATTTTATTGTACCACAAGGCAAGCTTTCCACGTGCCACATCCTTGTCATAGTGCTTATTATATATATTGGTCAACTCTATAGCCAAGTCGTAAACTGATTTCAGTTCCGGATAATGGTCGAATATGATTTCCGCACGTATTCTTTGGGATTCAGTCCATTTACTATAATGCTTGACAAGTACATGTTTAGCCCTTGCCAACAGCTGCTTACGGGTATCACCATTGGTATATCGAAACGGGACATACTCTATATTTTGTTCTTTGCACCGCTGAATTTCATCGTTCTCTAAATCCCGTGCCATCCAGCGATAAGTAATCCTGAGCTCATCAATTGCCTCATAAAAGAGCTTCTGGACATGAAACCGGTCATTGGTCATCGTGGCATTGGGAAAACCCGTTCGGACAATCCGCATCATGGTCGGTGAAAGATCCAAAGTGACCTCTTTGACTGTCTTACGCTTGGAGAGATGAATCATTTCAAGCACCTTTATGACGTCTTCAGACTTCGTGCCACGTATCATGGCCACAAGAGTACCTCTGCCACCATGTCCCGCACGGTTAGTGACAACAGTATATAATTCTCCGCAACTCAAAGAAGTCTCGTCAATACAAAGGCTGGGACCTATGTTCTGTTTGAACAGGACATATTCTGTGGCATGATCTAACTGATCCCACTGTCTGTATGCGCTGATAAACTCCTTGTACTGGGAAGTTAACTGTTTACCGTTTACCCCATAAGCATCTGCTATGGAGCTTATGCTGGCCGCGGTAGTTTCAATCTTCTTCTTTTAAAAAAGCAACGAACTCAGGAGTGAGTTTCGTTCCTTCGGCAGTTAGATCATCGTAGGTATAAGAAAACGTTTCCCCGGTAGCTTTGTCATACCAGCGACGACGTCTTACGTGGAGATAAACAGGTTTGCCACGCAAAGGAAAGTCCTGAATAACTTTCTCATCGGTAAAACCATGGGAGATCACGGTTCCGCTCTTATAGTCAGAACGTTCCAGGTAGTGTTTTTCGTCAAGCCAAACTTCGATTTTATCAGAGCCGTCATGCCAACCGGAGATATCGAAATACTCCATTAAAACTTCGGGAAAGATGACTCGTAGTAACTTATCTAGATTGCGATTAGAATTCATTGGATTGTTATTTTTTTAATCTTCCGCAAAGATAGTTCACTTGCGCGTATTAACATAACATATCCACAGGGTTTTCGGACTGACCCAAAAATACAATCAAAGATGCGGCAAGATTGAGTATGGCTAAATGGTATAATAAAGTGGAAGAGGCAGGCTTTCATGCTTTCAATGTAATTGCAGCAACCTTCTATGAACATTATGATGATATTCTTAACTTTTATAATAAAAGATCCTCTAATGCGGCGGCTGAATCCTTTAATGCGAAAATCAAACAATTCAGAACCGCATTAAGAGGAGTAGTGGATGAGAAATTCTTCCTCTTTAGACTGGCTAAGATTTATGCATACCCCCAATGATTATCGGGTGAGCCGAGCCAAAACTTTAGCACTTGAATGATATTCTACCAACAAAAAGAAAACCCTCATAAGTACTTAACTTACAAGGGTTTCTTTGGGGGTGGCAGATGGGACTCGAACCCACGACATTCAGAACCACAATCTGACGCTCTAACCAACTGAACTACAGCCACCATGTCTGCGTTTCTCTAACGCGGTGCAAAGATAGATATTATCTTTTAATCTCCAAAAGATTTCACTACTTTTTTTTGTAAAAAGTATATTCTTTTATTCCCTGATTGTGCTTGTTGAAAAGGGTTCGAGCATCATTTGTGAAGATCTTCAGAGAGTTACGTGCTTGTAAAGGAATTGAATCAGCAGGTAGGTTGACGGGGAGTAATTGATGATTTTTTTTTCCGGACTGAATGGGGCGGGCTGTCCAGACTAAACTATACTCGCAATTATTGAGACGGACTGTGCTGTCTTTTACTAATTCCATTCTTACCATCAGTCCACCATCGGTGCGGCGGGCGGACATATTGGAAATATAATTTCCCAGTGAATAGACTACGAGATGTTTGTCGTTTGTCACGCTGTCTGTACGAACTTCGATGGGTTGAACTACGTGAGGATGGGAGCCGATGACATGATTTACTCCTTTTTGAATCAGCCAGTCAGCAAGGAATTTCTGCTCTTTGTCCGGGAGCGACTGGTATTCGATTCCCCAATGCATACAAGCTATGATTGCGTCCGGTTTCATTGCTTTGCTCTCTTCAATATCTTTGGCGATAACTGTTGTATCAATATAGTTCACGATATTGGGAGGAGTAACGGGGATACCGTTTGTGCCATACGTATAGTTGAGCAGGGCGATGCGGAACCCGTTCTTTTCCAATAAAAGAGGATATTTCTTGTCGCGTTCTTCGGTGTTGATATACGTGCCTGCATGTGGAATTTTCAACGAGTCGATAAGTTGAATGGTACGCTCCAGTCCGGATTTGCCACGGTCGAGACTATGATTGTTGGCAGTCACTAAAACATTGAAACCTGCGTCATGAATTGCGGTCAGAAATTCGTCCGGTGCGCTGAAAGCAGGATAACCTTTGTAGGGTTTGCCTCCTAACGTAACTTCCAGATTGGCGATAGCGAGATCGGCTCTCCCTATTTCTTCTTTAACGTACGTAAAACAGGTGGAGTAATCATAGCCGGTTGAGGTCCGTGCAGCGTTGATTTGTCCTTGATGCTGCATGAGGTCACCTACGAAAAGGAGTCGTAGGGTATCAGTGGGGGAAATACTGTCGGTTGCGGAAAGGCTGTCCGACAGGGTATCGATGATAGAATCTCTCTTTGCCTGCGACCGGGAGGTGCAGGACAAAGAGAGAAGTAAAATCATCAGAAACAAGCTATGTTTCATTGATAAATGGCTTTCTTGCCAGCTAAGAGTGTATTTTTCATTAACGATACAATCGTCATCGGTCCAACACCGCCCGGTACGGGAGTGATAAAGGAACATTTTGGGGCAACTTCGTCAAACTTCACGTCACCAGTCAGTTTGAAGCCTGATTTCTTGGTTGCATCCGGCACACGCGTAGTACCTACATCGATAACTACCGCACCTTCTTTCACCATTTCGGCTTTTACAAAGTTGGGTTGTCCCAGGGCAGCGATGATAATATCAGCTTCCTGACATTCTTTTATCAGGTCTTTGCTGCGGCTGTGGCATACCGTCACCGTGGCATCGCCCGGATAGGCTTTCTGCATCATCAGGGCAGCCATCGGTTTGCCGACGATATTGCTACGTCCGAGTACAACACATTTTTTGCCGGAAGTCTCTATTTCGTAACGTTTCAACAATTCGAGGATACCGTTGGGAGTAGCGGATACATAGCACGGAAGTCCGATGGACATACGGCCTACGTTGATCGGGTGGAAGCCGTCTACATCTTTACGGTAATCAATCGTTTCGATTACTTTCTGTTCGGAGATATGTTTAGGTAAGGGAAGTTGTACGATAAAGCCGTCTACATCGTCGTCTTCATTCAGTTCGCGTACTTTGGCAAGCAGTTCTTCTTCGGTCACGTCACTTTCATAACGGATGAGGGAGGACTTGAATCCACATACTTCACAGGCTTTTACTTTGGCAGCTACATACGTTTCGCTACCACCATCGTGTCCAACAAGGATAGCCGCCAGATGCGGGCGTTTTCCGCCACGAGCCACAATTTCGGCTACTTCGGCTGCAATCTCTTGTTTCACTTGTTCGGAAATGGCTTTTCCGTCTATCAGAGTCATATTTTCAGGGTATTTATTGGTGATGGGCAAAAGTAAAATAAATAACTGAACTCTCCAAAAGGATTGGAATTTTTGTCAGGAGATGAGCAGTATATTATCAGTTTGTTAGTGGAGAAACTACTTTCTACTGTAGGCTTCCGGATACAAAAAAAGAGGAAGTCGAAACTTCCTCTTTTTTTGTTATAATCAGTTTGGATCTATTGAATGATTATCTTTTCATTTTAGGCATCATCTTACCCATCTTGCTGCTAGTTACCATCTTCATCATTTTGCGAGTCTGGTCGAACTGTTTCAGCAGGCGGTTTACTTCCTGAATAGTCGTTCCGCTACCTTTTGCGATACGTGTACGACGTGATCCGTTCAGTATTTCCGGGTTGGAACGTTCTGCCGGAGTCATGGAATAGATGATAGCTTCGATGCTTTTGAAAGCATTGTCGTCAATATCAATATCTTTGATTGCCTTTCCTACTCCCGGAATCATGGAGGCAAGGTCTTTCAGATTACCCATTTTCTTGATTTGTGCAATCTGGCTAAGGAAGTCATTGAAGTCGAATTGGTTCTTGGCAATTTTCTTCTGTAAACGTTTAGCCTCTTCTTCATCATATTGTTCCTGTGCACGTTCTACCAATGAAACGATGTCACCCATACCGAGAATACGGTCGGCCATACGGGCAGGGTGGAATTGGTCGATTGCTTCCAGCTTTTCACCTGTACCAACAAATTTGATCGGTTTGTTCACTACCGAACGGATAGAAAGAGCCGCACCACCGCGGGTATCACCATCGAGTTTGGTCAGTACCACACCGTTGAAGTCCAGACGTTCGTTGAATTCTTTAGCCGTGTTTACAGCATCCTGACCGGTCATGGAGTCTACCACGAACAGAATTTCGTTCGGGTTGATTGCTTCTTTGATAGCGGCGATCTCGTTCATCATCTGTTCGTCTACTGCCAGACGTCCGGCTGTATCGACGATAACGAGGTCATATCCTTTGGCTTTAGCTTCCTGAATAGCGTGTTGTGCGATTTCTACCGGATTCTTGCTGTCCAGTTCGCAGTACATCGGTACTTCGATTTGTTCTGCCAATACGCGCAACTGTTCGATAGCTGCCGGACGGTAAACGTCACAAGCCACCAGTAATGGCTTACGGTTTTTCTTGGTTTTCAGCATCCGTGCCAACTTACCGGAGAAGGTGGTCTTACCCGAACCTTGCAAACCTGACATCAGGATGACTGCCGGACGGGCGTCGATATTGATCTCGGCTGTCTCTCCACCCATCAACTGTGTAAGTTCATCATGTACGATTTTCACCATCAACTGGCTTGGCTTCACAGCCGTAAGCACGTTCTGGCCAAGAGCTTTTTCTTTCACTGTATCCGTGAAATTCTTTGCCACCTTGTAGTTTACGTCGGCGTCGAGAAGTGCTTTACGTACGTCTTTCAGCGTCTCCGCCACGTTGATTTCGGTGATTTTGCCTTCACCTTTCAGAATCTTGAATGACCGTTCTAGTCTTTCACTTAAATTATCGAACATAGTTATTTAATTACGAATTACTAATTACAATTTACTTGGGCGAAAGAGGGACTTTTCCGTCTACTCTTTATTTGAGCTTGCAAATGTACAAAAATCTCTTGTATTTATATCTTTTTATTCTGCCATTTTGCTTTTTTGAGATAAATATAACTTGTTATCAACAGCAAGCTATAATACACAATCTCAATCGTAAAGCAAATTTCGATCGGTGCTTTCAGCCACATTCCGATGAAAATGATGTATGATCCGTAGATGATAATTGTAATCGTTTCGAGCAACAGGGCTGCCTGTGTATTTCCTGTTCCGGAGATACCGTTGAACACCACGTTGGCTACGGATGCGATAAGCATGGCGCAACAAATTACATATACCGAAGGTACGGACTCCGTAATGAGCGCAGCTTCACTGGTGTAGATAGAGAGCAGGAACTGCGGAAACAGTGCCGATACCGCTACTAACCCCAGCATGATGAAAAAGGAGAAACGCGCAATTTTATTAATGAGCGGCATCACGTGCTGGATGCCTCCTGCACCAATAGCATTGCTGACAAGACTGTTGGTAGTCGTAGCCAGTGCGTTGACCGGAATCAGCAATACGACATAAATACTCCGGACGATATTGGCAATCGCCAGTTCCCGTTGTCCTAACCGTTCTACGGCTACGAAGAAAACAAACCAGGTAGCCATCGACAGGAAATATTGCAGCATGGTGAAGCAGGAGATACTAAGGATCCGCATCAGCAATGCAGGGTCGAATGTGCGCAGGCGGTTCATACCGTATTTCTTTAAATCGACCGTGGCATACGTATAGATGACGAAAAAGAGAATGGAGGAGGCTTCTGCCAATACGGAAGCAATAGCAGCCCCTTTGATACCCATTTCCGGCAAACCGAACTTTCCGAAGATTAATGCATAGTCCAGTACGACATTGGTTAATGCCATGACAATGGCATTGATGGTTAGCACTTTAGTGCGTGTAATGCCGATGTACAATGCCCGGAACATGACATTGATAAAAGAGAAAAAGAATCCGTAAATACGCCAGTCCAGAAACTCCATTGTTCCTTCGTAGATGGATTCTGAAGAAACTAGCAAACGCATGATGTTTCCACCGAATGCCTTGGTGAATCCAAATAGCAGCAGTGCCATCACGAACAGGAACATGACTCCCTGAATCATGACAGGGCCGACATCTGAATAGCGGCCTTCGCCATTGCGTCGCGCTATGACAATCTGCGAACCGGTACTGAATCCGAATGCGATGGTGAATACACATATATAAAATAACCCGCCCATAGCCGATGCTCCAAGAGCTACCTCACTCACGTGTCCGAGGAATGCTGTGTCGGTGACATTGATGACATTTTGTGCCAGCAAGCTTAGTAGTATCGGGTAACTGACACTCCAAATCTGTTTGTTGGTATACATAATTAAGCGTTTAAGTTTACACTTTGCAAAGATAGTGCTTTATTTCGATTCGGAAGCGATGGAGTAGATGAAAACTATTTCCGGACCTTCGGGAGTTTTATTGTTAGTTGATTCGGAATGAAGCATGTCTCCCTTACGGCTTAATATGAACCGGATGATTCGTGTTTGCCGGTGTTCTTGGGCTATACTAGTGCGCTGCTTGCTTGTAAGTTTGCCAGCGAAAGAACTAAAAAGAGTGAAGATTTCTTTGTCGTCTTCACTCTTTTTTATTATTTATTTTCTTTTGAGTATTTCCCGAACTCCAGGACCTTCGTGGTTGGGGTAGCCGGGAGTATGGTTTCTGCATCGTGGATCAGCATCTACTTTCAAGCTTCGGTAGTCATCTTTTGTGCGGGTGATGTAATCATCAAGCATGGCACGGTGTTCTGCCAGAACTTTACTGTATTTCGGATCTTTGGCGAGATTCTTGCGTTCTCCCGGATCTTTTTTCATATCATATAGTTCTTCTCCGTTGCCTTCCAGATAGTGCGTGTATTTGTATCTCGGTCCGCGTACCATACGTCCGGGGGTAACGACATATTCATATTCGCTGTGCCATTCGGAAACTACATAAGGGTGAGTCTTTTTCTGTTTCTCTCCTTTTAATGTAGGTGCGAGACTGATTCCCTGTTTTTCGACCGGAACGGAAATTCCTGCCAAATCACAAAGGGTAGGCAAAAGATCCAGCGTAGGCTGTGTCAATAGTTGATCTACCGGTTTTTTCTGTTGTTTGATGCCGGGACCTGCAAAGATAAACGGAACGTTTGTCATTTCATCATAGAAACTGATATGCTTGGTCACCATACGGTGTGAAGCCATTCCGTCGCCATGATCGGCCATGATAACAACGATGGTGTTTCTTCCGGCAGGAGTGGAGTAAAGAGCTTTTAATACACTGTCTACTTGCTTGGACACCATTTTAGTATAGTGCTGGAAAGCGGCAATGTAATGACGGTAATTCTCTTCATTCCAATGAGAGGCCTGGGTCATGCGGCGATGGCTGCAACAGATGTATTGCACCGGTTTGGGGATATTGTTCCAGTCTTCCACGTCGAAGTTGGCTGGTAGTTCAGGAAGAGTTCCGCTGATGGGGCGGTCGGTATGTACTCCTTCATTTGCTCCTACGAATCCGCAAATGTTGTGAGGGTTCTGAAAATCGGCAATACAGATGAATGGTTCTTTGGGAGGGTTGCTTAAATAAGCAACAGCATCTTCGCAGGTTCCTACGTCCAGGAAGCTGTCGTTATTAACCGGGAACTCCGGATCAGTGAATGGTTTGGCTACCGGTTCTTTGTGTTTGAATCCTCTTAGGGAGCCCATGTCGTGTGTTTTTCCGAAGTGTACGGCTTCGTAACCGTTTTCGGAAAAAAGGCTTCCTAGTGTCGGTACATTTTCGGGAATACGTGGGTTGATAGGTTCGCTGGAGTTCGAACGTACATTCGTTTGATGAGGCATCATGCCGCTCCATAAAGCTGCGCGTGAAGGTTGGCTGAGAGGGCAGCCTACATAAGCATTGGAGAAGATAACTCCTCGTGAAGCGACTTCGTCAATAGGGAGGGTGCAGCCTTGTGTTTGCCCGTAAGCTCCGACGACGCGTTGTGTCAAATGGTCGCACTGGATAATCAGGAAATTGGGCTTTTCTTGAGCTTGGGCTGCTACGCCGCATAGGGCTAATCCCATGAATGGATAAATAGTTTTCATTACTGGTTAGAATTAAGTAATAGTTGATTTTGAAACAAAAGTAGGAAAAAAGGAAACGCAAAAAAGGGTGAAGTAGTAGTTTTGGACGCAAGTGAAAGTATTTTGTACAAAAATGTAATGTGTGATGGATGATTAGGGGGAACTATTGCTGATGAACGTTGGATTGTGAAGGATGAACGGCAAGTGGTTATTGATTAACGGGGTGGCTAAAAAAGAGAACGGTGAACAAACTGCAATTATTAGGACGCAGTTTGTTCACCGTTCATCATTTATCGTTTACCGCTAATTAGCTGTTCATGCTCATCAGGAATTCATCGTTATCTCTGGTCTTTTCCAAACGGTCTTTAACGAAGTCCATTGCTTCGATCGGATTCATGTCTGCAAGATATTTACGTAATATCCACATGCGGTCAAGAGTTGTCTTATCAAGCAACAGGTCGTCGCGACGAGTGCTGGATGCAGTAATGTTGACTGCCGGGAAGATACGTTTGTTGGACAGGTTGCGGTCGAGCTGCAGCTCCATGTTGCCGGTACCCTTAAATTCTTCGAAGATAACTTCGTCCATTTTAGAACCGGTATCGATCAATGCGGTAGCGATGATGGTCAACGAGCCGCCGTTTTCAATATTACGGGCAGCACCGAAGAAACGTTTAGGTTTGTGAAGTGCATTTGCATCCACACCACCGGAAAGAACTTTACCGGATGCAGGAGATACTGTATTGTATGCACGAGCCAGACGGGTGATAGAATCAAGGAAGATCACTACGTCGTGACCACATTCTACCAAACGTTTTGCCTTTTCCAATACGATACCTGCAATTTTTACGTGACGTTCTGCCGGTTCGTCGAAAGTAGAAGCGATAACTTCTGCATTAACGCTGCGTGCCATATCGGTTACTTCTTCCGGACGTTCGTCAATCAGCAGCATAATCATGTAAACTTCCGGGTGATTGGCTGCAATAGCGTTAGCGATATCTTTCATTAAGATAGTCTTACCTGTCTTTGGCTGGGCAACGATCAAGGCACGTTGTCCTTTACCGATAGGAGCGAAAAGGTCAACAACGCGTGCAGACATGGAGTCTGAATAACCGCCTTTGCAAAGTTTGAACTTTTCATCCGGGAAAAGAGGTGTCAGATGTTCGAAAGGAACACGGTCGCGAACGAAAGCTGCGTCACGTCCGTTAATTTTCGACACTTTTACCAACGGGAAATATTTTTCTCCTTCTTTGGGTGGACGGATAACACCTTCCACTACATCACCGGTTTTCAAACCAAAGAGTTTGATTTGAGATTGTGATACATAAATGTCGTCCGGAGAAGAAAGGTAGTTGTAATCGGAAGAACGGAGGAATCCGTATCCATCCTGCATGATTTCCAGAACGCCTACTCCGTTGAGAATATCATCGAATTCGTAAGGCTTTTCGCGTTCAATAACCTTGCGCTCCTGCTGTTGTTGCTGTTGTGCCGGAAGATTCTCGTTCGCATGGTTTTGCTGAGTGGCACGTGGCATCGGTAAGCGTTGTTGGTTCTGATTCTGAACCTGATTTTGATTATTGTTATTACGTTGGAAATTATTATTGTTGTTATTAGCGTTATTGCTATTATTGTTCACATTGTTATTACCGTTGTTATTGTCGCGTGGACGAACAATACGCGGGCGTTGCTGCTGTGCTTGCTGCTGTTGAGATTGTTGTTGCTGTTGAGGATGAGATGGCTGTTCAGGTGCTGTTTGCACAGGTTCTGTTTTAGTTGCCTCGAATTTGCCGAAGAGTTCGGTAGGAAGCTCTATTTTTTCAGAAGGCAGATCTTCGATTGGAATAAAATCATCATCGTCAACGCTGGATAAGATATTGCTTTCCTCGTCGATAACGGGTGCGGCTTTCTTTTGTGGTTTATCTATAACTTTTTTCTCTGCAACAGGCTTGTTTGGCTCTGCGGCTGGTTTATTTGTTTCTGCAGCCGGTTTGCTTTTTGCTTTCTTTTCAGCAGTCGGCTGTTGTGCTGGAGCAGCTTTTTCTTTTGTTTCAGTAGTTTTCTCTGCAACAACAGGCTTAGTTTCCACCACTTTGGGAGCAGCCGGTGTTACATTTTCTACTTCTTTTTTCTCTTCTGCATCAGCGCTCTTGCGTGGACGGCCCACTTTACGCTTGGGAGCAGTAGTAGCGTTTTCTGCTTTAGCTTCTACAACAGGAGCTTCTTTTTCTTTGTTTGTACTTTCTTCTTTCTTGGAAGGTTGTGGTGCTTTTACAGGAGTGGCTTCTTTTGTTTTATTAACCTCTCCACTCTTTGGTGTGGAAACTACCTTGTCTTCTTTTTTGGTAGGAGCTACCCGTGAACGCTTTTTCTTTTGTTCTTCATTTTTGCGTTCTTCTTTGAGCTTATCTGCGGCAACTTTCTTAGTAGCTCCTACAATAGCCTGTTCATCGAGTATCTTATAAACAAGGTCTTCTTTTTTGTATGAGTCTGCTTTTTTTATGCCTAACTCTTTGGCAATAACTTGAAGTTCCGACAGATTTTTGTCGTTTAATTGGATAATGTTATACATATAGTATGGTAAGTTATTAATATTTCTTTTTTTGCTGAATTACGGACAGCATTACTACAGCTTATGGCTACAGATATGCAAGCATACGTTTTGTTTTTTATTCTGAATTAGGGATGTATATGTTGAATCGTAGAATGTTTCAACGGGGCAAAGATAATAATTTTTTTTGGTTTCATGAACAATCAAACATTTTTTTCCACGTAAAAGTGTATCTTTGCTACATAAAAGAAAATGGTATGACAGTAAATGAAGCTCATTTAATTTATTTTTCGCCTACACACACATCTAAACAAGTTGCGGAAGCGATTGTTCACGGTACGGGCATAAAAAATATCCTTCCTATTAATGTAACGCAGCAAATTGCAGATGAAATCGTGATTCCTGCATCTGCTTTGGCCATTATTGTAGTGCCTGTGTATGGAGGTCATGTCGCTCCTCTGGCAATGGAGCGTTTGCAGTACATCCGGGGAGTGGATACTCCGACCGTTTTGGTGGTGGTGTATGGAAACCGTGCTTATGAAAAAGCTTTAATGGAACTGGATGCTTTTGCTATTCCTCATGGATTGAAAGTGATTGCCGGGGCAACTTTTATTGGAGAACATTCATATAGTACTGATAAACATCCGATTGCGGTGGGACGTCCCGATGAGTCGGATTTAGCCTTTGCTACGGAATTTGGGAAGAAAATCATGGAAAAAATACAGGCTGCTGATAGCATGGATACCCTTTATCCGGTAGACGTACGTGCTATTAAACGTCCGAGCCAGCCATTTTTTCCTTTGTTTCGCTTTTTGAGGAAAGTTATCAAGTTACGTAAAAGTGGAACACCGCTTCCCCGCACTCCTTGGGTGGAGGATGAGAATTTGTGTACCCATTGTGGGTTGTGTGTGGTCCGTTGTCCGGCAGGGGCTATAACGAAAGGGGATGAGCTGCATACAGATGAAGCTAAATGTATCAAGTGTTGTGCCTGTGTAAAAGCCTGCGTTAAGAAAGCACGGGTGTATGATACTCCTTTTGCGGCTTTGTTGTCAGATTGCTTCAAGAAACAGAAATTGCCTCAAACTATTTTGTAGATTACGACACGCTTAGTCGTTTCATCAATACGAAAGCGGTTGTCTGTTCGTTCGCCTATCAGCCACGCAATGTGTTCTCCACAGCAGAGTACCCACTGGCGTTCTTTTTGACTGATAGAAAATTTGCGGTCGGTCAGATAATCGCTTATTTTTTTCTTTCCTTTCATTCCGAAAGGAATAAAAGTGTCTCCTGTCTGCCATTTCCGGTAATGAATATCTCCATTCAGTTTGTCGGCATCAAAACAGGCTATTCCTTTGTCGCGTGGAATTAGGAAATCAGGGGTGTATTCTTTTTCTTCTTTGATGATTTGAAAAGGAGGAAGAATTTCATTTCCCGATTCAATAGCTTCTATTAATAAGAATTCTCTATCTTTTATCACTCTCCATTTTTTACTGCAAAATTGTTTGCCCGGTTGGCTGTGAAGCGAAAAGGCAATATCTTTGATTTGTGCAGAATTGAAGCCTAGAGGATGCAAGATTTCGAATAGAATAGCTTCGGGTGCCGGTTCCTTTACTAAATCACTGATTCGGATACCTTCTGTCGTTACAATATTATTTTTGGTTTCCTCTATGCATTTATTATATATGGTAGCTACATCATTCAGATAATTGCTCGTGTCTATCAGATTCTTTTTGACTGACGGATTGATTTCTTGCATAAGAGGAAGGAGATTGAGTCGGATTTTGTTACGGGTATATTCGTCTTCCAGATTGGTACTGTCTGTTACATAATCTTGTCCGATGCTCTCCAGATAATGAATGATATCTTCCCGATTGACGCAAAGCAGAGGCCGCACGATTGCTCCGTTGCGGGGGCGGATTCCTAATAAACCGGTAATTCCTGTACCTCGAATCAGATTGAGTAGTATGGTTTCTACGCTATCATCCTGATGATGTGCTACGGCGATCACATCTGCCTGGCATTCTTTTCTCGTTTTCTCGAACCAGTCATAGCGTAATTCCCGTGCAGCCATTTCAATCGAAATCTGTTTTTTCTTTGCGTATTGTGTCGTGTTAAAATCAATTGTATGCAAATGGATTCCGGTTCTTTTGCAAAGTTGGCGGACAAACAGTTCATCCCGGTCTGATTCTTCGCCTCGCAGGTGGAAATTACAGTGTGCGGCTTCGCAATGATAACCTGCTGTGTGCAGAATACATAGCAGCGCCACCGAGTCGGCACCGCCACTCAATGCAATCAGGACTTTGGCATCCAGTGAGAACAAATGTTCTTTTTCTATATATTTTGTAACGCGTTGTTGTATCATATCTGCAAAGATACGAGTTTATCAATAAGTTTTTTTATTTTTCCTAAATCTTTTGGAGGAGGAAAATGACTGCTATTTAAAAACATTCTAAATAATTTGCGTGCTCCGAAGTTATGAATTATCTTTGCCGAAAATTTTGAGAGTTATGCGTTTGTCCGAATTAAAAACAGGAGAAAAAGGTGTTATTGTAAAGGTATTGGGGCACGGTGGTTTTCGTAAACGTATTGTGGAGATGGGCTTCATTAAAGGTAAAACGGTTGAAGTGCTGTTGAACGCTCCCCTAAAAGATCCCATAAAATATAAAGTCTTAGGTTATGAAATATCTCTTCGTCGTCAGGAAGCTGAAATGATCGAAGTAATCAGCGAGGAGGAGGCAAAAGAACTGGCTGAAAAGACTGTTTATCATGAAGGATTACCCGAAGACCTTTCAGTAAAAGAAGAAGATATGAAACGGTTGGCGTTAGGTAAACGTCGCACCATCAATGTTGCCTTGGTCGGAAATCCGAACAGTGGCAAGACTTCTTTGTTTAATCTTGCGTCCGGTGCTCATGAGCATGTAGGCAATTACAGCGGTGTGACCGTGGATGCCAAAGAAGGTTATTTTGACTTCGAAGGTTATCATTTCCGTATTGTCGATCTGCCGGGAACTTATTCTTTATCTGCTTATACGCCGGAAGAAATCTATGTTCGCCATCATATTATCGATGAAACTCCTGACGTGATTATTAATGTCGTCGATTCTTCTAATCTGGAGCGAAACTTATATCTGACTACTCAATTGATAGACATGAATGTCCGCATGGTAGTGGCTCTGAATATCTATGATGAATTGGAAGCCAGTGGAAATACATTGGATTACCATTTGTTGAGCAAGTTGTTCGGGGTGCCGATGCTGCCTACTGCCAGTAAGAAAAATCGTGGATTGGATACGTTGTTTCATGTAGTTATCAATCTGTATGAAGGAGTAGACTTCTTCGATAAACAGGGAAACATGAATCCGGAAGTTCTCAAAGACTTGACTGAATGGCATGACTCTTTGGAAGACCGTAAGAACCATGAGGAAGAGCATCTGGAAGATTATGTGCGTGAACATAAAAAGACGGGGCGTGTCTTCCGGCATATTCATATAAATCACGGTCCTGATATAGAAAAAGCGATTGAGGCTGTAAAAAGTGAAGTGTCCAAGAACGAGTTTATCCGGCATAAATATTCTACCCGTTTCCTCTCCATTAAATTGTTGGAGAATGATCCTGACATTGAGCGTATTGTACGCACATTGCCGAATGCGGATGAAATTTTCCATGTCCGCGACAAGATGTCGAAGCGTGTTCAGGAGACAATGAATGAGGATTGTGAATCGGCTATTACTGATGCTAAATATGGATTTATCAGTGGTGCGTTGAAAGAAACGTTCACGGATAATCATCTGGAACAGGCGCAGACAACAAAGGTACTGGATTCGATTGTAACTCATCGTGTCTGGGGATTTCCTATTTTCTTTCTTTTTATGTATCTGATGTTTGAAGGTACATTTGTCATTGGCGAATATCCGATGATGGGAATTGAATGGATGGTAGAGCAGCTTGGTGAATTGCTGCGCAATAATATGTCGGAAGGTCCATTTAAAGATCTGCTGATTGATGGAATTATCGGTGGGGTAGGAGCTGTCATTGTTTTCTTACCGAATATCCTGATTCTGTATTTCTGTATTTCTATCATGGAGGATTCTGGTTATATGGCTCGTGCGGCTTTTATCATGGATAAGATCATGCATAAAATGGGGTTGCACGGAAAGTCGTTTATTCCTCTGATTATGGGATTCGGATGTAATGTGCCTGCGATTATAGCGTCCCGTACTATTGAGAACCGGAAGAGTCGTCTCATTACCATGTTGGTGAATCCATTGATGTCTTGTAGTGCGCGTCTGCCGATTTATTTATTGTTGGTGGGTGCTTTCTTCCCGAACAATGCAAGTTTGGTGCTGTTAAGTATCTATGTGATTGGTATTGTGCTGGCTGTGGTAATGGCTCGCTTGTTTAGCAAGTTTCTGATAAAGGGTGATGATACGCCGTTTGTGATGGAGCTTCCTCCTTACCGAATGCCGACAGCGAAGTCTATCTTCCGTCATACATGGGAAAAGGGAGCGCAGTATCTGAAAAAGATGGGCGGAATTATTATGATTGCTTCTATTATTATCTGGTTTCTGGGATATTATCCGAATCATGATGCTTATGAAACGGTTGCCGAACAGCAGGAAAATTCTTATATCGGTCAGTTGGGGCGCGGAATAGAGCCGGTAATAAAGCCATTGGGATTTGATTGGAAATTAGGTATTGGCTTGCTTTCCGGTGTAGGGGCGAAAGAATTGGTGGTAAGTACGTTAGGCGTTTTGTATGCAGATGATCCGGATGCTGACTCGGTGAGTTTGGCAGAACGTATTCCGATTACTCCATTGGTCGCTTTTTGTTATATGCTGTTTGTATTGATTTACTTCCCGTGTATTGCGGCGTTGGCGGCTATCAAACAGGAATCGGGTAGTTGGAAATGGGCGCTTTTTGCTGCCTGCTATACAACGGCATTAGCTTGGCTTGTATCATTTGCTGTTTATCAGATTGGAGGATTGTTTGTATGAATAATTGGCAAGAGTGGGTAGTCGGAGTACTCGTTGTGCTCTGCATTGCCCGTGTTGTATATGGAATATTTCTTTTTTTTCGTCGTACGCGGGAAAATCAGAATCCTTGTGACAGCTGCGTAAGTGGCTGTGAACTAAAGGATATGATGGAGAAGAAACGCAGAGAGTGTGATGTAAAGAAAAAAAGTACAAAGAAAAATTGCTGCGGATAGTTGGTAGTTTCAAAATTTGTACTACCTTTGCAACCGCAAACGAGAAATAATGGTTCCTTGGATGAGTGGCTTAGTCAGCGGTCTGCAAAACCGTGTACGGCGGTTCGAATCCGCCAGGAACCTCAACTATCACTTTAAAGCCCTTGAAAGTCAAGTACTTTCGAGGGCTTATTTTTTATGGGTTCCAATTGGGGTTCCAATTTTGGAGTACTGAGTGACACATCGTGACGTATCTATCGGGCATGAGAATATACTTATAACATGCCTCTGATACTATCCTAAGTTGTTTAAGGTGTTTTGCGAAACAAGAAAGTTTATTGGTTCGAGTTCTCTTCTTGCGCCATAGTTGGAACTCTTGCGAAAGTTGATACCAAATCGGGTTCCAATATATAGTATTATGTTATAATAATATTTGGCTCCATCGCATTATGATGTCTTTTGAGGTTAACTTAGAATCTAATAAATGCCACCCTTCTTTTAGTATTATTTGAGATTCTAAAAAAGTATGGTGTATATTGGTTCTAAAACTATGATAAATTATATATAGACTCTCTTGCTATTATTTTCTTGTAGAAAATATTGGAAAAACAAATTGTTAAATGATAATATTTGATAACTTTGCTGTTATTCAATAGATATGTGTTACATATTTAATATATGTGATAAGCGTTATTGATATTTTGCGGTTGATTCTTTCGATATGGGTCACCCATTTTTTGATGTAAAAATTAGAATAATTTATTAATAAATGAAATAGTATATACAATGGCAAATCTACGAACAACATCAGCACGAGCTACTAGAGTAGATGCTGAAGCAGCACGTATAGAAAAAGAAAAGCGAGATAATAGCCCAAGATTGACGATTCTGAAAATAGCTTTATTGCATAAAGAGGAAGAAAATTTTTCATTTAAGCAAGCTGTTTGTGAGAAATATAATATAGAACTTACAGTTGATGATGATATTGTTTTTGAAAATTATGCTAGGAATTTCTATCGTACTCTTGATCAGGATGAATTTGTTGTTCCTCATTTAGGAAAGAAAAAAGGAATATCGGTTAAAAAATCTAGAGCAGGATTAGTTAAACATAACGAGCATATTGTATTATCTCCTGAAGAAGTCGCTACAAAATTAATATTTCATTCTATTGAAAATATTCTTGAGGGTGTAATAATAGGAGGAGTTTATGGTCGTCCCAGAAATGCTCGGCAACTTCGGAATAAGAATAACCGCAAAGCTGTTAATAAGGATGATGTTATAACGGATGATTATTATGCAATGATTTATTTGCCTATGGATAACAATGTTGGGTATATGCTATTACAATACTATCCTGATATAACGATAAAAAATGAAATTACAGAGTTTATAAGAAAAACTTTACGTAATAAGAGAGCTAAATATAATATTGAATTTTCATATTATTGTACTCAAGAAATGAGTGAGCAGTTTTCTTCAAATAGCATATTGGATCATTTTACCTTTGCTACTCCTTTTGTAAATGGGGATACTATAAATGGTGCTAATGAATTGGGAGAGCAACAGGTTAATGATGTAGTACTTAAAGTGGAAGTGTCATCTCCATCCAATCAACCTGTTTCCTTTATGCAAATACCTCAATTTCTCCAAAAAATATTAAATATAAAACTGAATAATAAAGCTGCTAGAGATTATCAATACCGCACTGGTACTATTAAAAATGTTGAAACAGGTAATACTAGCACTTTTGAAATAGATAGTGATTTGAAAATACGTCCAATCATGTATCTTTATAAAGAAATAGATGTAGATGAAGATGGGATTCCTGACTTTGTTCAGTTGAAAGAGTGTTGTTTTAATAAATTAGAAATTATAAAATCGGAAACATTACCTGGATATAGAATTCATGAAATGGATGAATAGATTATGCGGTTGGTTTATAGAACAACTTCCAATTAAATATACATTGGGAATCATACAAGACGCACATGGGTGGCAAAAGAAGAGTCTTCTCCATGAACTTGAAGATGATAAAAGCAAGAAGAAGAATTATTTTCGGACGCTGAAGTTTATCATTTTAATAATATCTATAATTGTTACAATGATGGTCGAGAATGGTATAAATAGGGACTTTGCTGGTTATATCATTGCTGCATTGTCTATTTTTATTGGACTAAATATAAATCTAATTATAATGATATTTGATAAATTTAATTCTACAAATTTTGATGTCTCCAATAAGCCTTATATTGATAAAGTAAGATTGTTAAAACGAAGAAACTTTTTCATGCAATACACTTCATTAACAGCTTATTCAATTATTTTATCCATTGTGCTAATTTTATTTTTATCATTATGTTTTAGTTCGGACTATTCAATGTCTATATCAGCAATTGATATCTTTACAATATGTAAAGATATGGTTATATCTGATCTTTCTCTAATATGGTCTTGGGAAGCTTTTGAGGAAGTTTTAAAGCTTTTATTTATACTGATATTTAGATGCTTAACGTATTATTTCTTATTCTATTATCTTCTAATTTTATTATATTCTATCGGAAGTGCATACGCATATATAAGTCAAGAGTTTAAGAATAGAAAAATAGAGATATACAAAGAACAAAAATTTTAAAAATGTATGTGATTAATTTGGAAGTTATAGTTTTTCTGTAAACAATCAAGAGCATGATTATACCTTATAAGAATCGTACGATTTTTGCATTCTCTGATACTCATGGACTGCATTCGCGTCTAACAATCCCGTCAGAAGCTGACATTCTAATTTGTGCCGGAGATGGAATAAATGGTATTGAGAAACAAGAGCTATCCGACTTCTTTAATTGGTATGCTGCTCAACCTGCCTTACTACGCATATTTGTAGCTGGCAACCATGAACTTCTGTTTGACTTATGTCCGGATGAAGCGAGATTGCTAATTCCACGAGGCATTAGATTGTTGGAGAACTCTGGAATGAAATATGATGATATTGCATTCTATTCTCTTGCCGCTCGTCCATGGTTACATCAAGCAATCGAAATTCCAGATGAAATAGATTTTTTAATAACTCATGGACCAGCTAAGGGAGTACTTGATGAAGGATCCGGATGCACCCTGCTGCAAAAGGTAATTAGCAAGCATAAACCGCATAACCATTTATTCGGACACATACATCAATGTGGAGACCAGATGCAAAGCTGTTCTAAGACTAATTTCTATAATGTTTCTTACTTTGACCTGTTGCAAGGATAATATCAAACTGAGGTCATTTGGTAAATTACGACTGTATCAAATCTGTCTTATATAATAATGTGTAGGAGCATTACTAAGCTGCTGTCTTAGCAATGCTCCTACTTTCATATCAGTATTGAGGCTCTCCAATGGAAACCACTACTAGTAAAAACTTCCCCTCTAGACCTTATTATATATACCTCCTGCTTCCTCTTAAAAACGCTCCGAATATCCAATTTGGAATCTCCGTTGGTCTCCCACTGCTATATTCTTCTCAAAACCCATTTTCGACAATGTATCTCCTCATGCGTTTCAAGTCCTTTTCGGTCACTAACTGTAAGTTTGACCATTAGCGCACGGTTCGCACGGTTGCACTCTTATTGTATATTCGCTTTTCTAACGGTACTTAGAAATTAATTTCATCGTGCGAAAGTATGCAAAATATGCATTGTTTTTAGATTAATCTGCTCTAAATTCATTGAACCTCCCTGATTTCATCTGATTCTATCTATATTTTGGTGTGTAAAACAATTGCTTATTTGGCTGAAAAATGTCTTTAGTCCTTGTTTTAAGAGCTATTTATGTTAATGTATATTAATGTATTGTTTTCTTTTTTTTTGTTGATATAAACGAAAAAAGAAGTGAACTGATGTTTTTTTCAAAGTTAATCATAGATGATTTAGAAGTAAAGTATATCATTTTTAGAAGTGAATTACAAATCGTGTTTGATTGTAATTCGTTGATAGTTAGATAGTTGCTATTTTGTATTTAAAATTATTCATCTACCTTTGTACCGAAGTTAATCGCTAACCACCCAATGAAAGATGCAAGAGAGGGTGGAAAAGAGGAGGGGTTGATAATAGAGTTCTTTGCATGTTGGACAATAGAGACGAGTTAAAATAGTATTAATTAAATATATGTTAATAATATGAATGAAAAAATTCAATTAATAGAAAATGACGAGTTGCAAAAGCAGCTTGAACCATTGTTTGAGTTGAGGGATGAGATTACTGCCTTGAAAGAGGACATTAATAAGAAGCCTTCAGCTAAGTACCTAACAATCCCACAAGTGTGCGAGTTACTTCATGTCAGT
Source organism: Bacteroides sp. MSK.20.12 (assembly GCF_019052435.1). Classification (NCBI taxonomy): domain Bacteria; kingdom Pseudomonadati; phylum Bacteroidota; class Bacteroidia; order Bacteroidales; family Bacteroidaceae; genus Bacteroides; species Bacteroides sp. MSK.20.12. The sequence continues at coordinate 62,108 of NZ_JAHQVH010000025.1, read as the reverse complement.
AGGAGTACCATTTATAGAATGGTGCGAAATGGTGACTTGAAAATGAAGAAAGCATACAAACGGGTATTGTTCTCTGAAAAAGATATTGAGAAATTTTTAATAACAATAAATCAATGAAAAGTATGGAAAATAAACCATTTCCCTACAAGGAAGTATTTCCTAAAGCTTTAGCTGCTCTGATTGAGCAGCTTGAAAGTTTCTACGGTTTCGCTGCCTCTTACAGTTCTGTCAGTTTTCTTGTAGCCTTTGGTGCTGTCGTGGGTAATACGATACTCGTGCGGTACTACAACAATTTTATAGAGAGCTGCGCCCTCTTCGTTGTGCTGATTGGAAAGCCATCCAAAGGAAAATCTGCCCCCATTAAATACGCATTAAAATTTTTATTGGAGTGCGATCTTGGGAAATATTCTACTTATAAGAATGAAGTGAAGGCTTACAAGGAAAATGAAGTGAGGCGAAAGAATGGTGAGGAGGTTGAACCTATGGAGTATCCGACCCTCAAGCAAAGAGTTCTTAACGATGCTACAATGGAGGCTATTTTGGCGTGCTTGTACGAGAATCCTCGTGGAATCCTGCTTTATCATGACGAATTGAAAGGACTATTCGGTACGATGAATAGATATAGGGCTGGAAGCGATACAGAGATACTTTTAAGTATGTGGAGTCATATGCCCATTAATGTGAATCGGAAAGGTTCCGACCCAATCAAAATCAATAATCCTTTTTGTTCAATAATCGGGGGGACACAACCGGATGTATTCAAACAAATGTTTACAGGAACCGATAACGGGCTACCTGATAGGTTCTTGTTCTGTGCTCAACTGGATAATAATATTCCAGAGTGGACAGACAAAGAAGTTGATTCAGTGTTAGAAGAAGCGGTGAAGTCAGCTTTTGAAAAATTAGATGCACTGCCAGAAATTAAGGGAGAAGATGATAACATCGTATCTAATATATTAGATTTTACCACCGAAGCACGGGCTCTGATTACCGAGTGGCGAAACGGGGAAAATCATCGCCTCCGTTTGATGGACGATACAAATGAATCCTATGTGGGATCACATGCGAAAATGGATATGAATGCTTTGCGATTTGCGTTGATTCTTGAAATGATGTACTACGCTTTTGGTGAAGGAGAGGGTAGGGCAATCAGTGTGAGGGCTGTCGAAGGTGCGATTAAAATCGTTGATTATTTTAAAAGTCAAGTTGAATTAATGCACGAACTAGTCTATAAAGAGGATGTACGGCACTTGATGACAAAAGAACAAAGTGCGGTATATGATGCTCTTCCTAATGGAACATTCAAAACAAGTGATGGCATCAAGATAGCTGCAAGTTTAGGCATGGGAGAATGGGTGCTCAAACGCTTCTTGAAAAATGACAAGTTCTTCAAGAAAGAGGGATATGGGATGAACAGGAAAATGTTTGTCGAAGATTAATAACCTGTGTATGCCTGTACAATAAACTTTGCGCAGGCATACAAAAAAAATAGAAAGTACAATGACAAATGAAATATTTAGGTGTTCACTGGAACCCAGTGGTGATGGACGTGAGTATAGTGTCTGTCCTAAATGTGGCAAAAAGCGATATACTCGTTTCGTTGACAATCAGACTGGACAGTATTTGCCTTATGAGTTTGGTCGTTGCGAGAGAATTAACAGCTGTGGCTATATGGAGAGCCCTAAGAATAATATTAACCAAATAAACAACAACAAGATGACGAAAGAAATCGAACAAAAGGAAGTAGTTTCAGAAATTGCTTCTGAACGTATTGAAAGCAAGTCTTCTATGCTTTCAAGTGTAAATGACTTTATGAATGGTGCATTGCTTTTCTTCCTTTACCTTATTTTTGGAGAAAAAGCGGTGGAAGTGTTTAACCTGTACGAAGTAATGGTTGCAAAACATTATTATAAAGATGGTAAGTTTGGCACTGCATTTTTACAAATGGATAGAGAAGGTAAGATTCGTCAGGTTAAAGTTATGGCATACAATCCCAAAACAGGCAAACGGCTGAAAGAAAATGATGAATTTCTGATTTATAACAGAAGAACCCATCATTACGAGAAGAATAAGCCAGAGACTCCGGCATCCATGTATATAGGTAAAATGCTTATGTATGATAAGGAGTTTATCAATAAACAATGTCTATTTGGCGTACATCTTTTAAACAAGTTTCCAGATAAGCCTGTGGCACTTGTTGAATCGGAGAAAACTGCATTGATTTGCGCAATACAAATGCCTGAATACGTTTGGTTGGCTACAGGTGGGCAATTTGGCTGTAAATGGACAAGCCCTGAAGTCTATAATGATCTCCGTGGTCGTGAAGTAATCTTATTTCCAGACCTGAAAGCAACGGAGGATTGGAAAATAAGGGCTGAAGATTTGGCTATGGATGGTATAAATATATCTGTTTATGAAGGGTTGGAGGAACAAGCCACGGCAGAGGAACGGGATAGAGGTTTGGATATTGCAGATTATATCTTAATGGCTGAAAAGGAGGTAAAACCGGAAGCATTTGATATTAAAATAGAAAATCCTACTCCAGCTGTAAAAAAAGCGGAAATACCGGGTCTCGCCAATCTTTTTAAGGGATCAAATCAGCCTAAAAAACAAGAGCCTTTAGATGTGGATTCTGAATTTGCTAAACAGATACAATCTATATTGCCTACACAAGAAGAGGTAGAGGGGTTGAAAAATCCACAAAAAATAAAACCAAATTCACAAGAGGAACTAACAATTTCATGGAAAGAAGAAGATGATGATGTGACAGCCGACATTCGATAAGATATGCAGCAGAAACGGGCAATGCTCCATTAGAAGAAGGGGTGTTGTCTGTTCTGTGTATATGCTTCTACTTTAATTGCTCAAGCTATCAGTAAGAACCTATAAATAGACTTGCAATATGTGGTATCTGACAAGTCGTCATATTGTCGAAATTTGATTATTGACAAATCATTCTAAAGATGCAGTTTAAATTCATGATAAGCGGAACGATTCTTGAATAAAAGGTCTTGAAAATTAAAAATCAACACAAGTAGTTATGGCTATAAAAGAAATTTTTTATGGAAAAGATGCAATTCGTTTCTCAGTGAAGAACGGAACGCAAGACATGTCATTAATCAGAGTCAGAGTTAATATCAATGGCGACCGCCTAACCTATTACTTGCCAATAGATTGTAAGATTTGCCCCAAACATTGGGATACTGCTTCGGGGGGTGCTGTTGAGGATGCAAAGCGTAATCCCGATTTGAAGGGTAATCCACTATTACAGTTGAAGATGCGCAACATCAATAAGGAGATTGAGAAAACCAGGAATGCTTTAATGAAAGTATTGGAGAACTTTAAATTCCGTGACATTTACGCAACAGTGGACTTAGTTAGGGAAGAATTGAAAAAGGAATTACAGCAAGAAACCAAAGTTAAGCGTACTTTCTCTGACTTCCCTAGTTTCATGGAATATTATATTTCACTCTGTAGAGATGGAGTAATCCTGAACAGTAAGGGAGCGAAGCTGGTACCGGGTACAATCCGAAACTATATCTCGACTCAAAGTGCTATCAAACGATATTGTACTAGCAGACGCATTAAGTTGAGATTGGACGGGATTACGGTAGATTTCTACAACGATTTTATCAAGTATCTTAATGAAGCTACCCATGCCCGTGGCAAGTATAAGCCCAATGTAATAGGTAAGTTTATCAAGAATATCAAGGTAATGACTCGCTACGCTTATGAAAACCATTACACCACCAATGATGATTTTAAGCGTAAGGAGTTCAAGGCATATAAGGAGAATGTAGAGACAATTTACTTGACCGAAGAAGAATTGAACCGACTCTATGCGTTGGTACTACCGGATAATCAGGCGCAAGTCAGGGATAATTTTTTGATTTCCTGTTACACCGGATTGCGCTATTCCGATATAGTTCGGTTAGAGCAGAAGCATTTGAACTTTGCTCAAAAGATGCTAACGATTGTCACCCAAAAGACCAATACTTTGGTGGTGATTCCCATGCATCCGAAAGTAGAAGCAATTTTTGCTAAGTACGGGAATAAACCTCCTAAGGTACAATGTAATCAAAGTACAAATAGGATGCTTAAAAAATTATGTCGTATGGCTGAAATTACTAACTTTGTATCTATAATTGAGACAACGGGTGGAGTACGGCAGGAAGTGACTTATGAGAAATGCGATATGGTAACAAGTCATACAGCCAGAAGAAGTTTTGCAACCAATGCTTATAGAGCAGGGATTCCTAGTTTATCCATAATGCAGATTACCGGACATACAACCGAATCCAGCTTCATGCGGTATATTAGAGTTTCAAAGGAAGAGAACGCAATCGCTCTTCAAGAACACGCATTCTTTAGAGCCATGTAAGAGAGTGTATAATATGCACAGTTTCGCACGGTTTGGAATGTTGTAAGAACTTGTTGGAAAAGAACTTGTGACAAAACCGTGCGATTGTGCGGACTGTGTGGACAATTAAAAGAGATAGACAAAATATTATTCATTTAAATCTTAAACCAATGAGTAAAGATATTTATAATATCGAAGATAGAATTGCTATAGAAGAATTTATTTTTGTGGCAGAAACATCATCTATAATAATTAGTGAAATAGTACCAAAGAGATTCTCGTTGATTTTTGAAGAACTATTGACCTTAATAAATGATAGGTGGCAAGACCGAATTATTGAGTATTATCATTATAATAATAGAATTTTATATCTTGATAATGATAAAATAATAAATCGTCAAATAAAGATTAATCAGAATATATTTGACGATTTGTTAATTCAACGTTTCGAACTTGACGGGATTGAATATAAAGAAAGTGACGTATTTGAAGGTGATGAACTACAAGATGCTTTGTTTAGTGCCAAACATAAAGATTATATTGTGAATAAATATGGTCCCGAAAATATTGAGTATTCTATATTATATAAAGGAACTCTTTTAGCTCGTCATTTCATGGAGAAGGAAGTTGTAAAAGAACTACAATTGTCAGCAGAAAAATGTATTAGCAAATTGACACCTACTTGTGTAATGGAGTATGATGCTAGGCTTACAAATGTTATCTCGCAACTAGCATCTCTTCATGACATAATAATCAAACCGAATAATGGAATCCCGTCTGAAATAAAGTTCTGGCGAGAGCTTATCACGGAAGAGTCTGTGAAATTATTAAAGAAACTACAGACAGAAAGTGCAAAAGTGCATACCCAAAGAATTAGAGTTTTAATGCTGAATTCCTTAATTGAAGCTGCTGGTATTACTCCTGAAACACAGGGGAACAAAGAAAGATTTATCGCTGAAATTCTTGATATGGATATAGACACAGTGGGAACTTATTTTAATGATTTTGTAGTGAAAAATTTTGGACTAAAAAGTGCGAATTGTAAGAAACAGGTTGAAAAAGCTCAAATTACTTGCGATTTATTAAAAAGTAATAATAGCTATGCAACCAAAGGTGATCATATAGTAAATGCGCTTGTTAATCATCTGAGTTTGGCTGGTACACCCGACTATAGAGATAAAAAATGATGCACAATCCGCACGATTGCACGGTCGTGTTACCAGCCCTTGCCTAATAAGACTTAGAGAACACAGAGACCGTGCATCATTGTGCGGATTGTGCACGCTTGCTATTATACCTGCTGATAAGTAGCAACTATCATAACTAATAACTTATTCACTATGCCAACAAAGAACACCATAAGAAGAGACTATCTGATTATTCGTAGGATTCTCCAAAACGACTATCCTAGCAAGCGTACTTTGCTTGATTATCTGAAACGCTATGATACCGAGATAGGCGAAAGAACTTTCCAAAGAGACTTAGCCGATATACGGAGTAATTTCGATATTGAGATTATATACGATGAACAGAAAAATGGCTATTTTGCTCAAACAGACAATACGCTGGATTTCGACAAGTTGCTTTATTTTATCGGATTGGCTGAAAGTTCTGATATTGTCCTTTCCACTATCAAAGACAAAAACAAAATTCTTCAATATTTGTCGATTAGCCCCAATCCCCGTGCAAAAGGAATTGAAAACATAGGTTGCTTATTACAAGTAATCCAAAACCAAATGATTGTCCGCTTTGAACATAGAAATTATCAGAATGGCACATCAAAAGATTATACCGTTTCTCCTTATCTACTGAAAGAGTTTGAGGGAATGTGGTACCTGTTTGCCTTTGTCGATGAATTGAAAGCATTCCGCACTTTCGGACTAGATAGGATTCACAATCTTATTGTCACAGATGAACCATTCCAAAGAGAAAAAGTACTGGAACAAGTTGCAGAAAAGTTCAATCAAGTATATGGGTTGGTATATGAGCCGGACAACAACTCTAATACCCCAATAGAAGAAGTCAAGCTAAAAGTTTCCGAAACGATGCTCCATTATCTGAATGCTTTGCCATTGCACCACTCACAGACTATTAACGAGAACATCTTAACTTTGTGCCTCATTATCAATCCCGAATTAGAAAATAAGATTATCAGTTACGGAGAACATATAGAAGTCTTGTCTCCCATTCATCTAAGAGAGAGAATTAAGCAACGATTGTTAAAGGCATTGTCCCAATACGAAAGATTATGAAAAATATCCAACTAATACAGCGTTTTATAATTCACACCTGTACTGAATCAGAAGATATTATAGAAAGTTGATAAATTAAAAGGATAAGAAGATAACCATTACAGCAATGTAGTGGTTATTTTTTTTGTTTAAATCGTAAAATATGAGAAAAAAAATTAGAGCACCGTCTTAAACTGTCGTATCCATAACCTTAGCTTTGCAGCGAAACAGGTTATTCAAGGTCAGAATTAATAGGAGGAAAGAAATCAGCAGGTGAACACTCAAAATCCTTTGCTATAAGGTACAGTTGATGTACACTATACTTAGTATCAGAGTTCTCGCTTTCAACTTGTCCGATAAAGCCAGCAGTACAGTCAAGTATCGCAGCCATACCACGCTGTGACACATTTAGCTCTTTCCGCTTTTCTTTAATCCTATTAATAACGAACAAATCAATATCTGACTTCATAAAACCTTGTTTTTGAATTTGTAAAGATGAAAAAAAGATTTATCTTTGCGCTTAGTAATGCTAAGTAGTTAAGTAAGGTTATGAACAAAAAAACAGATAGAAAAGGTTGGTTCTATGAATATGAATCGGCAGAGAAATATCGAAAAAACTATAATTGCGAACTTACAGATGTTCGCTACGTGTTAGGGGAGCAATTCGATACAGATAAACAGAATGTATTGGTTTGCATTGGTATCAATCCTAGCATGGCACTGCCTAACTTCCTTGACCCGACATTGAGAAGGGTGCAGGACTATGCAAAAAGAAGCGGTGAATATGGAGCATGGTATATGCTGAATGTTTACCCTCAAAGAGCGACCAATCCGAACAACATGGATATAGATGATACTTACAGTATGGAGATTCATTTGCGCAATCTTGCAGCCATAGAAGAATTGTTGTCCACTATTGAACGGGCAGATGTGTGGTGCGCTTGGGGGGCGATTATTGACGATACGAAACGGACATACTTGTCTGATTTGCTATTCGGAAACGAAGATAAGAACATACAAGGTATAATCAGCCTATTTAGTGGAAATTATCATTTTAAAGCCTACGGAGCTACCACGAAAGGCTATCCTAAACACCCTCTTCTGATAGGGAAGGAAGCTAAGTTGAAAAGCTTAGATGATATAGGATTGAAAGAATTATCAGATAGAATTACTAATAATATTAAAAAATAGCATTATGAAATTGAAGTATTTATTGGCTGCTTGTACAGCCTTTTTTCTTGTATCTTGCAGCAATGATGATGAACTGCCCCAACCGCCACAACACGGTGATATTGTGGGGTTGAATATCAAAGATGCAAAGTATATCTATACAAGTGGAACTAATACCCGTTCTTCTTCTACCCAATATCGGCAGATTAAGAAAGACGGTAGAGACATGGAATTATCGTGGATTGACAATAAGGGTGATACGATTAGAATAAGCGGTTCATTTTCAATATGGGATATTAATAAAAAGTATCTGATGATAAATACAGGTAAGCCCATAAATTATAAACCCTCATATAGTGAAGATGGAAATTTACTTCCAGACAACGTCGATGTCACTGTGCTTGGAGGGTGTTCTTATCTTATTGATAAAGCGACAGAAGCGATATATGATTTAGGTGCAGGACTAAATGGAGAGAATGCTGTAACAGACAATAAGGGAAATATCTATGTCATGGCTAACATGGAAAACAATATGGACGGAGGAAGACTTTATAAAATTCATACACAAGATATTTCTAATTTAAAGTTAGAATTGTATGCAGATAATTCCCTTTCTTTTGTAGTCAACAATAAGGGAACTTGTTTCTATGGTTACAGATATATCCGTCCGTCGTATGGCACACAACAGTTTATAATTTCTAGCTTTATACCCCAAACAGAATATGGAAACGCTTTTGTATCTCACGACAATGAGGATTTATACCTCACTGCTGTTAGTGGAGAATACAATTCTTACAAACTTGTAATTAGTAAGTTAAATGAGAAACAAGAACTCCAAAGTCAAATTATGGTAGAGACGGAACTTCTTGACTATTGGGGAATACCACAGCCGAATGATATACAAGTAAAATGGAACGAACGCAGGGCTACAATGCTGATAAATGTTTATGGTCGCACTTATGAATATATACTTGCAACAAGGACATTGACTGAGATTCCTGTTAATCTAAACGGATTCTTCAATACAGATTATTCCACTTATTTGACAGCAAATGCTTTATATGCACGAAAATCTGTGGATAAATTGGATATTATAGCATTGGAGAAATACAGTATTAAGGAATTGGACTTGTCAAGCAAAGGCATTGATTTTCGTTCCATTTATACAATGGAGGGTTCGGATTTGCTATATTTTGCAGGTTTTCAATATAGCACAAGCCAATCTGTTATCGGAACGATTGATATAGACGGTAATGTGGAAATTACGGAATCAACGCCTAATCCTATTACCAACATCGTACAGATAAATTGAGATTGCATACAACAAAAAAGAAATTAATATCAAGGAGAATATGAAATTTAGAATTTTATTTTTTATTTGCATTATAATATCATCAGTTGATATAGCTAGTGCGCAGAATCTTGTGACTAAAAAAACTTATTGGGATTGGGGGAATTCCCGTTTATATGAATCTTTTACTGTAATTGCGGGTACTGGAACAAGACATGGTTCCTATAAGGAATACGACAGGAATGGAATGTTACTAATCTCCGCAAACTACAATCATGGAGCTTTACATGGATTATGTATCGAATATTTCGGAACACCCGAAAAATATATTTCTAAATCCACAAACTATCTAAATGGGAAAAAGAGCGGAATGGAAAAGAATTATAATTTGGGAAGTAGTGGACATTATCTTTTGGAAGAATGTATATATAAGGAAGATGAAATGATAGAGAAAACATCCTACTACACAGATGCCAAAAATAGAGGGCAAAAGAAAAGCCATGCAAAATTAGTAGGTGACAAACAATATAACACAAACTGGTTTCAAAACGGACAAACAGAATACAAAGGAATACTTCAAGTGACACCGGGAAACTATGGAAATATAACAACTCCAATTCAGTATACCAGATATAGCGAAACGGGCATATTAATTGAGAAACTGGATGATAATATCATTTCGTTTTATGCGGAAGATGGCAAAACTATCACACAAAAAGAGAACCTAAGCACAGATGTGATAGAATGTTATGATAATGGTGCTTTAACCAAATCTATAAAAGTTCTGAGAGAAGCAGGAAATGAATATTATGAGGTATCTTTATATAAAGATAACGAAGTATATTCTAAGAAGATAGTAGATCAAAATGGAAATGATGTGGAGCAATTAAGAAAAGAAAAGCTATTAGAACTTCAGTATGATTCCTTATATAACAAGCTGCAAGAAATTCTCCCTACAAAAGTTTCTATGAATATAAAAGAAATGGAGTTTGTTCGTCCTGACGTAGTATATTGTAGAAAAGGATTATATGAGAGTAGTGGAAAATCCTCGGCTTTAGAGACTGCGGTTAAAATGCATAAAAAAGAATTAGATGATGTTATTCGTCTACGCAATGAATATACGGAAAGAGGGATTAAAGAAAACGATGGGAAATATTATAAATCAATAAAATTGATAAGTGAATACATTGATAAAATCAGTCGAGACTTCATGCAGAAGTATGATACTTTATCTATGATGAAAAAAATAGTAGAACAGATTTCAGATGACTTACAATGCGTGGAATGTTCTTACACTTATTATAGAGGTCAACAAGGGTATAAAGATAATGCGCCCAAAATACACAAGAATGCTTACAATGCATATCTTGCAACAACTGAATACCTTACTTTAAGCTTGGAGGGTAAAAACTTGAGCGAGACGTTGGCTATACTCCAACAGTATGCAACTGTTAGTTCCAAAATGAGGAAATGGTATAGCAAGAAAATTACTCCTATTGAGAAATTATTAAAAAAAGCAGAGACTCCCGAAGCTCAATTGGATATTTTCTTGAATAATGATGTGGAATAAAAGTCATTTGTTTTTATGTAATGAGATATAAATCAATATATTACATACTAACCACGAATAAGAACCGCTATAATGTCAAGTTGTGGCGGTTTCTTTTTTTCGAGAGTTACGTCGTAAAATGACGTATATGTCTTAGTTACTTTGCTCACACTAAGACTAAATAAGAAAAAGAATATGAAAAAATTGGGTATATTCAAATATGAGTATGTAGGTGAGAGAGCCATACAATCTGGATTTCCAGAATTGGATAAAGTAACATTCGGGTGGAAGAATGGAGAATTGATTGTAATTGGAGCACGTCCGGCAATGGGAAAGACAGCGTTTGGAATATCTATGATACGAAATATCGCTATTCTTAATAGAATTCCAGTAGCTTTCTTCAGTCTTGAAATGTCAAGTTTACAATTTATGAACAGATTCCTATCAAATGTGAGTAGTGTGGAATTAAACCGGGCTGAATTGTACAGCAAGCAAGAACATCGTTTTTTAGATGATGCAGAAAAAAATATTGAGGATGCTCCTGTCTTTCTGGATGATACTCCTTCGTTATCTGTACATGAGCTTCGTACGAGAGCCTCTCGTCTTGTACGGGAACATCAGATTAAGTTAATCATTGTGGATTATCTTCAATTAATGAATGCCAGTGGACTGATTTTTGATAGCCACAAAGAAGAAATAGGTGTGATAACTCGTTCTCTTAAAGCACTTGCCAAAGAGTTGAATATCCCTATCATTGCTTTTTCGCAGTTAAATCGTTCTGTAGAAAACCGTGAAGGTATTGAGGGGAAACGTCCTCAATTAAGCGACCTCCGAGATTCAGGGAGTATTGAGCAAGATGCGGACATGATTTGTTTTATCCACCGTCCTGAATATTATAAAATATTCCAAGATGACAAGGGTAACGATTTACATGGTATGGCTGAAATTATTGTTGCCAAAAATCGTGATGGGAAAACGGGAGATGCTCGACTAAAATTCTTGGGTGCAATATCACGCTTTCAGAATATAGATGAAGAATCCAAGCTATAATCATTTCGCATGAAAGAGAGGCATTTTAAATTCAAGCTAATCAAAGGTGATGAAAGCATCATCCTAACGTTGAATTGCTCTGAGTTGTCAATTAATACAATTCACAAACTAACAGATAACCCCATAAAATTAGAGGCAGGCAAAGAATGTAAATTGTTATTTACTGGAAATATAGATTGTAGCTTAGAGCTTGAAGATATATATAACCTCGCAAGTTTTATACAGTCATTTGTGGGTAAAACTTTGGTGTGGGATATTATAAATGAATCTCCTAAATTAGATGAACCGAAAGATTTAAACGGGTATTTAATAGTTACATAGGGCTAAGAGGTTGTTAAAGTTGTGAATCCTCTTACTTTATGTAATATAACGTTTAAATTGTGTCTGACTTACACATTATCGCACAATTACAATATATTAAAAGTCTTGTAATGAAAGGTTTGGCGGCATGATCGTGCAATCGTGCCGATTGTGTACTTTACTATCTCGTTAAATTATAGAATAAATCCTTATATTCTTGCTCTATGATTTTAAACTCAACAAACTTGAAGTTTGGAGTAGATAGAATCTCTCCTTTGTAGTTTGATAGTTCTTCAGAGGTATAGTGTAAAAACTCATGATAGAGCATTACATTGTCTACGCTGTCAATTTGCTCTCGTTCCTGTTCGTTAGGAAGTTCGCCAAGAAACATGCCGTATACCATATTTTGTAACTTAGATTCTGCTTGTAAATATACTTCTAAATGCTTTTTGAGTGGTCTTGTGATGTCTGATAGATATGCCTCACTCGCATCATGTAGCAACAAAGCTAACGCAACTTTGTTGCTATATCCACGGGCAATAGCTTCTTTGCAACAAGCGATACAATGTTGTGCGACTGAATAAAATTCGGGGAAATGTCCGTTTGCCCTTGTCATTAGCGATAAAGCGTGTGCTATATCATCAATACGAATATCCTCTTCCTTTGGGTTGAGAGGCGAGAATTTAACTCCTGAATAAGTGGTAATATGGTCTGACATAATCAATGCTATATAAGTGTAATATTCTGTCTAACTAATATGCTGTTGATAATAAACAAGCCATTCATTTATCAATAGAAGAAGGGTATGGTTATTATCAGCAATATGTGTGCAAAGATACTATTTTAAGACTGAAACACCACAGTCAAGTTCCCCCGAATTACAGACTTGCAATAATAGAGTTGAGCATATTTTCGGCTTTCTGGTCATAATTTAGGCTAGACAAATGGTATTCAAGATCATCAAGCCCGTTTATTTTCTCAATTATAGATAGTAAGGTTCTCAAATCTTTGAAATCTATCTCCTTACGTTGAATATTGCTACAGTTGATATATCTATCAAATTTGGATGAAAACAAGTAAATCGGAGACATGACATTAATACCTCCTATAAAATGAGTAAATTGCTTGTTGTTGTAGTCACGGTCTATAAGTATATCAACATCTGCCTTTACATAGTTTGATTCTAAAGTAATCATGTAGTCGGAATCTTCCTCTATATCAAACCTGAAACTATCCCTGATATGCTCTATGAACTCACTTGTATTTTGCTGGTTGTCAAATAAAGTCCAAAAGTCGAAATCATTGTTAGACCTACTTCTCCAAAATGGAATAGAATGATAGTTACATAGCAAGTCTATTGCAGTTCCACCTATCAGATACAATCCATACTTTGAAGCTATTTTTGCAATATCAATATCGAATACTGTATATTGTTCAAAAATAGCTCTCTGCCTGTTCTCGTCTGATAGTCTAACCATTATCCGGCATTGTTCTCGTCTTTTCTCTTTCTGCCTCTTTTCTTCCGATTCAAGAGAAAATTTAGGTAGATGCTGGGCTTAAAGAATGCTATTTTCTTGGCTGGAATATCAATCGGTACAAAGGTAGCCGGATTCATCCCTTTTCTTGCTGACTTCTGCTTGACTGAAAATGAGCCGAAGCCGATAATGATAACTCTTCCGTTCCGCTTCATTTCTTCGGTAATGGTTTCAATGATTGCATCCAGTGCCTTTCTTGACTCTGTTTTGTTTAATCCTGTCTTTGCTGCTACTGCGTTAGTTAGTTCTTTCTTGTTCATACTGTTATTATATTAATGTGATTGATTTTCAGTTGATTTTCAAGGATTGTTCCGTCTGTAATGATATGACGAAGCGTCATAAGCTGATTAGAGAGGTTATGACGTTTATACTTTGCTTATGACGCTTTGTCATAGACTATATCGATGTGTAATCTTTCCTTGTTTGCAAATTATCTGGAAAAAGTGAGTAGAAAGTTAGATAGAATGACTATTTTTATTTTTTGTGGACTATAATTTGTTTGAAACCATAAATAAGACTAAATTTGCAATTACAACTATAATAGAGTTTATGTGGATTAAATTTCGCATAAAATGTACATGTATGTGTATTACAAAAATAGTTTGTAATACAGTCTATTAATAAAACGATTTTTGTATGAATGGAAATACTGAAAATAGAATATTATTGAGTGAAGATTCTCTAAAACATCTTGCACAAGATATCCCTATTGATATTATCGAGAAATTGTCAGTACTCAAAGATCAAATATATCACCGTTATGATGATTTTAATTCTATTGTACAAGGATTATTAGGGGGAGAGAATTATTTGAAATATAAAGATAACATTCTTAGTTTTGTTGAACAGGTTGAAACAGACGAAGATACTTTAGATTCAAATGATTTAGGAAAAGGTTCAATATACCCATATGATCCCTCGAAAGCAGATGTTGATATTAGAGAAGATCCTCAAACCATTTATGAATTAGTTGTTAGAAAATGGGATAGAGGCTTAATAAAAATGCCTGATTTTCAACGAAAATACATTTGGAAGGCAGAGCAACAATGCTTGTTTATAGAATCAATATTACTTAATTTTCCTTTACCTCCTTTATATATCAACAAAGATAAAGAAGGAAACTACATAGTTGTTGATGGAAGACAACGTATTACTACATTAAGAAGATTCCTTAAAGATGAATTTAAACTAGAAGGATTAAAAGCCATTCCTAGTGTGAATGGGAAACGATTTTCTGATTTAGTTGCACTTAATAGCGAATATCAGACTAAAATTGAAGACAAAAAATTGCTAGTTTATATTATTCAACCGTCAGTTCCATTAGAAATGGTATATGATATATTTAATAGAATAAACACAGGGGGAACGCAGTTAGAAAGACAAGAAATAAGAAATTGCATTTATATTGGTAAAGCGACAGATTTTTTGAAAAAGCTGTCATCAAAGTTAAGTTTTAAGATGGCTATTGATTATGGCATTTCAGATAGTAGAGCAAAAGACCAAGAAGCTGTTTTAAGATATTTGTCATTTAGAATTTTTGATTATATAATGGATTATAAAAATAGCATGAATGACTTTGTTGAAGATGCTATGAAAAATATGAATGAGAAATTTACGGATGAAGACTTTGAAAAATATGAATTGGAATTCGAGAAGGCTATGTATTATACTAGAGAGTTTTTCGGGGATAGAAATTTTAGGATTCCAACCACTGAGACTAGAGGTAGAATAAATATTGCAATCTTTGAAACTGTTGCTGGTTTTTTTGCTTCAAAAAGTAAGGAGTATCTTTTGAGAAATAAAGCTCAAATAAAAGCGAACTATACTTTGCTATTGAAAGATTCTCAATATTTTGATGCAGTGAGGTTTTCTACTGGAGATAAAAAGAGAGTTGCAACTCGCTTTGATTGTGTTTTTGATACACTTAGTAAAGAATGTATAAATGATTAAGTCTACTAGTCTAAAAAATTTCAAATGTTTTCAAAATGAAACCAGGTTTCATTTTAAAACAATAAACCTGTTAACAGGCGTTAATGGTAGAGGTAAGTCTTCTTTCTTGCAAAGTATTTTACTTATAAGTCAATCCATTGAAGATAAAAAAACTTTTTGTAAGGTAGTTTTTAATGGACAATTGGTAAACTTAGGCTCATTTCGAGATGTGCAAAATAAAAATACAGCAAATAGCAATCCTATTGAAATTTCGCATGAAACTTTGAATGGAGTACTTACTGTGATATTAGAACGAGATGAGATTGATGATACAATTGGACTTTTGTCAACTGATATTGATGGTGATATAACCACTGAATTTCAACATGTACATTATATTGCGGCCGATAGAGTTGGGCCGCAAGAATTTTATATTAAAACAACTTTGCCTCGTTTTGTCTCTGTTGGGACAAGAGGGGAATATTTAGGAAATATTTTATATCAAAAGAAAGCACAATTAGTCAACACATTACTTCAAGAAATTAATCTAAAAAGCTCAAACGAACTTGAGATTAAAACGGGAGAATGGTTATCGTATATTTTGAATACTGAAAATGTAAAAGTTTATATTGATAATCCTGAAAATTCAAGAATTATTACATTTTCATTTGGGATTGGAAACTCAAAGTTTAGGCCACATAATATAGGATTTGGTTATTCGTATGTATTGCCGATAGTAGTTGCTGGTTTAATAGCGCAACCAGGAGATATTATTATTGTTGAGAATCCAGAAGCTCATTTACATCCTAAGGCTCAATCTAATCTAATATATTTTTTATCAAAAGTCGCTATTGGTGGAGTGCAAATATTTATAGAATCACATAGTGAACATATATTGAACGCATTAAGAGTTCTTGTGAAAAAAGAAAATTTGACTTCAGAAATGGTATCTGTCTTTTTCTTTAATGAAAAGTCAAAAGATTTATATTCACCAATAGATATAAAAGAAAAAGGTGCTATAGATCTCTGGCCTAATGATTTTTTTGATCAAAATGAAATAGATTTAAAACAGTTAGTTGGTTTTTAATTATGCATATATTTGTTAATGACTGTTTGCTGCAGAATGATCTTTTACTTAGGCATTTGAATGATGAAAATTTACTTTTTACTTCATTAAAAGAAATGAGCCTTTTTTTTGATGTTATAAAAGAAAAAAGATTAGAGTTTAGTAATAAAGCTCCTCTCAAATTATATGTTTCATCTGAAATAATAGAAGTTTTTTTTAATTTGATTTCTCAAAAAGACTTAGAAAATCTTTTTAGGGCGCAACTTTCTAAGATTACCCCAATATATTGGAATGAAAATTCTATCCAGAAACGGGAATGTCAATACTATCTTTTTGATTCTACACTTTGTCCTCCTAAGTCTCTTTCTGTAAATAACACATCTTTAGCAGAAGCTTATGAATTTATGTATGTGCATAACGAAAGTGTTTTAGCTTTAAATTTTCCAAACTCAATATTGAGTACACAAGTTAGCTTATTAGTTATTGCTGTAAAAGTAAATTCGTCAGGTTCGAAGCACATAGCATGTGTAGACAACGATAATCTTTTAAAGGAATGGATTGAACAGAACTTAGATAAGAAACCATTTATTTATGACAAGAAATCTAAAGTTCCACCGACAGATATTCAAACGTGTTTACGAAGCAAGCTTAGATTTGAAGATACAGGTAAAACATATCAAGAAAGAAAGATTTATCGTGAACTAAGTACTGAAAATCAATGGTATGTGGATAATTTGCATTTTGGAGAAAAAGCCCATATTGAGGTTTTTGATAATAGAGGAAATTTTGTTGGAGAGGCTACTATTGATGGAGTGTTGATTGTAAAAGAAACAAATCCACACAGCAAAAGTGCTAGTCGAAAGAAAAAAGAGAAAAGAAAGTTAAAATCATAATTCTTGTGCATATCTGATTTTCTGTGTCTTATGATATAAATGCTAGAAAATGGAAAGAGCAGAAGGGGATTATGGTTCTTTGTTAAATTCCGTGCTATTCTCTGTAACTATTTTCAATCCGTAAAAATATGTTGTTTTTATCTGTAAAAGAACATTTTCTCTATAGATTGTTTTACTGATAATATGGGGTCTCAATCTGGGTCTCAATTCGGGGGTACATGGTGACACATGATGCTACCGCAATAACCAACTCTATTTTTTATCAAGTAAATTACGTGCGTCACGGTGTGTCGTACTGTGCTACGAGGTAATGAATTTAGTGACCGCCAGGAACCTCAACTATCACTTTGAAGCCCTTGAAAGTCAAGCACTTTCAAGGGCTTATTTTTTACGGAGACCGTTTCGGGGGACCACTTGAAAATTCGAGAATATTCCCGCATTATGGTATGGTATAATAGGCACTGTATTTAATTCTTTATTTTAGGCTTTTCCCTATCGACAATTATAGTATTCACTAGTTTTTTATGATTTTCCTGCGTTACTTTTGTTATAAACCAAAAGAAAAACGCCATGAAAAAGATTTTATTTATCCTATTTGCTACCCAATTTATTTTGGCTCCTTATATAATAAAGAGCTATGGTGCAAATCTTATTGAAGACAATTATGAGTATTCGGGAGTTAATTAAGGGAGAAAGACTGTCGAAAAGGATATCTTTGGAAATATCATCATTCGTGATGATAAAGGCAATAGGAAGACCATTGAAAAGGATATTTTTGGGAATATCACTATTCGTGATGATAAAGGCAATAGAAAGACCATTGAAGAGGATATTTTTGGAAATATTACCATTCGTGATGATAAGGGCAATAGAAAGACTATTGAAAAAGATATTTTTGGGAATATCACCATTCGCGATGATAAAGGTAATAGAAAGACTATCGAAGAGGATATTTTTGGAAATACAGTTATTGAGGATTATTAAAAGGTTATATTTATAAGGAGGAAATGTATCAGACTTATCTTCTTGTACTGATTTAGGGGTTAGATCGATTAACTGATAATGTGAAATTAATGGTGATATTAAAGAAATATTTATGATCTTTGTACCCATGAATATCGGAAATTAGTTGAATAGATTGATGAATCGTATAAAAGGTATACTTTATGCAGCGGTGTCTTCCTCTACTTTTGGACTGGCTCCGTTCTTTTCCCTCACTTTATTGTTGGCAGGTTTTTCAGCTTTCGAAGTGCTTTCCTATCGTTGGGGAGTGGCGACAATTGCGTTGACTCTGTTCGGATGGTGTTCGGGATGTAGTTTTCGATTGGAAAAGAAGGATTTTTTAGTTGTTCTTTTATTAAGTTTGTTGAGGGCAGTTACTTCATTCAGTTTGCTTATAGCATATCAGAATATAGCTACCGGGGTGGCGTCAACCATTCATTTTATGTATCCGTTGGCGGTATCTCTAGTTATGATGTACTTCTTTCAGGAAAAGAAATCCCTTTGGGTGATGTTTGCGGTCTCCATGTCCTTGTTAGGAGCGGCCTTGCTTTCATCGGGGGAACTGGAGGCGAAAAATGGTGATACGATAGTCGGACTGGTAGCAGCTTGTGTTTCTGTGTTTTCCTATGCGGGGTATATTGTTGGCGTACGAATGACACGCGCTGTTCGAATCAATTCCACTGTACTGACTTGTTATGTTATGGGGTTAGGAACCGTTCTTTATTTTATAGGTGCTTTGACTACTTCCGGGCTTCAGCTGGTAGCTGACGGTTATACCTGGTTGATTATTTTGGGACTTGCATTACCGGCTACAGCCATTTCTAATATAACATTGGTACGGGCTATTAAATATGCAGGGCCTACGTTGACATCTATTTTAGGTGCGATGGAACCATTGACAGCTGTGGTGATCGGAGTTTTTGTGTTTAAAGAATTATTTACTCTGAATAGCGCTATTGGGATTATTTTAATTCTGTTGGCTGTGAGTGTGGTAATATTTCGTAAACAAAAAAATGAAAGAGTATAAATAAAAAAAATGCTGTTTTACCTGATCGGATAAACAACATTTTTATAGGAGAGCCTCTTGTCGGATTCGAACCAACGACCCCGAGATTACAAATCACGTGCTCTGGCCAACTGAGCTAAAGAGGCGTTTTTCTTTTGCGGGTGCAAAGGTATGAATTTCTTTTAAAAATGCAAATACATCGCATACTTTTTTTATATTTGCAAAGTTACCAATGATTAGATGAAAATGAAAATTATGAATGTATGTGGTATGGCGATTTTAGCTATAGGTATATGGGCTTGTTCCGGACAGAAAAAGGGGACGGCAAATGTAGAAGTTGCAACAGATAGTGTAGAAGTAGCTGCAGATGCTATATCTGTTCAGGCAGATAGTACAGGATATATTGTTCGGGTAGGAGAGATGGCTCCGGACTTTACGATTATCCTGACAGATGGTAAACAAGTGAGTCTATCTTCCCTTCGTGGTAAGGTTGTCATGTTGCAGTTTACTGCAAGTTGGTGCGGAGTTTGTCGTAAAGAAATGCCGTTTATTGAGAAGGATATTTGGTTAAAGCATAAAAATAATGCAGACTTTGCTTTAATTGGCATTGACCGTGACGAACCACTTGATAAAGTATTGGCTTTTGCTAAATCTACCGGAGTGACTTATCCGTTAGGACTGGATCCGGGAGCTGATATTTTTGCGAAATATGCATTGCGTGAATCCGGAATAACAAGAAATGTGTTAGTTGATAAGGAAGGAAGAATTGTAAAACTGACTCGTTTATATAATGAAGAAGAGTTTGCTTCTCTTGTGCAGAAGATTAATGAGATGCTGAAATGAAAGAAAGCCTTCATTAGGCGTATCTGACGGAGCATTTATGAGCATATAAAAATAGTGACGCTATCCTGATGTGATGGCGTCACTATTTAGGTTATATAGTGACGCTATCCGGAACGCATACCGTCACTATATAATAATGAGCTTTTCAAGCAATACTAAGTTTGACTAGGTAATCGTAATGTTTTCCTTCTTTCACTAGTTCTGCCTTAAAACCACATTCGGAAGCGTATAAACTAAGAGTCTGGAAATCTAGATATAACCAGTCGAATGTGTCTCCTTTTACATCTTTATATTGCATTTGGAAGTCAATCTCTCCATAATAATCTCCGGCCAGATCGATGACTATGCTGCCGTCTTCTTCTTCAAAAAGATAGCGCAAATCGCTGGAATCCATGAGTATGCATCCGCCGGGACGGAGAATACGTTTCATTCGTTGGAAGAATCCGGGCATATTATTCAGTCTTCCGATAATTCCGGAACCATTCATAAGCATCAGGATCGTATTGAATGTTTCGGTAAATGTTTCGTCAAAAAGGTTGATGAGGCGCGGATCGTTCACTCCGCGTTGTTGCATCACTTCGACGGATAACGGAGAAATATCAATGGCACACACTTCTTTTCCCATTTCCTGAAGTGCCAGTGCATGGCATCCGCTTCCGGCACCTACATCCAATATTCGTCCTGTAGCCATTTGTAGGGCGGTACGCTCTAATATAGGCATAGACTGTATACTACGGAATAATTCTTTGACGGGAATTTCATCTTCTTCGAATTGGGAAGAGAATACCCGCAAACGATCAGCTCTGTGATGGTTGAAATAATCAGAAATAGCGGCTCCCATCGGGTCCTTTTCTGCAGAAAGAGTTGTTGTTGCCATTGGTGGTTACGATTGTTAACTCTGCAAAGATAAATAAATCCGCAGAAAAGGGTTATCTTTGCCGTCGGAAATGTTGAATACTAATAAATGATTATATGAGTATAGAAGAAGCAATCATGGGTGGAATCGTTTTTAAAGGTAAGAAAGATAAGCCCAAAGAAGAGGAAAAAGTGAAGACGAAAGCGAAAAAAGCGACGTATATTCGTGGACAGCATGGTTCGGGTGCAGCGAAGATGAAAGCAGATATCCGGAAGAAGAGAGCTAGCCGTCATAAGAAATAAAAGTATGGTTATAAATATAATAATTTGTGTAGTATCTGTTGTACTTATGTTGCGGGGTGCTTTTCTAATTCTGAAAATGGGACTCTTGTGGATGCTTCATTGCAGGATAATAAAATCGTATGACAGGAAAACACATGGAAAGGTAGTGGATATAGAGACACAGGTAAAGTCTGATGGTATGAATATTACTGATGTATGTATACCAAAAATAAAATATAAATTGGAGGGAGAAGACGAAAAGTGTTGCCAATTTCTTCCTTCTAATCTAAAGAGTGGAGAGGAAAATAACATTTATCTTTATCCAAAACAGTATCATATAGATGATAAGGTTACCATATTGTATGATAAAGGTAAGGCGAATGATATGTTTGTGTTGCCCAGAATGCAACTAATGAGGCTGCTTGTTAACCAATTTGTTCCTGGTTGTTTTTTCATACTGTCGGCAATTTTAGGATTATGCTTTGTTTTTTAGAAACAGCATAGGCTGTCCGAAAAGCCTTAGAGGAATATTATAGAGTAGTACAATAATAGTAGAGTCAAGTCAAGGTTAAAAGGGAAGAGCCCGATGCAAAACCGGACTCTTTATCAATCTTGTTAATTTTTGGAGACATTTGTTGAATATCTCTGCTTAGAAATACAAAAAAAGGCAACTAACTCGCAGTGAATTAGTTGCCTTATCTTTTTTATTTATTAAATGTCCCTTTTTAATCTGTTTAGCTTTTTGGGCCACTCCAAATTGTAGTAAGGGTGATTTTTCTTTTTAGGGACTTTTGGAACGACCTCTCTTACTTTTGTGGAAGTACCTCAATCCAGTAATCGTCCGGGTCATTGATGAAATAAAGCCCCATGGCCGTGTTCTCAAAACATACACAATTCATTTCTTTGTGATAAGCTCTGATTGCATCGTAATCGCCGGCTACACGAAAGCAGAGATGGCTTTCGTTTTCCCCCAGTTCGTATGGAGCAGTATGATCTTTCAACCACGTCAATTCCAGCAAGAAACCTGTTTCGTTATCAGTCAGGTAGACTAACGTGAACGAGCCGTCGGATGCTTCCTTCCGATGATGTTCTTTTAAGCCGAGTGCTTTTTCATAAAAAGCGATACTCCGCTCCAGATTAGTGACGTTGATATTAAAATGGTCAAATTTACTTTTTATTTCCATTGTTGCGATTTTCTTTATTTTTTCATTAAGAGCTTCACGATTTCTCCAACATACGTGCGCGGTTGTCCGGCTTGCGGAGTTGTCTGTGAAGGCATTTTCTTACATTCGATAACAGCCGAAGGTGTTGTTTGGTTTGGAGCGTACAATTTTAATGTATAGCTATCTGCCTTTTCTATTGCATCGTAAGCTTGATCGGGTGAAAGCGTGCAATAGGCAACTGCTTTTCCTGATTGATAACCAAGTGCGCCACCAGCATTTGCAGTCATATTGGTCATGTTGAACTCATCTTTTCCGATGCTGATTACTAATTTTCCGCTTCCCATCAAAGCATATACTTCACCCGGGATTTGTTTCAAATCAATTTCTATATAACCCGGCATATCAGCGGAAGCCTTGCCTGCAGGAGTAGCAGGAGTGAGAGTTGCAGCAGGAACAGTGGTTTGAGCAGGTTCGCCAGTTGTCACTTTTATATCAGTCTTTTTATCTGCGCCACCAATGACAATCGGACCTGCGGCTGCAACGATTGATGGAGTTTTTTGCTCTTCTTCTTTCTTCTTTTTCTCTGTTTTCGGACGGGTGTCAGGTGCTCCGAAAGCTACTGCTACATCCATAAATATATCATCGGCGAAGTCTACAGTTTTTCTACGCCATTTAGCCAAGCCACGTACTAATTTAGTCTTAGCTTTATTGAGCGCATATTTATCAGTAATCCATTCTTCAGCTTTATATTTTTCTGTTTCACGATAAGTAAAACGGATTTTTTCAAGCTCTACCAGGCAGTTTCCGGGTTTGCAGGTAACGGTAATCTGATAGTTAACTAATGTACGGTCTAATGACAGGGCACTGGAATGGAAAACAATCCATTCTTCTCCAATACCGGCAATTGTTCCTTTTACTTCGTCGGAGAAAACAATGCGGCTGTCGGTGTTTTTATTCTCTTTCAGACGTTCATCCATCCACTTTGTCATTGTGTCGTAGATTTGTGCCTGACTCATTCCGGGAATCTGGAACTCTTTGGAAAATACTACTTTACCTTCTACTTCAGGAACAGCTCCTGCAAGGTACCTGGTGTCATCTTTCTTCTCTTTTGCAGAATCTGCCTTCATTGCCATCGGCAATGCGAGAAACATAGTAAGAAACAGAATCGTAAATTTATTCATAATTATAATGTGTTTATTTGGTAATCTCAAAACTTTCGCCCCGACGGGTGATGCTGATAAAACGGCATCCTGCATTTTCTGCAAAACTACGAAGCGCATTTCCTCCTTCATAATCTTCACTGAAGTGCATGGGCACAAATATAGTAGTTTTTATTTGTTCGATGAACTGTTTTGCCCCTTTCATGTAATCTTTTCCCATTCTCCGATCCACCGGGAATAGCACTAGATCGATGTTAGGCACTTTTTCTTTTAAATATTTAACTTCTGCAAGGAAATCACCATTGGCTTTTCGTATCTCTTCTTCGGTCGATTCTTCACTCCAGTGCCAGTTGTTCAAGTCGCCGGCATGGAAGATACTCCAATCTTGTAAGTGAAGAAGGAACGAACTGCCGACATCTGTCGATCCGAAGGCGTCGATGCGGATCGTGTCGTCTTCGTATGTTTCTCCTTTTTTAATATAGAAAGCATCTTCGGCTTTGGCACGATGGGACTTCAGAATATCTTTGGAGAAGATGTATTGAATGTCGGGGCGTTGCTCTTTCCAAGTCAATATTTCACGGTTAAAGTGATCGGGATGGAAATGAGTAGCCAATACGTACAGTTTACCCGGCCTTTGCAGGAGATAATCATGCACGATTCCCCGGTTGTGTTCCGTTTCGGAAGAATCTTTGTAGTAATCGATGATAATGGTTACACCTTCCATTTCGATGGCGAAACCGCTGTGATAAATATAATCCAGTGTCATAGCTGACTATTTTATAGTTGCAATATTACGTATTCTAGTTGGAGTTGCCAAGAAAAATCGACGAAATCAAGGAGCAAGACGACTGATTTTCCATTCTCCGTCCGGTTGTAGGGTGTATAGAAAGCGGTCGTGTAGTCGGTTGGGGCGTCCTTGCCAGAATTCAATCCTTGTAGGTGTGACGGCATATCCGCCCCAATTATCAGGTCTTTCCACTTCTTTTCCAATCCATCGGGCGGCTTCTCTGATGAAGGATCGTATCAATTGCATTCTGCTTGCTATCGGTTGACTTTGCGGAGAAATTCGTGCGCCAATCCGGCTTTTATAAGGACGTTTCCGGAAGTATTCATCCGATTCTTCCGGTGAAACTTTCGTCGCTATTCCTTCTATATGTATTTGTCTTTCGAGGGCGTGCCAGACAAAAGAGAGGGAGATAGATGGATTTTGTGCCAATTGTCTGCCTTTGCGGCTTTCGTAATTGGTATAAAAGATAAATTTTCCATCATGGAGTCCTTTTAACAATACTGTACGTGTGGACGGTCTCCCTTCGGGGGATACAGTTCCTACAATGACCGCAGTCGGTTCGTCCACCTCTGCGTTAATCGCTTCTTGCAGCCAACGACTGAAAAGCGAAAGCGGGTCGCCGGGAAGTTCACTTTCCCGCAACCCGCCTTTCGTATATTCCTGTCGGATATCTGCTATGTTTAATTTCGCCATAAGATTATCTGGCAGCTTTAGTTTATTATTTTTAATGATGATATCACATAGGTACTTCTATTAATAGAATATGTGAGTCTTTTAATGTCTCCAGTTCAACGCTGTTCGTATCGTAAACACCCATGCCGTCACGACGTTTCAACACTTCACCGTCTACTACTATTTCTCCTTCAATGAGGAAGATATAGACGCCTGCATGACTTTGATGCATGTGATAACCTAATTTCTTTCCGGCTTCTACTTTGCCGATGGAGAACCAGGTATCTTGCAAAAGGGAAGCAGGTGTGCTACCGTCGGGCGATACGATGACTGCCAGTTCGTTCGGACGCTCCAGTTCTGCAATGCTGAAATCCTGATAAACGGGACGGGTGTTCCGTTCTCTCGGCATAATCCAAATCTGCAGGAATTCCACCGGTTCTACCGGACTTGCATTTACTTCACTATGGAAGATTCCTGTTCCCGCACTCATTGTCTGAATTTCTCCGACAGTAATAATGCGGCTGTTCTTCTTGCTGTCTCCATGTTGCAGATGTCCTTTCAGAGGAATGGAAATAATTTCCATATTCTTATGCGGGTGAGTCTGAAAACCTTGTCCGGGCGCAACCTTATCATCATTCAATACGCGAAGAGCACCAAAATTGATACGGTCGGAGTCGAAGTACTCGTCAAAACTGAAAGTGTGATAACTATCCAGCCAATCATACTGGGAATGTCCTCTTGTATCTGCTTTATGTATTACTTTTTTCATAAAAACTGTCCTTTCTCTTATTTGTTTATATGTTTGGTAAACAAAGAAAGCGGCTTAAAAGTTTTATTTCTTCACTTCATTTAATAAAGGCTTGTGATTGATAAAATCTTTTATGTTTTGCAGGGTGGTTGCGGCAATATTCTCCATTGCTTCATGTGTGAAAAAAGCTTGATGAGAAGTGACGATTACATTGTTGAACGAGAGCAAACGGGCGAGTACATCATCGTCGATGATGCGGTCGGATTGATCTTCATAAAAGTATTCGCTTTCTTCCTCGTATACGTCTAGTCCTGCGGAACCTATTTTCTTGTTTTTTAACCCTTCAATCAGTGCATTGGTATGAATCAATTGCCCGCGACCGGTATTGATAATCATTACTCCGTCTTTCATTTTACTGATAGAGTAGTCGTTTATCAGGTATTTGGTCTCTTCAGTGAGCGGACAGTGTAAGGAGATAATATCCGAATTGTGGTATAGTTCGTCCAGTGAAGTATAAACTATTTGTTCTTGACGAGCGAAGTTGTAGTCCGGATAGAGGTCATAAGCCAGTACGTTCATGCCGAAACCTCTTAAGATATGAATTAATATTTTCGCTATTTTTCCTGTGCCGATGATACCTGCTGTTTTCCCGTGCATATCGAATCCCATCAGACCGTGCAGGGAGAAATTACCGTCTTTGGTACGCCAGGAGGCGCGGGGTATTTTGCGGTTTAGCGATAGCATAAGTGCTACCGTGTATTCTGCAACAGCATAGGGAGAATAAGCGGGAACCCGCACTACGGTGATTCCGGCAGCGGCGGCAGCATTTAAATCTACATTATTAAATCCGGCACAGCGTAATGCCAGTAGTTTCACTCCGTTTGCCGCCATCACACGGATTACTTCTGCGTCGGCAACGTCGTTCACAAAGATACAGACTGCATCCACTCCTTGTGTCAGTAGTACGTTGTTTTTATTCAGGTGTCCTTTGTAATAGCGTATTTCAAATCCAAACTCTTTGTTTTTGTCATTGAAAGAGGACTCGTCATAAGGCTTTGTGCCGAAAAATGCAATTGTATAGGCCATAATATTTTCAGTTTTTATTGCTTACTAGTAAACGCTAAAATAGGGTGAATTGTTTATCCTTTTTTGGGTTATAAATGAGAATTGTTTCATTAGAAACAGTTTACTTTTTCAATTAAAATAGGAGGCTAAACGAAAATAAATGCACAAACGTATCTCTCGTGTGCAATAATATCGTATCTTTGCGCCCGAAATAATTAAAAAAAGATTTAGATGAGAAAAATTTCCTTGATTGGATTTGTAATGCTAATCGTTTCAATTCCAACTTTTGCCGGAGGTCTTCTGACAAATACTAATCAACACGCTGCTTTTCTTCGTATGCTATCTCGTGGTGCTACCTTTGAAATAGACGGGGCTTTGTCCAATCCTGCCGGTTTGGCTTTTTTGCCGAATGATGGTTTCCATATGGGATTGAGTGTTCAGAGTGCCTTTCAGACGAGAAATATTGATGCTAGCTTCTATACTTATAATGGAATTGCTATGAATAATGGGAGCCCGGTTATGGTTGATGGGAAACCGGTACCAACAAAATCTGATAATCCATTTAATAAATATTATAAGGGAAAAGCTGCTGCACCGGTCATTCCTAGCGTGTTCGCAGCCTATAAGAAAGGAGATTGGACGATTTCCGGTTTCTTCGCTATAACTGGCGGAGGTGGAAAGGCTTCGTTTGATGACGGTCTGCCTATGTTCGACGCGGCTGCTATGGCGGGGATTTTTCAGGGTAGTATTCCGGGACACCTTACTCCTGGTGTACAAAGTCCTCTTGTGACTCCCAATATGTATGACATCAATAGTGCAATGGATGGTAAGCAATATATCTATTCTTTACAGTTAGGACTAACTTATAAAATTAACGATTGGCTTTCTGCATTCGCCGGTGGACGTATGAACTATTTTACAGGTGGTTATAAAGGTTTTCTAAATGCTCATCTGAAAGAAGCTTATGGTGGTGGCGAATTGATGAATCTGGAATTGGATTGTGATCAGACGGGTTGGGGATTGACTCCTGTTCTCGGTGTGGATGCCAAGTTTGGTAAATTCAATATTGGTGCGAAATATGAATTCAAGACGAACTTGAATATTGAAAACAAAACTAATAATTTGAAATATCCAGATTCGGCAGAGAGTTTGGTTGGTAGCTATAAAGATGGTGTGAATACTCCGAATGATATTCCTTCTATGCTTTCGGTAGCAGTGGCTTATGAATTCCTTCCAGTGTTGCGTGCATCTGTAGAGTATCACTTCTATGATGATAAGAAAGCGGGAATGGCTGGTGACAAACAGAAATATCTGACAAAGGGAGCAAATGAATATTTAATGGGTATTGAATGGGATGTAACCAAGCAATTGACATTGAGCTGTGGCGGACAGATTACAGACTACGGATTATCTGACGACTTCCAAAGTGATACCAGTTTCTCTTGTGACTCTTATACATTGGGTGTTGGAGCGAAAGTGAAGTTGAGTGAAAGAGCAGCTTTGAATGTTGGTTATATGTGGACTACCTATGAAGATTATACTAAAACTTCAAAGAATTATAGTGGTACAGGATTGCCTGGTACCAATGTATATAGCCGTACCAACAAAGTATTTGGTCTTAGCATTGACTACAGATTCTAAATAAATTAGAACTCAATAAAAAACGAAGTTAATAATGATGAGAGGGAGATAGCGTTTCAATGGCTGTCTCCCTCTTCAATTTTATACAATGAAATAATTTTTTATGTATATGCTGATTTAGAAAGAATACTGCACCAGCATATTCAACCGGTTGGCATGGCGGGTTGCGGAACTAAAATCAGTGCGCCATCCTCTCAAATATTCAACGCCGACTTGCAGATTGCTGCTTACATTCCAGAAAGCATTGGCTACCAGATATTGTCCTTTACGATAGGATTCGGGATTCTCACTAGGATATCCATTTTCAGAATAAAGTCTGGACAGACTGTATGTTCCGGATATAAAGATGCTCGGGCAAAGATTGTATTGCAATCCTGCATACCATCCCAGCATCGGAAGAACTTGCATTTTTCCTTCCTTGTCGGGATCGGGGACGATGTCTACGTTCAGGTTGCTTAAATCATTCAGGTAGGAACCGATACCTTTTCCATAATTAAATTGTCCGTATGCCTGCAATTTCTTGGTAATATTGAAGGTTGTAGAGGCTTGCAGACCGAAGCCAGTAGCAGAATAGGCTTTCTCATGCACATTGCTCGAATAAGTCATGCTGCGGATAATGGCTCCTAATTTAATATGGCTGTTGCTGTTCCAGTTATACTGTACGGAAGTGGCAAAGTCAGGCATCCGTTGGGTGTTGATAGACAAATCATTGTTGGTTGTTCCGTCTACTGAAGGCATTTCCATAGAAACACCAAACTTCCAGTTTTTCAACTTATCACACATATAGCTTAATTGCGTAGTGCGGTAAAAGGCTGATCCGTTAGGACCTGCAAAGTCGATAGTTGGAGGCAGTGCGGAGAGGTCCATGAACGAACCATAGCTGTACCCGATAGTGAAACCGAGGAATTGTGCGTAAGCGTTTTGTAATTCAAAGGTCTTTCCATCGCCACGGAAGTTTCCGGCAGTGTAAACTACGAAGTCTCCCAAATGTTTGGTACGTCCTACCAATTTGAGGAACAGGGTGGAAGTGGTGATGTCCATCTGGAATTGGTTCTTTGCAAAATTGCCGCTTCCGCGTTGTGGTATCAATGCCGGATAGAAATCTACATCATTAACGATACCGTTAAAATCATACTCTGCCGTTGCACGAACGTATCCTCCGATGCCGAGGGCGAATTTCCCTTTCTGGTCAGTGAGCAGGAAGCGGGGAGCATTGGGGTCGTGAAAACGCATCTGTGAACGGTCGTTCATGATTCGGATGATTTCATCTCCTGCTTTGTTCTTCGAGACAAACATGATTGAGTTGGGTTCTTCATCTTCGATGATTACCTTTTTTTGTGCATGGGCACAGAGGGGGAAAATTCCTATCCCCAGTAGCATAGCTACCATTTTAAAGCTTGTTTTCATTATGAGTTAAGTTTTAGGTGAATGCCCAATCAACAACTAAAAAAAGAAATGGTTGAGAGGGGCAAAGGAAAAATTGCCAAACTAATCGGAAGAATTGCTATTTATAATGATTCTAAAAAAGCGGATCTTTGTATCGTACTAATTAGAGAAAAGAAATACGATGATGGAAAAAGTAGATTTTACGAAAGGAATATTAGCGATACAACCGGATTTGCATCGCTTCGCATATAAATTGACGGCAGATCGCGAATCTGCCAATGATTTGGTTCAGGATTGTTTGTTGCAGGCATTGGATAATCAGGAGAAGTTTACGTATAGCAAAAATCTGAAAGGATGGATGTATACGCTTATGCGTAATATTTTCGTGAATAACTATCGTCGTACAGTTCGCGAAATGAACTTGATTGATGATAGTTACTCCATCAATCAACAACATCTGATAGAAGATGAGGATGCTGACAGATTCGAATTTACATACGATATGAAACAGTTGTATAGGGTGATACATTCTATACCGGAAGAGATGAAAGTGCCTTTTCAGATGTTTGTAGCTGGATTTAAGTATAGAGAAATTGCCGAGAAATTAGGATTGCCGATGGGGACGGTGAAGAGCCGTCTGTTTTTCATCCGTAAACGGTTGAAAGAGGAATTGAAAGATTTCTCCTCCTGATGCGCTTTTTTAATTGAGTGATGTGTTTTAAGGTCAAAGTGATAAGCCTTCCTGTCAGAATACGACGCTGATGGGGAGGCTCTTTTTTATTGTCAATCCAGTATTTTCTGTACTCTGTGTTTAGCCTTTTGGACAGTTGCTTGTGCGGTATAGGCTGCTTCTATAGCTTTTTCTTTCACTGTAGTCGTCTGAAAAGGATTGTTCATAGAGAGTTTTCATTTTTTTTAGTCATCCTTTCTTTTTAGTTTTATGATTCAGTGTTTTGATACTGTTGAGGTAGGCTTGTTCTACAGGTGAAAGCGTGCGCACTTCCCACTTGCGATATTCTGTTTCAGCTTTATCCATAGCTTGTTCATGACTTATCATACCGGCATCCATCAATAGAACTTCTCCCGTGGAAGACAGTATGGCATCCAGATGTTTGATGTAATCGTTCATGTACATTGGACGGTGCTTGATAGCTTGTACTTCGGCAAAATCAAAATATCCGGAGACAAGGTTGTTCAGCACTTTGAGCTCTTCTGCGCTCAAGTAGTTCTTGGCTATCTTTGCATCGCGCAATGTCGGATGGTCGCCTTTAAAGGAAGTTAGTCCCATCATGTGTTGGTCGGCATTGGCTCGTTCATAAATAACTTCTGCAGCTGTATGTCCGTGGGCTGCAAAATGTAGCTTATTCTGAACAATCTTGAAGAATTCAATAGATTGTTTGGCGTGGGGATCGTAATCTACGGCAGTAGCATAGATATCAAGCACTTGTCTATACATCACCTTTTCAGACGATCGGATGTCACGGATGCGGTCGAGTAACTCTTTCCAATAATAGCCTCCTCCCATCTGCTTCAATCGTTCATCGTCTATGGTGAAGCCTTTGATGATATATTCTTTAAGGCGTGCCGTTGCCCATTGACGGAAGTGTGTGGCTTGAATTGAATTTATTCGGTAGCCTAAAGATATTATCATATCAAGATTGTAGTGAGGAATTTCTCTTTCAACCATGCGCGATCCTTCTTGTCGAACCTGTCGGATTTTCCGACAGGTTGATTCTTCAACAAGTTCACCATCTTCATAAATGTGCTTAATATGTTCTACCACATTTGTTCGAGATGTCTGGTAAAGGTCGGCCATTTGCTGTTGGGATAGCCATACGGTATCTTCGTCCATCTGCACTTCTATGTGTGTCTGCCCGTTTTCGCTTTGGTAGATGATGATATTGCTTTTATTTTCTTTTGCCATGATTTAGATATCGTTTCTTTAAATATAGTTTATAAGTTTAATCTTTGATACAAACATTAAGCTCTGTATTTGGCAAAGTTATGTCTTTTCGGTGAAATGTATGTCAATCATCAGATTTCTTTTGCTTTTTCATAGTTTTTCCTATACCTTTGCAGCGCAAAAGAATAAAAAGACATTTGATGCCGTGAATAGCGGTCGTGTATTCTAGAACACCACGTAAAAAACAGGAATTATGAAAGAAAAAGTATCTGTACCCTTTATGCTGCTGGGTATCCTTTTTAACGTTTGCCTTATTGCAGCCAATCTTCTTGAAACGAAAGTAATCCAGATCGGTAGTTTGACCGTAACAGCCGGATTATTGGTTTTTCCTATTTCTTATATTATAAATGACTGTATCGCCGAGGTTTGGGGATTCAAGAAAGCGCGCCTTATCATTTGGAGTGGTTTTGCTATGAACTTCTTTGTGGTCGCTCTTGGGTTGATAGCTGTTGCCATTCCTGCTGCTCCTTTTTGGGAAGGTGAAGAGCACTTTGATTTTGTGTTCGGTATGGCTCCACGTATTGTGGCTGCCAGTCTGATGGCCTTTTTGGTAGGCTCATTTCTCAATGCGTATGTGATGAGTAAAATGAAAGTAGCCAGTCAGGGACGTAACTTTTCAGCCCGTGCCATTTGGTCGACTGTGGTGGGTGAGACTGCCGATTCATTGATTTTCTTCCCGGTAGCTTTTGGAGGTGTCATTGCCTGGAAAGAACTGCTTATCATGATGGGGATTCAGATTGTATTGAAATCCTTGTATGAGGTGATGATCCTCCCGGTGACGATCCGTGTGGTGAAAGCAATCAAGAAAATAGACGGTAGTGATGTTTACGACACCGATATCTCTTATAATGTATTGAAAGTCAAAGATATTTAATATAGAATATGAATAGAGAAGTAGCATTGGTTGTGTTTAGTGGTGGGCAGGATTCTACCACTTGCCTGTTTTGGGCAAAACGCAATTTTAAGAAAGTATATGCCTTGAGTTTTCTGTATGGTCAGAAGCATCAGAAAGAAGTGGAACTTGCGCGGGAGATAGCCCGGAAAGCGGAAGTGGAATTTGATGTGATGGATGTTTCCTTCATCGGACAGTTAGGCCATAATTCATTGACCGATACCACCATGGTGATGGATCAGGAAAAGCCGGCAGATAGTGTTCCCAATACATTTGTTCCGGGACGCAACCTGTTCTTTTTGAGTATTGCGGCGGTGTATGCCCGTGAACGTGGTATTAATCATTTGGTAACGGGAGTTTCCCAAACGGATTTCAGCGGCTATCCCGATTGTAGGGATGCGTTTATCAAGTCTCTCAATGTGACTCTCAATTTGGCTATGGATGAACAGTTTGTAATTCATACTCCTTTGATGTGGATTGATAAAGCAGAGACATGGGCGTTGGCCGACGAATTGGGAGTAATGGAACTGATTCGCACCGAGACTTTGACATGTTATAATGGTGTTCAAGGAGATGGCTGCGGACATTGCCCGGCTTGTACGTTACGCCGGGAAGGATTGGAGAAGTATTTAAAAAGTAAGAATCAATAATATCTCTACATAGAGATTAAAATGCATTTTCTTGCTGTCATCTGTCACATTGTTGTTGTTAAACAGTTGATTATAAAATAAATAGTTTGTGACAGCAAGTGGTGACAGCAACAAAACTTGATATTTTGCCGTCACATCTATTGTCACCGGTAAGTTTCAACTAATAGAAGATAGTAGTTTCTGCCTGGAATGTATTGGCTTAGTTTAGTTTCAGCAGCTTGAAACTAAAGTTCCAACGGTAGGAAACTAGAGTTTCAACGGTGGGAAACTAAAGTTTCTGTTACTTGAAACTATTAGTTCCAAGGCGTGAAACACTTGGTTCCTCGGTGTGAAACACTTTGTTTCTCTACGGGAAACAGTTTGTTTCAGGTAATGAAACAAACTGTAACAAGTAAGCTGCGGATAAAGCAACCGTGGGTTAAGGGTTGATGGTGATAGGTGATAGATGTGGTGATAGGTTGTAAAACGAATCTTTCACCACTGAAACATTGATGAATAGAGCGTTTGAGACTGGCCGGTGATAGGTGAAAGAGGAAATGTGTTTTTTTATCTAGAATAGGGGTTGTAGTTAACGAGTACAATGACAGAATTAAAAGACCAACTTTCTTTATTAGGAAGAAAGACCGAGTATAAGCAAGATTATGCTCCTGAAGTATTGGAAGCTTTTGATAATAAGCATCCTGAAAATGACTATTGGGTACGTTTTAACTGCCCGGAATTTACAAGTCTGTGTCCTATCACAGGGCAACCGGATTTTGCTGAAATACGTATCAGCTACATTCCTGATATAAAAATGGTAGAAAGTAAGAGTTTGAAACTCTATCTTTTCAGTTTCCGCAGTCATGGTGCTTTTCATGAAGATTGTGTGAACATCATAATGAAAGATCTTATCCGATTGATGAATCCCAAATACATAGAAGTAACGGGAATATTTACTCCTCGTGGTGGTATTTCCATTTATCCGTATGCCAATTATGGTCGTCCGGGAACAAAGTTCGAACAGATGGCAGAACATCGTTTGATGAATCGGGAATAATATAAATAAAAGAATTTACTAGCTAAAAAGATCGAATATGACTCATCATGTGCCTGCTGAATTGCAAAACTATGTTCGGCAAAGTATTATTCCTCAATACGCTAACTTTGATAAAGCGCATCAAATTGACCATGTAGAAAAGGTAATTGAGGAAAGTCTGAAATTAGCGACGTATTATGAACTCGATTATTCGATGGTTTATGTCATTGCTGCTTATCATGACCTGGGGTTGTATGAAGGACGTGAATTTCATCATATAACCTCCGGCAAAGTATTGTTAGCCGACGAAACTTTGCGGAGTTGGTTTACGGATGAACAGCTGTTGCAGATGAAAGAGGCGATAGAAGATCATCGGGCTTCTAATAAACAGGCTCCCAGAACAATCTATGGAATGATTGTTGCCGAGGCTGACCGAATTATTGATCCCGAAGTTACTTTACGCCGTACCGTACAATATGGGCTGTCTCATTATCCGGAGATGGATAAAGAAGAGCAATATGCCCGTTTTCGGAAACATCTAACTGAAAAATATGCAGAAGGAGGGTATCTGACGTTATGGATACCCCAATCGGATAATGCCGGACGGTTGGCAGAACTTCGTCAACTAATTGCGGATGAAAAAAAACTTTGTAGAGTTTTTAATAAAATCTATGAAGAAGAGAATAATACAGTTTTGTGAAATATAGCTATTAGCTTGCGTTCGATTCATTTTTTATTTTTATCTTTGTCATATTAAGGATTGCAATACGATAGACAATGGAAGAATATATTACTCGATTTTCAACATATCTTTTTTGGGATGTCAATAAAGATGATTTGGATATGGAGAAGCATTCACAATATATAATAAAGAGAGTGCTTGAATATGGTATGTTGCAAGATTGGAATATTGTAAAACAATATTATGGACTTGGGAGGATCGTCGAAATAGCTAAAGGGTTTCGTGAATTGGAGCCTCGGGCTTTAGCTTATCTTTCTGCCATTTCACAAACTCCTAAAGAACAATTTAGATGTTACACTTATCAACGGTCGAATCCACAACACTGGAACTTTTAAAAAAGTTGCAACAGTTGCCTGTACTTTGTAATACTCGTCTAGTCGGTGGTACTGCATTAGCTTTGCAATTAGGACATCGAAAGTCGGTCGATTTGGATTTTTTTGGTCAGATTAATGTAGATTCTCAAGATTTGAAGGAAGCTTTGCGAACACTTGGGACACTGACTATCTTAAATGATTCTAAGAATATACACATTTACGTATTGAATGAGGTTAAAATAGATATCGTGAACTATACTTATCCTTGGCTTGATGATGTCGTATATAAAGATGGGATACGTTTGGCAAGTCCTAGAGATATTGCGGCAATGAAAATTACCGCTATTGAAGGGAGGGGTACTAAAAAAGATTTTGTAGATATTTACTTTTTGTTGAAAAAGTATTCATTGAAAAATCTATTGGATTTCTATTCTCAAAAATATCCTGACTCATCTTCTTTTATGGCTATGAAAAGTTTAGCTTATTTTGAAGATGCGGAGGAGGAACCAATGCCTTATATGTTTGTGGATGTATCTTGGGACGAAATTAAAAAGTCTATTTTGTCTTGTTTATAATAGTATGATAAGTTACTATTCATGATGATACGGCCCTCCATTCAATATCGTCATTGCCCGATAAATCTGCTCCACGAATATCAGCCGGATCATCTGATGTGAGAAAGTCATCTTGGACATTGAAATCTTTTCGTGTGCTGCCTGATACACTTTTTCTGAAAAGCCATAAGGACCTCCGATAATAAAAACGAGCCGTTTATTCACCGTATTCATTTTCCGTTTCATATATTCGGCAAACTCAAGAGAACGCATTTCTTTTCCGTGTTCATCGAGCAGCACCACGACGTCACCCGGTTGAAGAGCTTTCAGTATCAGTTCTCCTTCCTTTTCTTTCTGTACTTCCATTGAAAGACTCTTGGTGTTTTTCAGTTCGGGAATCACTTCCATATCAAAAGTGATATAGCGTTTGGTGCGCTGGATATAGTCGTTGATGGCAGTGATATAGTGCTGTTCTACGGTTCGTCCTACGACGAGCAGGGTTGTTTTCATACGTCTACAATTCTGATTATTGCACAAAAATAGGCATTTTTTATGTTATTCTGCAATTAATGCTTACCTTTGCCTATCATTAGTTGAAAGTTTAAGCCTTTAAACTTCAACTTAAAAGCTTGTAATTATGAAAAAACGAGTGCTCGTAGGAATGACCGCATTGCTTCTTTCCCTCTCGTTGCTAATGGCGCAAGAGATACCGGCAGGAGTGATTACGGCATTTAAAAGAGGAAGCTCGCAAGAGCTAAGTAAGTATATGGGGGACAAGGTAAACCTGGTGCTCCAAGGTCGCTCGACAAACGTTGACAAACAGAAAGCAACAGCTGCGATGCAGGAATTCTTTACGGAGAATAAAGTCAGCGGATTTAATGTGAACCATCAGGGAAAACGGGACGAATCAAGTTTCGTTATCGGCACGTTGGCTACTACTAATGGGAACTTTCGTGTGAACTGTTTCCTGAAGAAAGTGCAGAATCAATATTTAATACATCAAATAAGAATTGACAAGATCAATGAATAAGGAAAAAGAACTGATCGACAGGTTGATCGATCTTGCTTTTGCAGAAGATATAGGTGATGGTGATCATACCACCCTTTCATGTATTCCCGCTACGGCAATGGGAAAATCAAAATTGCTTATCAAAGAAGCCGGTGTACTGGCAGGTATCGAAGTAGCCAAAGAAATTTTCAACCGCTTCGACCCCACTATGAAAGTGGAAGTGTTTATCAACGACGGAACAGAAGTGAAACCGGGCGACGTAGCAATGGTAGTGGAAGGAAAAGTGCAATCTTTGCTTCAGACCGAACGTCTGATGTTGAACGTGATGCAGCGTATGAGCGGCATCGCAACCATGACCCGCAAATATGCAAAGGTATTGGAAGGAACAAATACCCGTGTGCTCGACACCCGTAAGACAACTCCCGGTATGCGCATCCTCGAAAAAATGGCAGTGAAAATCGGTGGTGGAGTAAACCATCGTATTGGTTTGTTCGACATGATTCTTCTGAAAGACAACCATGTAGACTTTGCCGGAGGTATCGACAAAGCTATCACTCGTGCTAAAGAATATTGCAAAGAAAAAGGCAAAGACCTGAAAATAGAAATAGAAGTCCGCAGCTTCGACGAACTGCAACAAGTTCTTGATCTCGGCGGAGTGGATCGTATCATGTTTGATAACTTCACTCCCGAGATGACTAAGAAAGCAGTGGAGATGGTAGCAGGCAAATACGAAACCGAATCTTCGGGCGGCATTACCTTTGATACCCTCCGTGACTATGCCGAATGTGGCGTAGACTTTATCTCGGTGGGGGCTTTGACTCATTCAGTGAAAGGACTGGATATGAGTTTCAAAGCGTGCTGATTTTTTTTCACCACAGAGGACGCAGAGTACACAGAGGAACAATGATAGGAAATTCTTCCTATAAAGTAAGTTTAAAACCTCTGTGTACTCTGCGTCCTCTGTGGTGAACTCTCTTCTATTCTTTAACTTCTTTTAGCAATATTTCTTGCAGCATTCCTCAAACTCTTGCGTCTAATGAGTAAAACGACGCAGACATACGTTCGATTTTAAAAAAAAGTAATTGACTTTGGAAAACGAGATAGAACTGATAAAGGGCTGTCGGGCAGGAAAGGATTCAGCCCGAAAGGAACTTTACACCCTCTATTCCAAACAGATGCTGGCGGTATGTTTCCGCTATACGGGCGATATGGATGCGGCGCACGATGTACTGCATGACGGTTTCATCAAGATTTTTACCAACTTCTCGTTCCGGGGCGAGTCTTCGCTCTGTACATGGATCACCCGGGTGATGGTCACTCAATCACTCGATTTCCTGCGGCGGGAGAAACGAGTCAGCCAGTTGGTAGTGCATGAAGAGCAGCTTCCCGATATACCGGATATATCGGACTCGGGAGGAGGGGCTGGAATCTCCGAAGAGCAATTGATGGCTTTTATTGCTGAATTGCCGGATGGTTGCCGAACCGTTTTCAACCTTTATGTGTTTGAAGAGAAATCGCACAAGGAGATAGCCAAGATGCTTCACATTAAAGAACATTCGTCTACTTCGCAGTTGCACCGGGCCAAGTATTTGTTAGCAAAAAGAATTAAAGAGTATAGGAATCATGAAGAAAGAAAATGATGAAATAACCGATCTGTTTCGCACGCGTCTCGCTGATGCAGGGATGAGTGTACGGGATGGCTTTTGGGAAGAGCTCTCGCAGGAAATACCTGTGGCTTGCCAGCATCGTCGTCGGATTCTGCTCTTCCGTGTGGCGGCTGCGGCATCTGTATTGCTCGTTTTGGCGGCCTCGTCGGCTACTTTCTTGTATTTCTCTCCCAAAGAAGAAATGGAAGAAGCATTTACAAAGATAGCCGTGACAAATGGAGGGCAGATGGATGGAGATGGAGTACGCGTCAATCAGTTACCGTTGCCGGTAGAACCGGTGTTGCCGAAACCGGCTCCAAAGTCTTACGGTATGCTGTCACAATACACGGAGGAAGAAGATTCGCTTTCTATCACTTTCTCCATGTCGTTTTCTTTTTCCGCCACCAC
The DNA here is from genome assembly GCF_019052435.1 of Bacteroides sp. MSK.20.12. Classification (NCBI taxonomy): domain Bacteria; kingdom Pseudomonadati; phylum Bacteroidota; class Bacteroidia; order Bacteroidales; family Bacteroidaceae; genus Bacteroides; species Bacteroides sp. MSK.20.12. The sequence goes on along the minus strand of NZ_JAHQVH010000025.1, from coordinate 22,931 downwards.
TTCCACAGGAAATGGCAACCGATATGGTAATCAAGGGAATAACGGCTTTTGGCAGGCAACAAACGGTGATACGGAATCATCTGTAGCTCCGGAAGAACAATCGAATGTGAATGTGGCTCAACCCAAAGCGGTGAAAAAGCATCGCTGGGCGATGAAAGTTCAGGTAGGCACGGCGCTTCCAGCTGATAATGGCACTTATAAAATGCCAGTTTCCGCAGGGGTAACGGTAGAGCGTAAACTAAACGAATCTCTCGGAATAGAAACCGGACTGCTTTATTCAAACCTTCGTTCGGCGGGGCAGCATTTGCACTATCTGGGTATCCCCGTTAAAGTAAATGTAACACTGGTAGATACGAAGAAATTTGACCTTTATGCTACCGTAGGCGGAATAGCCGATAAATGTATCGCCGGCGCGCCGGACAACAGTTTTAAAGAAGAACCTATCCAACTGGCAGTGACTGCCGGCATTGGAATCAATTATAAGATTAATGACCGACTTGCTGTTTTTGCCGAACCTGGAGTTTCGCATCATTTTAAAACAGATTCGAAACTGGCTACGGTACGAACGAAACGGCCGACTAATTTTAATTTACTTTGCGGACTTCGCATGACGTATTAATCCTTATGAAAATGAAAAAAACACTACTAATGCTGTGGATGGCTGTTTGCCTGATCGTATCTTTTACAGGATGCACCAGCGAAGAAATGGATTATAACAATCCGGATGTTGCCCTTTTTGTGAAACAATTGAAGTCGGGTACATACAAGATGAAGAATGATAAAGGGGTGGTGGAGGTCCCTCATTTTACGGAAGAGGACATCCCCGAACTTTTAAAATATGCAGAAGATCTGACCATTATTCCTTCTTTTCCGTCGGTTTATAATATGAACAATGGTAAAATTCGGTTGGGCGAGTGTATGCTTTGGGTGATTGAGTCTATCCGTCAGGGCACACCTCCGTCATTAGGTTGCAAAATGGTATTGGCGAATGCTGAAAATTATGAAGCAATTTATTTCCTGACTGATGAGGAGGTGCTTGATGCAGCCGCTTGTTATCGTAGTTGGTGGGAAGAACGCCAATATCCGAAAACAAGATGGACAATCGATCCGTGCTACGATGAGCCGCTTTGTGGATCGGGTTATCGTTGGTGGTAACAAAGGAGGAGCCTTCGGAAAGTAAAAAATAGGAAACATTCATGTGGGAACGTTTGTTTGTATCAGTAGTCTTATGCTGCTGACAGGGGATTACTACGCTCAAAAGACCGCTTCTCGTAGGAGAATATAGGTGGTAACGTAAGGGAGAAACGTATGTGCATTAGTGTATATGAAGTGCTCCAAAATAACAGGTAATGAAAGAGAATAGAGGATGGATAGATTGAAACGGTTTATTGCAACGATGGTACTGTGCCTGACGGCTTTATTTGCATATTCGCAAGTATGGACGGCGCAAGACTCTTTGCATTTGAAGAAATTGCTGGAGAGTGACCAGGAGTTGCATTTGAATATGGATGCTGTAAAGTCGATTGATTTCGGAACTGCGGTTGGTACTCCCCGAATGTCGGAGGAGAAAAGCTGGATGATGCCTGATGAATCGCTTCCTGAAGCATTGCCTAAACCGAAAGTGGTGTTGAGTTTGATGCCATATAAAGCGAATACCCGTTATAACTGGGATCCTATCTATCAGAAGAAGATAAAGATTGATAAAAACACTTGGCGGGGAGATCCTTTCTATGAGATACGCCATCAAAGATCCTACTCGAACTGGGCACGTAATCCGATGGCGAAAGGGGTGCGTAAATCTTTGGATGAGATACAGGCGAGTGGAGTACGTTTCCGGCAGTTGAGTGAACGTGCCAATGGAATGATGGTGAACACGGTAGTGATGGACGCACCTATTCCCTTGTTTGGTGGAAGTGGGGTATATATCAATGGCGGAACGGTCGGTGGACTTGACCTGATGGCTGTCTTTACCAAAGAGTTCTGGAATAAGAAAGGCAGAGATAACCGCGCCCGCACATTGGAGGTTTTGAGAACTTATGGAGATTCTACAACTGTGTTGATAAATAAACCGATCGAACAGATTGCACGCTGAAGACGTTATAATGATGTGTTGATGTAACAATGTGTAATGTACTGATTTGAGAGTGTTTGTAATTGAATAATTAGTATATTTGTGTATTGTTATGTTGGCGCATTGTTATATAACTCTGTCGTTATCATTGGTATTTTGGCATATTAAAACATAGATAAATTATTAATTATGAATAGAATTACTTCCCTTCTGGGTATTCAATATCCTATTATTCAAGGTGGTATGGTGTGGTGTAGCGGTTGGCGTCTTGCTTCTGCCGTGAGCAATGCCGGCGGATTGGGATTGATCGGTGCCGGTTCTATGCATCCGGACACTTTACGTGAACATATCCGTAAATGTAATGCGGCCACAAAATTTCCCTTTGGAGTGAATATCCCTTTGATGTATCCCCAAATAGAAGAGATTATGAATATTGTAGTGGAAGAGGGAGTGAAGATTGTTTTTACCTCTGCCGGAAATCCGAAAACGTGGACCGGATGGTTGAAGGAGCGTGGAATAACAGTTGTTCATGTCGTTTCATCTTCTCGTTTTGCTATGAAATGTGAAGAAGCCGGGGTGGATGCAGTAGTAGCTGAAGGTTTCGAAGCCGGAGGGCATAATGGACGGGAGGAAACAACGACTTTCTGTTTGATTCCTGCTGTGCGTGAGGCTACCACATTGCCTTTGATAGCCGCGGGAGGTATTGGTACAGGAGAAGGAATACTGGCTGCTATGGTGTTGGGGGCGGAAGGTGTGCAAATAGGAACACGTTTTGCGCTGACTGAAGAGAGTTCTGCGAGTCCGGTATTTAAAGATTATTGTTTGAGTCTCGGTGAAGGGGATACTAAGTTGTTGTTGAAAAAGCTGGCTCCGACACGATTGGTAAAGAATGCTTTTCGTGAAGCGGTGGAGAAGGCTGAAGATAGTGGTGCTACTTCCGAGGAATTAAGAACTTTGCTCGGACGCGGACGTGCTAAGAAAGGTATCTTCGAAGGTGACTTGGAAGAAGGTGAACTGGAAATAGGTCAGGTCTCGGCAATAATATCCCGTCGACAGTCGGTGGCAGAGGTGATGAATGAATTGGTTGAATCTTATCGGCAAGCTGTGGAGAAAAAATATTTGTTTGAACGATAAATGATCATTTTGCGGAGTGCCCTGAAAGGGTTTAATTTTGCGGAGTGCCCTGAAAGGGCTTAATTATATAGCGTAGGGCAACGCCCTACGTAAAAACGACAATCTGAATTTGCGCCCTGAAAGGGCATAATTGTATACAGTTCCGCCCTTTCAGGGCTTGTGGCTGGTGTGTTTTTTTCGTAGGGCGTTGCCCTACGCTATATAATTAAGCCCTTTCAGGGCACCCCAATAAATATATAATTGTAAGGCTTTCAGCTTAACCGCTAAATTCTCATTCAACCGCTAAATTCTCATTTAACCGATAAATTCCCATTTATTATAGGCTGACAGGTTCGTATTTCAAACCAAATACATCGGCTACAGCTTTATAAACGATTTTTCCTTCTACAATATTCAGTCCAAGAGCCAATGCCGGATTATCTTTGCAGGCTTTTTTCCATCCCTTATTTGCTAAAGCGATCACGTAGGGGAGGGTAGCATTAGTCAGTGCAAGAGTGGAAGTATAAGGTACGGCTCCCGGAATATTAGCTACTGCATAATGAACGATTCCGTCTACAATATAGGTCGGTGCACTGTGGGTGGTTGGGTGAGAAGTCTCGAAGCATCCTCCCTGGTCAATTGCTACATCTACTAATACTGTGCCGGGTTGCATCATCGAAAGCATCTCTTTAGTAATCAGATGTGGTGCTTTATCGCCGGGAATCAATACGGAACCGACAACTAAATCAACATCCGGCAATTCTTTTCTGATTCTTAGTTCGGATGCATACAATGTCTTTACATTCTTAGGAAGTGTTTCACTCAAATAGCGCAAACGTGCCAGATTTATATCTGTGATAGTGACGTCTGCTCCCATTCCCGCAGCCATTTGCGCAGCATTGCTACCTACGATTCCGCCACCTAAAATTAATACTTTAGCCGGTTTAACACCTGGTACACCTCCCAAAAGAATACCTTTTCCACCTTGCGGTTTTTCTAGGAAACGGGCACCTTCCTGAATAGACATACGTCCGGCAACTTCGCTCATCGGAATTAATAAAGGTAATGTATGGTCTGCTTCTTCTACAGTTTCGTAAGCCAGGCATATTGATTTGTTGGAGAGCATGGCAAGGGTTAACTCCCTGTCGGAAGCAAAATGGAAATAAGTGAATAGTAACTGTCCTTTTCTTATTAAGTTATATTCAGTGATTATCGGCTCTTTCACCTTTACGATCATCTCGGCAGTAGCGTAAATATCTTCTATTGTTGGCAGGATATGTGCGCCGACAGCTTGATATGCTTCATCCGGAAAACCGCTATTTATTCCCGCTGTATGTTGGATAAATACCCGATGCCCTTGTTTTACCACTTCAGCCACTCCCGAAGGTGTCATGCCTACACGGTTCTCATTGTTTTTGATTTCCTTTGGTACTCCGATAATCATAATGTTGCGTATTAAAGATTTAACATGTTCGAAAGTACGAAAAATCCCCTTACGTTGTTGTTCGTAAGGGGATGTTTTAGAACAGAATGTCTTCGCGTGTTGAGATGAATAAATGCGTAGAGTGGTTGTTTTATAGACATTCACTGCCCTGCTTGTTGATTTTCATGCTTTTTCCATAGAGACCCACTCGAGCTATGTTGTTATAAAAGGGTTCTGCGATATCGTACTTAAAAGGAAGTACTTCTTCATTATCTTTGTTTATGTATCCCCACTTGGACGACTGGCTTTCAATGCAAACGGCAGCTAATCCTTCAGAAAAAGAGCATCCATTATCATATTCCAGCGGAATGACAACTTCTCCTTTCTTATTAATGAATCCAACTTTGTTGTGTAGTGAGACGAGGGCTAATCCTTCCGCGAATTGCTCCATTTGACTGTAAGTCGGTGGAAGAATGTAGTTTCCTTGTCTGTCAATCAGTCCCCATAATCCATCGTGACATACTCGTGCACATTCTTGCTCAAACGAGTGAGCGGCTGCATATTTAAACGGAATCCGTATTTGTCCGGTATGGTCGATGAATCCGTATTGAGAATTGAGTACTACCATCCCTAATCCTTCTTTAAACGAGAAAGCCCGTTCATACATTAGAGGAATGACAATGTCATATTCTTTATTAATGTATCCCCATTGGATTTTTCCTTTAACCGGTGCCAATCCTTCAGAGAAACGGCCAATGGCCGAGAAGCGCTTTTTCTTATTAGCTACCCCATAAGCTAAAAAAGAAGCGAAGAACTTTGTAATAGTGCTACTCATTTTCTTTATTGTTTGTGTGGTAAGCGTCCGGATACCATATATATACAAGAGAAGCGTGGACGTCGTTAGTTCATTCTATTCAAGGCTCTGGTAAACCTATTGGGAAATGAACAACAGAGTCCACGCCCTTGCATATAACAAAGACGTGAACGCTTAGTTGCCATTATCTCCCCAATTAAAGAATTTACCAGATTCTGAATAGAGATAATATTCTAAACGCTTCTACGTTATTAATCGTAATAAGTCGCTACAAAGATACGGATTTTCTGTTAATCGGCAATTCTTTTGGGGGATAAAGATTTAGCGATGGACGAGATGTGTAGATAAAATATAAAGTAGTTAGTGGACAGAATAAAAAAACTCCCCTTACGCTTTTGGTAAAGAGAGTTTTTTATAGTTTGTTATTTAGTGATATCTATAAGAATATAGATGGTAATATGTTATTAGTTTAATAATCCAGGATTGGCATCAATTGCATCTTGTGGAATACGCAATGTATAGCGGGAGTCATCTTGTACAAGTGTGTAGGTCACATCTTCTATTTCTTTTTTGATTTCTGGTCGGGTAGTTCGGCGTAAATCAAACCAGCGATGTCCTTCAAAAGCAAGCTCACGAGCGCGTTCTTTCAGAATTTCTGTGATTAGCTTTTCTTGGCTCATTGCATTTATTTCATTCTTCTTTTGTTCATAACCTTCTGGTGTATAACGATTCTCTACTAACTTTAGAAGTCGTGAACGTGCTTCAGGCAATTTGTTTAAATGTGCAGCAGCTTCTGCTGAATTTAAATAAAACTCTCCAGTGCGGAAAGTACATTTGAATTTAGATTCACCACTTTTGATAGAAGTATAATCTCCATTTTTATTTGCTTGATAGTACTTGTTTGGGCGTAGATCTTTTCCTTCCTCATATTCTTGTAAAAATGCAGGGTATAGTAAGAGTGATCCGGCATAATCGCTATTCGGGAAAATTTCATAGGCAGTGATCATTTCTACAGATGTAAATTCATTAGGAAGTTTGTCTCCTTCATCGTTTAGGTTCACTAATGTTGATTTTCCGGCTAGTACACGTTCCGAAGATTCATAAGATTTGCCCCATTCACCCATGTATAAATATACCCGTGATTCCATAGCATCTACTGACAATGTTGAGAAACGGTATGAATATTGAACTTCCCATTCTTTTTTATTAATCAGTTTCCTTGCTGTTTCTATATCAGACAATATGGAGGTATATATTTCTTTTACAGTGTTTCGTGATGGTATTTCTTCTAAATCAGTATTGAGTTTGAGAGGAACTGCTTTGGTTTCTAATGCTCCGGCAGCTGTATAAGGTTGTCCATAAAGGTTGACCAATATAAAGTGCATATATGCTCTCATGAGGTAAGCTTCTCCAACTAATTGATTAATATCTTCTTGGCTTCCTTCTGATATTTCATCCTTTTTATCGATGATTGCGTTGGCATAATAGATATTGGTATAATAGGCCGCCCATCCAAATTGTCTCGTACTTGCATTCGGATTAACATCATTCCATTTTTCAACATCTCCTAAAGAATTTTTGGAAGTGGCATCAGACTGTAATATGGTTGCGATATCTGTTCTGATTTCGCATATTCCTCTGTCATTGAGTGCTGTATTGTAAGCTGTTGTGAATAAAGCTCTGTATTCAGCTAGCGTATTGGGAATTACTTGGCCTACTGGCTGTATGTCCAAATAACTATCACAAGAAGATAATAACAGGCTTCCTATTAATGTGAATATATAATATATTTTCTTTGTCATAATATATTTTTTAAAAGTTAAGACTTAGATTGAAGGTAATGGATTTGGGAACTGGGGTAGAGTATAGGTTGCCCATTGACTCCGGATCCATATAATTATCATAATTAGAGCTGATAACGAATAGGTTACGAGCCTCTAATCCTACAGTTGCTCCGCCGATACTTAGTTTATGCAGCCATTCGGATGGCACCCGATAAGCAAGACGAATATTTTGTAAGCGTACAAAGCTTAGTTTTTTTACCCAGATGTCCAGTGATCTGTAAATGTCATTTCGAGTACTGAACAAGTAGTAGTCAGCCGGATTGTAGTTATACGTTGCTAATGCAGGGAATTTTCCTGTTTTATTTTCTGGTGTCCATCTATCCAGTATGTCTCTATTCATATTGCGTCCTGGATCTAAGTCAGACACATTATAACTTGGAGTAGTTTTTACGTGTGCTCCAAAATTATAAGAAAAATTCAGGTTCAGTTCCCAATTGCGGTAATTGAACGTATTTAGAAAACCGCCCGTATAGGGAGCGTCTGACGTTCCGACATAGCTGTAGAAATCTCTTTGTTCTTCGCTATTCGGTCCTATTTGGTAAGTGCCAAGCCCGTCTTCATTTGATGTCATTCTAAATAATTCTTCCACAGTGACAGCTTTGCCCTCTTTATTCTCAAGATAGATTTGCCCTGTATCAGGATTTATACCTTTTGTTTTTAGGGCAAAGATTGCACCTACAGGATATCCTTCCAGACTAGGAGTCACTTGGCTTTTATCTGTAAGTACTTTTAGTACTTTATTTTGATTATATGCGAAGTTGAAAGTAGTGTACCAAGAGAAGTTTTTAGTGGTGATATTACGTGTCTGCAGATTTACTTCTACACCTTTATTTTCCATGCTAGCCCAGTTTATAGACATATTAGTGAATCCATTTTCCAAAGCTAATGCTTTAGAACCAATTAAGTCTGTTCCTTTTCTATAGTAGTAATCTACACTAAGATTGATGGCTTGATTGAGTACGGAAAAATCCATTCCTAAATTGTAAGATGCTGTTTTTTCCCAGCGTAATTTACTGTTGGGAGCACTATTGATAATAATATTTTCTTCACTGTAGCCAGGTAAAATATTCACATTATCATATTTCCCGACTAGGAATGGAGAGGTTCCCTTATCAATATTTCCTTGTAAACCATAAGAAAGGCGAAGAGCTAAATTATCAATCCATTTGTATTGTCTAATGAACGATTCATTAGATAAACGCCACAAACCGCTTACCGAATAGATTGGTAAGAAACGGTATTTCTTATCTACTCCGAATAAATCAGAACCATCCATGCGCACACTTCCTCCCAATGTATAACGATTCATTAAAGTATATGAACCATTGGCAAAGAAAGAAGCAAAAGCGTTTTCCTTGTACGATTTAGTTTTTAGATTCCAATCATTGGCTTGTGCTTCATCTTTAAATATGAGATTCTGGAATGTTAGTTTCTTGGGATCATATCCGTATCCGGTTGAGGCTTGGTTGTCTACCCAGTTTTTGCGAATTTCCGAACCAGCCATTATTTGTATGTCATGTATATCCCCAAATGTGTTTTTGTATTCTCCTTGTATTTTCCATGTGAGTTGTGAGGTTGTACTATTAGTTGTTTTAAGCATGCCTCCTTCTGGTATAAGATAGGTTTGTACACCATTTTTCCAATATTTATTGGTTTCACGTATATTCCTAATATTATATGAATTTATCCCGGCATATTCTTCTTGCGACAATTGATCCCATTGCACACCAATCTGTGAATAAACTTTCCACTGATCGTTAAAACGTAGCTGAACATCAAAGATAGAATTGATGGCTGTGGTGACAGATTCTTTATTGGTGTTTGCTCGTTCTTCGAATATATTAAAGCCTTGCTTTTCATCTGTTTCACTACTTCTGACTACGTCGTAATCGTAAAGGTAGTTTCCTTGTTCGTCAAACGGAGCAAAGTAAGGGTTGGCGATACGTGAATAATATATAGGGTTAATAAGTCCGTAAGTATCAGTCATAAATGTGTTATTCTTGCGTCTGTTGGCAAAAATAGACATTCCAATTTTTAATATTTTGTTGATTTGGTAAGACGTTTTACTGGTCAGATTAAAACGACTCATGCTTACACCTGGTACATTTCCGTTTTCTTTGACATAACCAAGTGAGTTGTAATAAGTAACCTTTTCGCTACCACCGGAAATGCTAAAGTTATATTCTTGCGTGAAAGCATCTCTGAATAATATATCATTCCAGTCTGTATTGATTGTTTTCAGTTTGTTTATAGCATTTTGGGCTTCAGGTGTCAGTCCGTTCCACCCCTGTTCTTTATAGATGTCTATTAAGTTATATTGTTTCATGATAGCAGCAACTTTTCCTTTTTCAGGAAATACCGGTATCGGATCTGTTAATCCCCATAATATGTCAAACCGTGCTTCTTTTAACAATTGAAGTTCCAAATCGACTTTCTCTTCCGAGTTTAGTAAGTTGAGTCGTGAAGTATTGAGATTTGGAGTATAAGTCAATTTAGTATTGAAGTTAATAACAGGTTTTCCGGTTTTTCCTCTTTTGGTTGTTACCACAATTACGCCATTTGCAGCACGTGCACCATAGATAGCAGTAGCAGCTGCATCTTTTAATATCGTAATGCTTTCAATGTCGTTTGGACTTAAACCTGCGATAGAAGATTGTGACATATTTACGATGTCATTATCGTTATCTTTGTTGATTTCTGGAATATCAGTCCCTTCCAAAGGTATCCCATCCAATACCCACAACGGGTCTTGTGTTCCATTCAGTGAAGCCGTGCCACGAATACGAATACGTGCTGGAGCTCCCGGTGCACCGGAAGTTGTCGTTACAGCCACACCGGCGATTTGTCCCGCTAATGCCTGGTCGATACTTTTTGCAGCACCTACCATTCCATCTGTTACATCTACTTTGGCAATGGCAGCAGTCAGTTTACGACGTTCCAGTTCTTGATAACCGGTTACTACGACGTCTCCCAATGTGTGTGCAGAAGCTTGAAGTACAATACGATAAGTATCTTTTCCTGCTTGCAAAACGATGTCTTGTTCTTCAAATCCTATATAACTACAATGTAACCTAGTCACCTTTTCCGGAATGGAAATGGAGAATTTACCATCCATATCAGTGATAGTACCTAGAGAAGTCTGTGATGCTCCGGCCTTTTTTAAGTCATCTGCGTTAACATATACGGAAGCACCGATCAGAGGTTCATTATCTTCACCGGATATAACGACTCCGGTGATTGTACGATTAGCAGCGCTGGCAAAGGCCAGCGCATTTGCAAAGAGGCATATAAGAATGCACAAGTATTTTTTTCTCATTAATGTAGATAGTTAAAGTAATAAGTGGTTTTATTTGATTCCTAAAGCAGTATTAATACGTAGAATCATGTCCTCATAATGATAGCGTGCAGCAGTATCGGAAGTTCCGAGACGGTTCTGCAACAACTTCTTGATACGTAATAATTCACCGCGTTTCACAGAAATAGCATCTGAAATACGGTTGAGCTGACTGCCATAGAAATTGAGCACACGTGGAGCACCCATCCGGTCTTCCTGACGAAGTGCACGTTGTTCGGCAGCGTAACAGCTACAGAAAGGAGTAGCGTGGTCAAGCAAGAAATGCTCGTTTGCAATCTTTTTGTTGATTTTAACAGCTTCTGGTTCTGCAGCGGCTGTAAGTAATGCATCGAGGAAGTTTTTCTGCAAAGAACGTTCCATAACATTAGGGATACCACCGCGTTCGGTAACACCGAAAATATTCTTATGAAGTCCGTCCATAAGTTCCACTACTGTAAAGGCTTTCTTTCCGTTGACAGATTCATTCTCTATCATACGCATCAAACGAGTATTGCCAAGTAAATCCCAAAGGATATAGGCTTGGGCGTTCTTTAAGATTTGCGTAGGAGCATTCTCCTGTTTTCCAATGGGAGTATTGCGAAGTAGATAAGTATATTGTCCCACTTCCGTGTCAAACAGCCATTTAGGGTACGTCAAAACTTCATCCATCAGAAATTTCAGTGAAGCTTGTTGTTTCTCTTTCTCTACAAATGTATAAGTTTTAACGCCGTCTCCTACAATTGTATTTTCAATGTAGATGCCGCCAATATTGGCAAGGACATGATATAAATAGTTGTTCCATTGGTTGATTACAGCGTAGTAGAGGCGAGATGCTTCTTCATAAGTTTGTCCCTTCTCACCGGTAGTAGTCCATTGAAGAATTTGTGGAACGATACGTTTCAGATTCTCAATGCCAAGTAAAGAAGAACGAACCGGATCATCACCTAAATCTTCGTTCTGTGCACGTGGATCTACCGCATCGCGGACGTCCTGTGCTTCACTATATTTATAAAGCCGATCAGTATGTTTGCTCAAGAAATCGAATAAAATATCCTTTTCTTCTTCCGGAGTACTCTTTCCGTACCAACGATATCCATATTCGATAGCGAACATATCGTATGGACCGATATGCGGAGAAAGAACTTTCACGCCATCTCCAGGCTGTGCGATATAATTGAATCGTGCATAATCCATGATAGATGAAGCGGTAGAGTTCATTCTGGAAGTGAATGCTTCGGAACGTAATGAATCTGTCGGGAAAGCCCATGAACCCATCATATTGTGGCGGAGTCCCAGAGAGTGGCCTACCTCATGACAGGCGACGAATCGAATGGCATCTCCCATCAAAGCATCAGGCAATTGTACATTACGTGCTTCCGGACACACTGTTCCGGTCTGGACAGTAATCCATTCACGTACCATAGAAAGCACATTGTGCCACCACATAATATCAGCTTCCAGGATTTCTCCGGAACGGGGATCTAACAGAGAAGGTCCCATTGCATTTTTCTTTTCCGAAGCAGCATAAGTCAGTACGGAGTAGTTGACATCATCCATGTCTACATGCATACTGTCCGTGATTTCTTTGGCGATAATCGCATTCTTGAAACCCGCCTTTTCAAAGGCAATCTGCCAGTCCTCGATACCTTTCTTAATGTACGAACGCCATTGGTAAGGAGTTGAATTGTCAATGTAGAAGACAATCGGTTTGGCAGGTTCCACCATCTGACCTTTCAGATAAGCCTCCCGATCTTCCGGTTTGGGTTCCATACGCCAGCGGGTGATATACTGTGTCTTATCCGTACGCTGCTGCGCATCACTAAAACTTAATAACGGATTCGTGAAATAACCGACCTTCTGATTGTCGAATCGTCCCATCATCGGCTTCTCGGGCAATAAGAGAATAGAAGAACTAACTTCCACCGTTACATAAACAGTAGTAGTACCTTCCGTTACCCGGGTAGTCAACTCGGAAGTTGCCACGACATTGTTTGAAAAGGATTTGATGGATAGAATACGTGATAAATTCTTGATAGCCGAAGTACCCAGATTAATATTGGTAAATACGTTATTGATACTGGTTTCCGTACCATCATAAATATCATTCACCTTGATTACTAATGCCGTAGAATCTGCATTGACTGCTTCGATCTTGAATGCGGCAATCAGCGGAGAGATAAAATTATCCTTTACCGAACGGAAGATAGCGTCCGTTTGGGGGGCCAGAGGTAATGGACGTTGTTGGCGTAACATTAGTTTGCCCGTCGCTTTGTCCCATTCCATGCAAACCATCTGGTTTTCATAGTTTACTCCGCGGTTTACACCCGCATCATTAAGTTCGGCAGGAACTCGTTGCAGCTTATTGACAACTAATAAGTCACGTCCCAAAAGTGAGGTGGGAATTTCAAAATAATAATCATTCTTCTTTTGATGTACAGCAAACATCCCTTTGGTCGTTTTACTGTCTTCCACTAATTTCTCGTAGTCGCTTTTACTCTTCTCTTCTTTCTCTTCTGGTTTTTTCTTTTTCTTTTTAAACCAACTCAGATTTTCTGTAGCGGGGGTAGTTGCAAATGCCGAGAGCGCTTCTCCACTCAGCAATATACATGCAATGACCGCTGCCATTACTTTTACATACATTCTCATTGAGTTTCTAACTTTTAATTATAATTAAAAAACGGCTACAAAAGTACTAATATAAATAACATAATGACTACTAATTTGCAATGAATATAACATTAAAAAGAAATATTAACTAGTATCTACGGTCATCATTCTCCTCGGATATTTCATAGTTTAGTGGGAATAGTGTACATTTGCGGGAGTAAAAAAGTGAACGGAATGATGAGACGATATATCACTGCTTTGATGCTGGCTTGCTGCATCGGAGGGTATGGACAAGAGAAGAAGCAAGTAACCTTTGTACCTCCTTTTGACTTTCCTCTTACATTGAGTGGGAACTTTGGAGAAATCCGCTCCAATCACTTCCACGGCGGACTGGATTTTAAGACAGGCGGAGTTATCGGTAAACCCGTTCGTGCTCTCGCTGATGGCTATATTTCGCGTATTCGCGTCACGAATGGTTCGGGATATGTACTTGATGTCTGTTATCACAATGGCTATTCAACGATCAACCGCCATTTGAGTGGTTTTGTTTCTCCCATTGCCGAAAGGGTGGAGAAACTTCAATATGAAGAAGAAAGCTGGGAAGTAGAGATTGTTCCCGAACCGGAAGAATATCCGGTAAAAGGAGGCCAGCAGATCGCATGGAGCGGAAATACCGGATATTCGTTCGGTCCGCATCTTCACCTGGATGTATTTGAAACGGAATCGGGAGATTATATTGACCCTATGCCTTTCTTTCAATCGAAAATAAAAGATACGCGTGCTCCGAAAGCGGATGGCATTCTATTTTTTCCACAACTGGGTAAAGGAGTAGTGGATGGAAAGCAAGAGAATAAAACCATCCTTCCCAATAGTGAGCGTCCGGTGGAAGCATGGGGAGTGATAGGCGTGGGGATCAAAGCATACGATTACATGGATGGAGTGAATAACCATTATGGAGTTTATTCGGTTGTGCTTACGGTAGATGGCAATGAAATATTTCGTAGCACCGTAGATCGCTTCTCGCAGGAAGAGAACCGGATGATTAATTCCTGGACTTATGGGCAATATATGAAATCATTCATTGATCCGGGCAACACTTTGCGTCTGCTAAAAGCATCGAATGATAACCGTGGCTTGGTGACGATTGATGAGGAACGGGACTATCAGTTCTTATATACATTAAAAGATGCTTTTGGAAACACTTCCAAATATAGTTTCACCGTACGGGGTCGGAAACAGCCGATTGAACCGTTGAATCATCGGGAGAAATATTATTTTACCTGGAATAAGACTAATTATCTGCAAGAACCGGGATTGAACCTGGTTGTTCCGAAAGGAATGTTGTATGATGATGTTCCCCTCAATTATCAGGTGAAGGCGGATAGTGGTGCCGTTGCTTTTACTTATCAGCTGAATGATAAGGCGGTTCCGCTGCATGCAGCTTGTGAGTTGTGTATCGGGTTGCGTAGAAAACCAATTGCCGATACGACGAAATATTATGTGGCCCGCATAACTCCAAAAGGAGGAAAGTACAGCGTAGGCGGAAAGTATGAAGACGGATACATGAAAGCATCTATCCGGGAGTTGGGAACTTACACTGTTGCCATCGATACCATCCCGCCGGAGATTATCCCTGTCAACAAGAATCAGTGGGGAAGAAACGGAAAAATTGTCTATCGTTTGAAAGATCAGGGCGCGGGAATTGCTTCCTATCGTGGAACGATTGACGGAAAGTATGCGCTTTTCGGACGTCCCAATATTGTGAAATCATACTGGGAATGTACGTTGGACCCCAAACGCGTAAAGAAAGGAGGCAAGCATACTGTTGAATTTACAGTGACCGACTATTGTGGGAATGAAACAGTGGCCCGTGAAAGCTTTATTTGGTAAATTATTAAAAGTGAATCATATATTTATTATGAAGAGAAGAATTATTCTTTGTGCCGCCGTATTGATGGCGGCTGTGGCGAACACCTTCGCCTGCACCAACCTGATTGTCGGAAAAAATGCGTCTGCCGATGGCTCGACGATTGTTTCCTATTCTGCCGACTCGTATGGCTTATTCGGAGAACTTTATCATTATCCGGCTGCTACCTATCCAAAAGGTACGATGCTGAAAGTTTATGAATGGGATACCGGCAAGTATCTGGGAGAAATAGAGCAGGCACGCCAGACTTACAATGTAGTCGGTAATATGAATGAATATCAGGTTACCATTGGTGAGACAACTTTCGGCGGACGTCCGGAATTGGCCGATTCTACAGGGATTATCGATTACGGAAGTCTGATTTATATCGGTTTGCAGCGTTCGCGCACTGCCCGTGAAGCAATTAAGATCATGACCGACTTAGTGCAGCAATACGGCTATTATAGCGAAGGAGAATCCTTTACTATTGCCGATCCGAACGAAATATGGATTATGGAAATGATTGGTAAAGGTCCCGGCATCCGTGGAGCAGTTTGGGTAGCTGTACGTGTGCCCGATGATTGTATTTCAGCCCATGCCAACCAGTCACGTATCCACCAGTTTGATATGAACGACAAGGAAAACTGTATGTACTCTCCGGATGTCGTTTCTTTTGCCCGTGAGAAGGGATATTTTAATGGAGTAAACAAAGACTTTAGCTTCTCATTAGCCTATGCGCCTCTTGATTTTGGTGCCCGCCGTTTCTGTGAGGCTCGTGTGTGGAGCTATTTTAATAAGTTCACAGATAACGGAAAAGATTATCTTCCTTACATTGAGGGAAAGACCAATACGCCGATGCCTCTTTTTGTGAAACCGAAACATAAGTTATCCGTGCAAGATGTGAAAGATATGATGCGCGACCATTATGAAGGAACGCCTCTTGACATCTCCAATGATTTTGGAGCCGGACCTTATAAGACACCTTACCGTCTTTCTCCTCTGAACTTCAAGGTAGATGGTCAGGAATATTTCAACGAACGTCCGATTTCCACTCAACAAAGCGGGTTTGTATTTGTTGCACAAATGCGGGCTCATAAGCCGGACCCGATAGGCGGTGTACTTTGGTTTGGCGTGGATGATGCGAACATGGCTGTATTTACTCCGGTTTATTGTTGTGCTACTAAAGTGCCGGTATGTTATACCCGTGTAGATGGGGCCGATTATATTACTTTCTCCTGGAATTCTGCTTTCTGGATTTTCAACTGGGTATCTAATATGGTCTATCCGCGTTATGATTTGATGATCGGTGATGTACGGGAAGCGCAGAAAGAAATGGAAACTACTTTCAACAATGCACAGGAAGGCATTGAAGAAATGGCTGCCAAACTGCTGGCAAAAGATAAGAACGCAGCAGTTGACTTTCTGACAAACTATACAAATATGACCGCACAGAGCACTTTCGATACTTGGAAACAATTGGGTACATTCTTGATTGTGAAGTACAATGATGGAGTGGTGAAACGTGTTAAAGACGGTAAGTTTGAGCGTAATTCTATTGGACAACCTGCCGGAGTGATGCGTCCCGGATATCCGAAAGAATTCTTGCAGGAATATGTCAAGCAGACTGGTGACAGATATTTGGTAAAATGAAGAATTAAGAATGAAAAATGAAGAATTATGCTTTGCAAATATGTCTTATAATGCGATTCTTCATTTTTCATTCTTAATTCTTCATTAAATAACTAGGAATTATAAACTTATTATTTTACATTTGTGTGCTCAAGAAATTGATAATAAATAATTCATTAACCAATAAATAACAATCGAAATGGAAAATCAGGAACTTATTAAACAGGTCACTGAAAAAGCCGAAAAATGGCTAACCCCGGCTTATGATGCTGAAACCCAGGCTGAAGTGAAGCGTATGTTGGAAAACGATGATAAAACCGAACTAATTGAAGCTTTCTACAAAGATCTTGAATTTGGTACTGGTGGTCTGCGTGGTATTATGGGTGTAGGTAGCAATCGTATGAATATCTATACGGTAGGTGCTGCCACTCAAGGACTTTCCAACTATCTGAAAAAGAACTTCAAAGACCTGCCGCAGATTTCTGTAGTAGTAGGTCACGATTGCCGCAACAACAGCCGTTTGTTTGCGGAAACTTCTGCTAATATTTTCTCTGCCAATGGTATCAAAGTATATCTGTTTGACGACATGCGTCCGACACCGGAAATGTCTTTCGCCATCCGTCACCTCGGTTGCCAAAGCGGTATCATCCTGACTGCTTCTCACAATCCGAAAGAATACAACGGTTACAAGGCATATTGGGACGATGGTGCACAGGTATTGGCTCCACACGATAAAGGTATCATCGACGAAGTGAATGCAATTGCTTCTGCTGCCGATATTAAATTCCAGGGAAATCCGGATTTGATTCAGATTATCGGTGAAGACATCGATAAGATTTATCTGGATATGGTGAAAACTGTTTCTATTGATCCGGCAGCTATCGCCCGTCACAAAGATATGAAGATTGTCTATACTCCGATTCATGGTACAGGTATGATGTTGATTCCTCGTGCATTGAAAATGTGGGGATTCGAAAACGTATTTACTGTGCCCGAACAGATGATTAAGGACGGTAACTTCCCGACTGTCGTATCTCCGAACCCGGAAAACGCGGAAGCTCTTTCTATGGCTGTAAACCTTGCCAAAGAAATTGATGCTGACCTCGTTATGGCTTCCGACCCGGATGCTGACCGTGTGGGTATTGCTTGCAAGGATGATAAAGGCGAATGGGTACTGATTAATGGTAATCAGACTTGTATGATGTACCTTTATTATATTCTGACACAGTACAAACAACTGGGTAAGATTAAAGGTGGCGAGTTCTGTGTGAAGACAATCGTTACAACTGAATTAATCAAGAAGATCGCAGATAAGAACAATATCGAAATGCTTGACTGCTACACCGGATTTAAATGGATTGCCCGTGAAATCCGTCTGCGTGAAGGCAAACAGAAATATATCGGTGGTGGTGAAGAAAGCTACGGATTCCTTGCCGAAGATTTCGTTCGCGATAAAGATGCCGTATCAGCTTGCTGTTTGATTGCTGAAGTTGCTGCATGGGCAAAAGATAATGGTAAATCCTTGTATCAGTTGTTGCTGGATATCTACGTAGAATACGGATTCTCTAAAGAGTTTACTGTAAACGTAGTGAAACCGGGTAAGAGCGGTGCAGAAGAAATCAAAGCTATGATGGAGAACTTCCGTGCCAATCCTCCGAAAGAATTGGGTGGCTCTAAAGTGATCTTGAGCAAAGATTATAAGACACTGAAACAGACAGATGATAAAGGTAACGTAACTGCAATCGATATGCCGGAACCATCTAACGTACTTCAATATTTCACTGAAGACGGTAGCAAAGTTTCTGTTCGTCCTTCAGGTACAGAACCGAAGATTAAGTTCTATATGGAAGTTCAGGGTGAAATGGGTTGCCGCAATTGTTATGCTTCTGCCGAATCTGCTGCAATGGAAAAGATTGAAGCAGTGAAGAAATCATTGGGTATCTGATTTTGTTTCTTCTGAAATTTCAGATATAGATAACGAAAGATAAATAATAAATAGCGCCTCCATGGTCTTTTCGAAGATTATGGCGGCGCTTCTTTTTCTCTATACATAGCCCTGATTCTGCCTATTTTCGGGCTTTTTCCCCAACTTGGCACAGTTCTTTCATTTCCTTTGCATTCTTTAAGTCCACTTGCTAATCCTTCTTGCGAGAATCTTGTTGTATTGACATCATCTCAATTTCAACCCGCAGGCTGCGGATACACATGTTTTGTTGATGCTTTAGAGTGATACGTTCAGTTTCATATTCGTAAGTTGTTCGTTTGTAGTTATGTGTATTTCGTGGCCTGCTTTCTTAGTCTATTTTTCAGTCAGTGCTATTTCTTTTTTTTCTGTTATTTCTTCGTGCCTATCCAAGTCCATTTATGCCATATTGTTTCCAATGGTCCTTGTTTATGTTTAGACAGCCACCATTTGCAGAACCGAACCTGCGCCAGGAAAAGAATAATACCGATAATCAGGCTAAGAGTATATCC
This sequence comes from Bacteroides sp. MSK.20.12, assembly GCF_019052435.1. Classification (NCBI taxonomy): domain Bacteria; kingdom Pseudomonadati; phylum Bacteroidota; class Bacteroidia; order Bacteroidales; family Bacteroidaceae; genus Bacteroides; species Bacteroides sp. MSK.20.12. The sequence goes on along the minus strand of NZ_JAHQVH010000025.1, from coordinate 3,715 downwards.
ACAGTAAGGAGCAAGATAGAATCCGAATGGGAAATAGATAATGGCTCCCAAAATAGATTGAGAAATATAATTGGTCAAACTCATTTTTCCGTAGAATCGCAGATTAGATACAGTTTTCTTGAACTGATCCTTCTGATAAAGCAACACGAAAGAAGCAACAAGTACAATCGTAAATGCAAATTTCTGCCACATATCAAAGGCAGTACCTACCGTTTGCTGAATTAAACTGCTGTCACTTTGCATGATCTGTTCTTTCAGAGAATACAGTGGCGCGAAACTGATAGCTGCAATAATAAGTGCTTTCATCCAGAACTTCAAATGAGATTCGGTAGTTACGAACAATTCTTTGCGTCCGATATATAAGCCAAACAGGAAAAGTCCGGCAGTCTGCAAGAAACGTCCGGCACCGATAGCCCAAAACAAGCTTGCTTTCTGTCCTAAAGTAACATTGCCTATCAGAAAATCCCAAAAGTTTCCGGCTTTGGTGTATTCTGCTACTTCAGCATACATGGCTCCGACATTCAAATCGGATAGGGTATAGGCAGGATTGAAAAGGCTCATTATATAATGAAACCATTCAATCGGTTGCAGTGAAAACAAGATGGCGGTGATTAGAATCGCTTTGTCACTCCATTTACGTACGATAAATAGTACAAGACTGACTACAACAAACAGAAGCAGGACATCTCCTGCCGGGAAGAAAGCAGCATTCAAAGTAGCGAATCCTGCCAGCAATATCATTCTCCATAAAAAGCGGTAACCAAAGTCCTTTCCTTTCAACTGCTGGTTGTGCGACTGGATATAGAAAGTGAATCCGAAAAGCAGAGCGAATATGGCATAAGACTTTCCGGCAAGCAGTGAAAATGTCGCATTAAATACTCCGGCATCCAAAATGGTGAGCCATTCAGGAGAACTTTCCGGATATACGGGGAAAATGAAATGCTCCAGGTTATGAACCAGAAGGATGGCCATTACAGCAAATCCTCTAAGAGCATCTACTACTTCAATTCGGGGTGTTTTTGTTGATAATTCCATGGGGCTAATTTATGATTGTTTTTTAGTTAGTATTCGTTTTACCCATCTATTGGCAGGCTTTTCAAAATAATAATAAGAGAGTAAGCTAAGCGCAATAGTGATGCAAAAAATGACGGGGACACTTATCATCCAATGCATGTGCCATTGATACAGAGTAGCCATTTGGGTGTATGTGAGTATAATAAATAAATGTATCAGGTAGAAACTGTAACTGATTTCTCCTCCTATCACTAAGACCCGATTGGATAGTAACCGGGATATATACCCTCTTTGTAAGGCAAAGATAAGTATCACCAAAGAAACGGGTAGCCAGTAGTAACAAGAATAGCGGTATACTTTGGGAATGTCTGCGGTACAAAAATAGAAAACAAAAAATAAAATGACTACTCCTATTTCTAATAGTGTTCCGGTGGAATAAGAAATCTTTTTGTTGAATATCGACCGATAAAACTGATAAAGTAAAACACCTACAAAAAAGTCCGGCAGGCGGGTGATTGGATTTACATACCAGTATGCTTTAATTTGTTCTTCAGCAGTCAGATGCATACCTGTCAGCATAACCAGCAGGCAGATGAAAAGAGTGATGCATAGATTCCGTTTACTATTTAAGAAAGGAATGATGAGGGGGAAACAGAAATAAAATAACTGTTCGCAGCCCAGACTCCACGAAGGACTATTGAATGAGAAAAAATAATCTGCAGAAGGGAAGAACGGTTGCAATAGAAAAGTGGAAGCGGCGAAGTGTTTTATCCAGTCTGTCATATCGTTGTATTGAACATACCCTCCTATACATGCGGCAATTAATAGAGTAAGTAGATGGAGGGGATAAATGCGGGCAATGCGTGCTACCCAAAAAGTACGTTTGGTGGTGATCTTTTCCAATAACTTTTCTTCATAATTATAGGCAATAATGAAGCCACTAAGGATGAAGAAAAAGCTGACTCCAACAAATCCTTCTTTAAAGAAGTGTGTGTCGAAGCTCGGATCCAGAACATAACAATGTGCCCCGAATACCATCAAGGCAAATAATATTCGTAAAGAAGTTAATGTGTTAATCACGATACTTATCAGTTTTTTTGTATTCGCTGACAAAAGTACTGCTTTCTTGTGATATAAAAATTCACATAGATTAAAAAGAATCAAGATTCGGACCGTAGACGGCTAAGATGTTGGGGAGTCATGCCTAGAAAGGAGGCTATATATCCCAATTGGGCACGGTGAATGACATCTGGTTGCTCACGTAAAAGTTGTTCATAACGTTCTTTAGCCGGAAGATACAATCGGTTGATATGGTGAATATCCATGTACAACAAACATTCCTGATGAATAACACGTCCCCAGTTGGCAATTTCTATATTAGTTTCATAAATCTGATTTAAATCTTCAATGCGTATGGCATATAATTCACAATCTTCCAGTAATTCTACATATTCGTATCCCGGTTGATTATGATATAAATCTTTCATGGCAAAGGTAATATCACCTTCGCGTGAAAACCAGATCGTGATTTCTTCTCCGTCACGTAAACAATAGGACCTACAAAATCCTTTTTCAATAAAGTAGACGTGGCGGTCTAGTACTCCACCGTGTATCAGTAAATGTTTTTTAGGAAGCTCCATTTTCTTCATATAGCTGAAGAGTACTTCCAAAGAACTGTCGGATACCGGATAATACTGACGGATTCCTTTGATGATATTTTCCATGTTTGATTTATTCATTTGGATGTTCTATCCACCAATCAATCATCTTTCGGGCAAGACTAAGTTTTCTGGGAAGTTCGGGTAAATTGTCTCTTGTATAAAAGTCTCCCGAGCTCAATTCTTCATCTTGGAGGTTGATTTCCCCTCCGGCATAATCAGCAATAAAGCCGACCATTAGTCCGCTGGGATAAGGCCAGGGCTGATTACCGAAATAAGTGATATTCTTTACATCCAGTCCGGTTTCTTCTTTCACTTCACGTGCTACACATTCTTCTAGCGTTTCTCCGGTTTCCAGAAATCCGGCAACGAGACTGTTGAATGTTCCTTTAAAATTGCGGGCGTGCACTAAGAGTAGTGAATCTTTTTTTCTCACTAATACAAGAATCGCTGTGGAAATGGAAGGATATACTTCCCGGCCACATTTCGGACAACGCTTCATGATAGATTCTTTCTGTTCCATAGGCGTGCCGCAGGCGGAACAAAAGCGGCTGTTTATATCCCAATGCAGAATCTCATGTGCTTTTCCTGCTGTCTGATAATGAGACAAAGGAAGATATTCATAGGAGGCACGAAGCCCTATCATGATCCATTGCTCCGATTCTTCAATGGGAGAGGATAGGGAGAAAGCCTTGCAGTTTCTCCCTTCCAGTGTAGTGATATTGTGTACGGTTGTTTTTTCTTTAATAACAATAGGAGAGCTTTCTCCACATGGGACGGTATATATACCATCCTCTTTTTTCTCAAGAAGCAGTTGGTCTTTGTAAAAGATAAACCACCATGATTGTGCTGTATGATTCATTTTAATTCTAATTCTTGATCTTCGCGCTGCGAAGTTATAAAAAAACTAGATTGATATTTAGACTTATCAGATAAAATACAGGGCAACTGCACCAAAATTTGATTCATAACCGTGCAGAAATGAGCTAAATGATAATTTTGCGGAGTGCCCTGAAAGGGCTTAATTATATAGCGTAGGGCAA